>NZ_JBFPKI010000020.1:0-75045 GCF_040948675.1 Paraburkholderia sp. BR14312
TCGCGTTATCGCCTCGCAGATTGCTTCGGCATCGGCCGCGTCGGTCTTGTTGCTCTTTACGTAAGGCCGGACGAACTGCGGGGCGATCAGTCGAACGGTGTGTCCGAGCTTGGTGAGCTCACGCCCCAGTAGTGCGACGAGGCGCACGCTTCCATGCCGATTACACACGGTTCGAGCGTAGCAAAATACCGAAGTACATTCGCGCGTCTTAGCTGTTTGCGTACAACGATTTCGCCTTGCGAATTCACTGCGTGAACCTGCATCACGCTCTTGGCCAGATCCAGTCCAACAGTCGCTATATTCATGATGAACGCTCCTTTGCCGTGGACGTCACGACTTCTCCACTTTGGCATAAACCGCTCGCTGGGTAGCGGGAGTCGTCCATCACATCAGAGCCTCTTGGCCTCGTACCCCGGCAGCATTCCTCGGGTGGCAAGCAGCGTCTGGCTCACATAAGTAAAAGGGGTGACCCGTATTTGCGAACCCTGCTGATCCACGGCGCACGCGCGGTGGTCCGGATGTGCCAGGGAATCCAGCGACGCGCCTCTACGGCGATCGATCCCTAGCTGGAACATTTATTGGCCCGCAAGCATCCTAACCAGGCAGCCGTGGCGCAGGCAAACCGGAATGCTCACATTGCGTGGGCGTTGCTCGCAGGCAACCGCGTGTACCGCTCGCCAGTTACCGCAACATGAGCAGCGTATCGAATCGTTCGAAGTCCTCTCCTCACACGACGGTTGCACAAGGCAAGCATGCATGATGGCGATATAGGTCAGACCTCGATGAGTAAAGCCTGATAGTCGGCCCGGGCATCAAGCCCGATGTTCAGATGAGGACCTCACCGGCGCATTCCATCAAGGCTAGGGCGATGCCCAATTAACGGGCCGAATATAAGGATGCAACCGATCTAACCGTCAGAATGCAAGCTCTCCTGGGCAAACGGGTGGTGCCCATATAAGGCCCGACTAACTAGTCGAGTCTGAAAAATTCGAAGAGCCCTGTGCAGCAAGGGTTTAGAGCGGAAAGTTGTTGATGGATTTGCAGGATCCTGGCAGATTATGGGTGGTTTCCTGCAAATTCTGTCGAGGTCTGGATGGGTCCGAAGACAGCGGTGAGCGAAGGCGATTTGTTCCGGCAGCCTCCGCGCGAGCAGATCAACCTGAAGCATCCGCTGGTGCGTCTGGCCGATCTGATCAACTGGGATGGATTGAATGCGTCGATGAGCGCGAGCTTCGTCTCACGCAAAGGTCGGCCGGCCACACCACCGAGGCTGATTGCTGGTTTGTTGTATCTCCAGCATGCGTTCGATCTGTCGGACGAGGAAGTGGTCTGGCAATGGGTCGAGAATCCTTATTGGCAGGTCTTCACTGGCGAAACGTTTTTGCAGACTGAGCCGCCGATTGATCCGTCGAGCCTGACGCGTTGGCGCAAGCGCCTTGGTGAAGCCGGAGTTGAGGAGTTGCTAGCCGAGACGATCGAAGCAGCGAAGCGCGCGGGCGTGATCAAGGCCTCAAGCGCGAAGCGCGTAATTGTCGATACGACGGTCATGCAAAAGGCGATCGCCCATCCAACCGATTCGCGCCTGCTCGAGCGGTGTCGCGAACATCTGGTGAAGGCTGCTGCACGGCACGGATTGAAGCTGCGGCAGAACTACAATCGCGAGGCGCCGCACCTGGCGCGTCAAATTGGCCGCTACGCGCATGCGAAGCAGTACAAGCGCATGAAGAAGGCGCTTCGCACGTTGCGCTCGCGCGTTGGGCGCGTGATGCGTGATGTGGAGCGTCAGCTTGATTCAGTCGCCGACACTGGGCGCATCGCGTTGCAGGAGTTGATCGGTCGCACGAGGCGGGTCCTGTCGCAAAAGCAGAAGGACAAAAACAAGCTGTACGCACTGCATGCGCCAGAAGTCGAATGTTTGGCGAAAGGCAAGGCTCGCACTCCCTACGAATTCGGTGTGAAAGTGTCGATCACGACGACACACAAGGAAGGGCTTGTGGTTGGCGCCCGCTCGATGCCGGGTAACCCATACGACGGTCACACGCTGGCTGAAGCGTTGGAGCAGGCGGCGATCCTGAGCGATGTGAAGCCCGAAGTCGCCATCGTGGATCGCGGTTACAAGGGTGTCGCTGTCAAGGGAGTGAAGATCTATCACCCGGGACTGCGGCGCGGTATCACGCGCCAGCTGCGCGCAATGATCCGACGACGAAGCGCAATCGAGCCTGCCATTGATCACATGAAGACGGACGGTAAACTCGATCGAAACTGGCTCAAAGGCGCGCTCGGTGATGCGATTCACGCTGTGCTGTGTGGCGCCGGCCACAACCTGCGCATGATCCTCAGAAAGCTGCGGATTTTTTGCGCCCTTGTTCTGTTCGCTTTGCTCAGCCGCTCGACCAGTGTCGTCTTCGAGGCATGAGGGCTAGCGCCGCGCAAAACGAATTATTCAGGCCGGACTAACTATGCACGGTTAATTTATGTGCATACATACGTTGCAGGATATTTGTTTTGATTTTATAAATTAAAATATTCTTTAGTTACGATATTAAAATATTAAATTTAATAGGTAATATGAATTGGTCGATGCATTTAGTTGTTGTATGATTTATTCGTGAATTGCATTTTTATTTGATAATCAATTTAGGTGAGGAGAAATGGAAAATCGAGAAATCGAAAAAGGTGAGATGCGAGGCGGTGGGGTACACAGTTTTTTGTTCTTAATCTCACTACAAATTCGTTTCCTGATGGAGCTAAAGTCACTTGGTCAAATAGTGATTCAAACGTCTCTCTTGATGTTGGCAAACTACCTCCTGGTATTTCTTCTCCGATGAAAGTTTTTTTCCGGCATCAGGGAAAAAGGATTATTGGCAGTGGTCTATGAGAGGTCGGAAATATCAAATGAATTGCTATGATTCAGATCGCTATGTTGTCGTCACTATTAGTAGCTATGGTATTGGAGTTATACCTACCGGCACGAGCCCTGACACGTGGGGGTGGTAGTTCCATTGGATTATGTTTATGAGATAAAAGGATTTCAGGATGAAGGTGTGGGCAATTTTTACTTTTCTGATAATCTATTGTGCGAGTAATGCGTTTGCGGCAATTAATGATCGCCGTGTGGTCACCTGGAATCTCCAAGGCGCTAGCGCAAGCACAGAGAGTAAATGGAATGTTAATATTCGCAATGTTTTGCTTGGAAATCAAGATGGCGGATCGGCACCCAATTCAAGGCGCATAGACGTTATGACGATCCAGGAGGCTGGATCGTTACCCGACTCTATAACGGTTAATCCTCCATTGCCATTGGATGGCCGGCTAGTAAATCCTGATGGGGTTGTTGCGCCTATAAACGAATATCTCTGGAATTTGGGTACGCGAGCAAGACCAATTAATTATTACGTTTATTTCTCTAGGGTTGATACTGGAGCTAACCGAGTAAATCTTGCGATTATTAGTAGGGATAGAGCTGATCAAGTACTGTTGCTTAGGCCCAGAGCATGGTCGGGAGCAAGGCCAATATTGGGAATAAGACTCGGGTCGGATTATTATTTTGGAGTTCATTCCCTGTCAAATGGAGGGTCGGATTCCGGAGCAATTGTTGCACGAGTTTGGGAATACTTCAATCAAAATCAAATTGCTGATCAATGGTTGATCAGTGGTGATTTTAATCGTAATCCAGATTCACTGAGAGGTCTTCTCCAGAGAAATTATCCGCAAGAATATAGGAATGTGACTTTTCAGAATCAGGACCGACCAACCCAAAGAAGTGGCGGTAATTTGGATTATGGGGTTGCTGGGCAGATTAATAATCCATCTGGTGGTCCTAATTTTAACTGCAATTTGTTTACTCCAAGCCTAATGGGTCAATTGGCATCAGATCATTCTCCTGTTTTACTTTGGCCTAAAAAGTAGGTGGCAAGATGAAAAAGAATAGATATTCAATTTTGTTTTTATTTATGGGGTACTCTTTTTCGCAGGAGAAAATTGCAGATGTTGTTTCGGTGAGTAATGTTTTCACTGGACAATTTTTAACAACTATTTATAACAGTGCTGGAGGGTATGTTTATGCATATTCGGCATGCATTTTCATATAGAAATGATAATTCTCGGCAGAATTTTACGATGACTTATTTAAATGATGGAGCCGTGAATTTCACGTATAAACCAATTGGATCATGTTTGAGTGATTATGATAATGGTTATAGTGTGGTCGATGGAAAGTGTGACGACAATTTGAGAAGAGATCAATGGGAGATACTCCCGGTTGATACTGGAGCAGTGCAGCTGAAGAATGTGTATGCCGGGAAGTGCTTGAGCGTTGATGACAGTGAAAGCAATTCATCCTTGAAATATGTGGATTGTAGTACTACGGGAAAATCTGTTCACGCGAAAGATATGTGGATTATCTCGGCTCCGCGTGGTAATGGTGCTGCCCCGTGATCCGATTGGATTGTTACGGATGTCCTATGGTATCGGTCTGCCCCAGTATTGGTCCGATTTGGGATCAGATATTTCCGGCTCCTTTGAACTCGTCGTTGCAGGCTAACGCTTGCAACGACGGGCGAATTTGGCGAACGTCTCAACTCAATGCAAGATAGATGAGATTATGATCGACAACGAAGCCTTTTCGGGTTGTGTCGCGTTAAGGACGATGCGACGATCAGGCGCCTGAGATGAAGAGGATTGCTTACATCACGAGAGAATAGAATTGTTCGGCTGCAGTCGAGGCGACGCCATCGTCACACATCTGCCCCTTGCGGATCATGTGTGCGATCTCTATGCCAGACAGGGTGATGCGCGCACAGCGGAAATCCTTGAACCCCATCATCGGTTTGATGATGCGTTTGATGGCACGGTGATCCTGCTCGACGACGTTGTTTAGGTATTTGTTTTGCCGGACCTTGATCGGCGTTAAGCGCTCGGCAATGAGCGCTTCAAGCGCAACCAGATTGGCGCCGCTCCTGTCCACGGTGATTGTCTCGGGCTCGCTGTTCTGTTCAATCGCCTTCTCGAAGTAGCGGCGCGCCGCGGCCTTGTCCCGATGGGCGCACAGCAGGAAATCCACCGTGTTGCCCGCTTTGTCCACGGCACGGTACAAATATTCCAATGGCCTTTTACCTTGACATAGGTCTCATCGACGCGCCAGTGCTTGCCGACAGGCCGTTTGCGTTTGCGGATGCTTTTTCAAACACCGGCAGCAGCTTGATAACCCACCGGTGCACGCTCGAATGGTCCACCTCGATACCCCGCTCGGCCATCATTTCTTCGAGGTTTCGTAGACTCAGTCAGTACGCCACGTACCACCGGACGCACAGCAGGATCACATCCAGCGGGTAGTGCAGCCGCTTCAGTACCTTGCCAATGCCCTACGGGCCCATCCGCCACCCTCTCGCCTTCGGTCCACTTCCCGGGTTCTCCGGTTATAGAACCTACCTTGCTCCGACGATTTCGCGCCGGGGCGAGGAGGGCTTCTCCAGTTGCTTAGCGTGTCCTTGTCATCGTGCCGTCGCTTACACACACCCCGCCGAAGTGAAGTAGCCGTATCGGTCAGATTTCGGCTACCCATGCTGCCTTCGCCTACACAGTGAGGGCTCGGCCTTCGGATCTATTGTTTTCGAGGCCACATCCGCGTTCACTTTGGTTACGGCCCGATGACTCGCGCGGCCCCCAAGGGGCCGCCTGTCGATAGGCTTCAGAGTCTTGGTTTCCCGCCACCCTGCTATTCAAGCTACGGGGCGCCTGACTTTTACCCCGGCAGGACTGGCTCCTGCTGAACACGCCAGCCTTAGCTGGACGCACGCTGCGTCACCTGATTCATCTGCACTCCATGCGACCGTACTTCCTCGGCAGACCGCATGGCAGGTCCGGTTCTGTTGCAATAGCGGAGGCTGGTATGCTGCGGGACCTTACAGGATGATGTGAATGACAATGAAAGCGCTGAGTCCAGCGGTAGCCAAAGTGCTGAAGCGGTTGCACTATCCGCTCGAGATAATGTTGGTGTGCGTGCGTTGGTACGTGGCCTACCCGCTGAGCTTGCGCAATCTTGAGGAGATGATGTCGGAACGCGGGATCGCGGTCCCGATCATTCGACCGTGCACCGGTGGGCCATCAAGCTTCTGCCGGTGCTTGAAAAGGCGTTCCGCCGCTGCAAGCGCCCGGTCGGCAAGAGCTGGCGGATGGACGAAACCTATGTGAAGGTCCGGGGTACATGGAAGTATCTCTACCGCGCCGTCGACAAGGCCGGCAACACGGTTGACTTCCTGCTGCGAGTCGAGCGGGACAAAGAGGCAGCCCGACGGTACTTCGAGAAGGCCATCGATCAGAATGGCGCGCCCGAAACGGTAACCATCGACAAAAGTGGTGCCAATCTGGCCGGGCTGCGCGCCGTGAACGCCGAGCGTGAGACGCCCATCAAGATCCGCCAGGCCAAGTATCTCAACAATATCGTGGAACAAGACCATCGGGCGATCAAGCGCCGTACCCGACTCATCTTGGGATTCAAGGAATTTCATTGTGCCCGCATCTTGTTGAGCGGCATTGAACTCATGCATATGATCGCCAAGGGGCAGATGGAAGGCGCAGGCAAACTCAAGCCATCGGCCGCCCGGCAATTCTACTCGCTGTCGATGTAAGCAATCCTCATCATATCGTTATCGTTCGCCCAAATCGCCTTACCGCGACAGAACCGGCAGCGCGAAAGACGAGACTGCTTCTCGCAGAATGACGACCTGATCCCTGAGCGAATGCGCGGCCGCAGCCGCCTACTCGACCAGTGCAGCATTCTGCTGGGTCACGTGGTCCATTTCGCCAATAGCCCGGTTCACCTGCTCGATGCCTGCACTCTGTCCGCGAGATGCATCACTGATTTCTTCCAAAATTTGTTTCACGCGCATCACCGACGCGACGATTTCCGTCATCGTCGAGCCGGCGTTGGCGACGAGCACAGCGCCTTCCTCAACGCTAGTTGTCGACGCTCCAATCAGCACCTTGATTTCCTTCGCCGCTGTTGCTGAACGTTGCGCGAGGCTTCGCACTTCTGCTGCAACGACTGCGAAGCCTCGCCCCTGCTCACCTGCACGCGCCGCTTCGACCGCGGCGTTTAGCGCGAGTATGTTGGTCTGGAATGCGATTCCGTCGATTACTCCAATGATGTCGCCGATCTGTCTTGAACTGTCCGTGATATCGTCCATTTTGCGGACCACGTCCTCGACTACGCAGCTGCCGCGGGTCGCAATGTCTGCGGCTTCGGTCGCCAGATCGGCAGCGAGGGCCGCGTTATCGGCGTTATGCTTCACATTCACGGTCATCTCATCCATGCTCGATGCAGTCTGCGTTAGTGCAGCCGCCTGTTCTTCCGTCCGCTGCGACAAATCCGCGTTGCCAGCCGCGATTTCGACTGCTCCGGCATTGATATTCTCAGCACCGTGGGACACTCGCCAGATGGCTTCGATGAGACCTCTTTGCATCATGTGGAGCGCGCGCAACAAGCTCTCTCCGTTGTGATGCATCACCGGAACAGAGGTAGCAAGATCGCCGCGCGCCATGCGCTGCGTCGCTGCGACTGCTACTTCTAGCTCACCGCCGAGTGACCGTTTTATGCTTCGTAAGATGAGCAACATCAGAACAGTGGAAACGGTTCCCAAGGCGACCGTGACTCCAATCCAGCGGATAATCTCATTGTAGAACGCTTTTTGGACGTCATCCATATACATGCCGGTGATGAGAATCCAATCCCACGCCGCGAAGCGGAGCGCGTAGCCTGTTTTCGGTACGCATGCCTCACTCCCTGGTTTGGTCCACAAATATTCGACGAATCCGCCCTTGGCGTGGCTAGCCACGTTCGCTAAATCGACGAAGAGATGCGTGCCTGCCTTATCTGTGAAGCTCGCCATGTTCTTGCCGACGAGTTCAGGCTTGAATGGGTGCATTAACGCCACCAACTGAGAATTGATGACGGTAAGGTAGCCGTCGGTGCCATACCGAATCGACGAAAGCGCTTCCAAGGCCTGCTTTTTTGCATCATCCTCGGTGACCATACGCTGCTGCGACAGCTGATGGTAGTGGCTAACGATCGAGTTGGCTTCTTCAATCAGTAAGGTGAGCTGTTCCTGACGATCCGAGATCATCATAGCCCGGTGTTGCCACGCACCGAACACGATAATCATGATGGTCCCCACCCACAGGACGAGAATCGTCGAGGTAAGTTTTCTGTTGAGAGTCATCGCGCAAGCCTCTTTCCGATTAATGGAGACGCCCTTCCTTCGTCACAGGATGAAACGCCGGACTAGTTGGGCCGCTTCACCACTGCTTACAACAACTGCATCCAAGTCGCGCAGCTCCACCTAATGCTGAGTGTGGGCTTTAGACGCTAGACAGTTCCAAAGGCATAAAACGTCACCTTCAGCGTCTCCTTCAACGCAGTACATGATCATCGATATCGGCCAATTTCTCGGAAAAGTGCTGTCATCTAATCCTGATTGTTGCGTAAGGATTCACGCAGTGGATTTGCAAGGCCACATCCTCATACGCAAACAGCTGAGGCGCACGGATGTACTTCGGTATTTCGGAACGCTCGAACCGTGTGTGATTGGCATTGAATCGTGCGGCTCGTCACACTACTGGGGCCGGCAACTCGCGAAGCTCGGACACACCGTTCGACTGATCGCCTCGCAGTTCGTCCGGCCTTACGTAAAGAGCAACAAGACCGATGCGGCTGACGCCGAGGCAATCTGCGAGGCGGTACAACGACCGCGTATGCGCTTCGTACCGGTCAAGACGCAGGCGCAACAGACGATTCTGTCGCTGCACCGTGCCGGTGCCGGGTAGGCAAGTGGTTCTGTCGCGGTAAGGCGATTTGGGCGAACGATAACGATATGATGAGGATTGCTTATATCGACAGCGAGTAGAATTGCCGGGCGGCCGATGGCTTGAGTTTGCCTGCGCCTTCCATCTGCCCCTTGGCGATCATATGCATGAGTTCAATGCCGCTCAACAAGATGCGGGCACAATGAAATTCCTTGAATCCCAAGATGAGTCGGGTACGGCGCTTGATCGCCCGATGGTCTTGTTCCACGATATTGTTGAGATACTTGGCCTGGCGGATCTTGATGGGCGTCTCAAGCTCGGCGTTCACGGCGCGCAGCCCGGCCAGATTGGCACTACTCTTGTCGATGGTTACCGTTTCGGGCGCGCCATTCTGATCGATGGCCTTCTCGAAGTACCGTCGGGCCGCCTCTTTGTCCCGCTCGACTCGCAGCAGGAAGTCAACCGTGTTGCCGGCCTTGTCGACGGCGCGGTAGAGATACTTCCATGTACCCCGGACCTTCACATAGGTTTCGTCCATCCGCCAGCTCTTGCCGACCGGGCGCTTGCAGCGGCGGAACGCCTTTTCAAGCACCGGCAAAAGCTTGATGGCCCACCGGTGCACGGTCGAATGATCGACCGCGATCCCGCGTTCCGACATCATCTCCTCGAGATTGCGCAGGCTCAGCGGGTAGGCCACGTACCAACGCACGTACACCAACATTATCTCGAGCGGATAGTGCAACCGCTTCAGCACTTTGGCTAGCGCTGGACTCAGCGCTTTCATTGTCGTTCACATCATCCTGTAAGGTCCCGCAGCATACCAGCCTCCGCTATTGCAACAGAACTCATGCGCGAGCACGATGTCGTGCTGTGCATCCAGGACGCCACGGGGCTGGACTTTAACGGACAGCAAATCAGTGGCCTGGGGCCGCTGAGCTACGAGGCGCAGCGCGGCATGTATCCGCATCCGACCTACGCCGTCACTACTGATCGCGTGGCGCTGGGCGTGATCGATGCGTGGATGTGGGCACGCGAGTCCAAGGATGCCGATGGCCGCCGTGGCGGCATCACGGAAAGCACGCGCTGGGTTGAAGGTTACGCGCGCATCGCCGAGATTGCCGCCCAGTTGCCGGGCACGCGACTAGTGTACGTGGCCGATCGCGAGGCGGATATCGCGGCGCTGATGCTGCGCGCCGACGAACTCGGGACACCTGCGGACTGGCTGATTCGTTCGTCGCACAATCGTAGCCTGGATGGTGGCGACAAGCTCTGGTCGAAGGTGCTCAAGACGAGGGGCGTGGGCGAGGTCCAGTTCATGATGGCCGCACGCGTGGGTCAGAAGGCCCGCACGGTCAGACAGGTGCTGCGCATGAAGCGCGTGACGTTGCCGTGCGGTGTGACGGTGACGTGCGTCATCGCAAAGGAAGTTGATCCGCCTGCTGGCGTCAAACCGGTCGAGTGGCGCTTGCTGACCAACCGCGCGCCGGTCGGACACGACGATCTGGTCGAACTCATCGACTGGTACAGAGCCCGGTGGGAGACAGAGATTTACTTCAACGTCCTGAAGAATGGTTGCTGCGTCGAGGAATTGCAGTTGGGCAGCGTTGAGCGGGCGCTTGCGCTGTTCATGATCGTGGCATGGCAAATTGCGTATCTGATGCGTATGGGCCGGACATGTCCCGACCTTGATGCGACGCTGTTCTTCGATCCTGACGAGATTCACGGTGCCCACCTGCTGCTGAAAATACGACGACCGTCGAAACCGCTCGGACTCAACGAAATGATCCGACTGGTGGCGCGGTGCGGTGGCTTCCTCGCTTGCAAAGGCGACGGCGAACCGGGCGCAAGGCCGATATGGCAAGGTCTGGAGCGCGTCATGACGACAGCGGAAACTCTACGCGGACTGCGCCATGAACTCGCGTAGTCCGAGATGTGTATGACGCGGTGAGCTAGATCTCCGTCAGCGGAGAAATTGCAGTCGCTTGCAGACGCTCTTGACGTCAGTCAGAGCTTTCTATTGGAAGATGACGTCGAAGCGCCCGAGCAGCATCACCTCGATGAAGCCTTGTATCGCAACTACAAGAAGCTTGACGCGGACGCAAAAGGCCGACTTCGAGAAATTCTGGATGCACTAAAAAGCTAAAATTGCCGACGGACACGTTGACGCCAGCGAGGCTCCATTTCGCTTGACTTGACCAATGTCCTGAACCAGTTCGCCACCGCGCACGGCGAACAGCGCTTCACGGTAGATGTTGAAGTGCTCGCGCAGAGCGTGCATGAGGTTTTTCAATGGACGGGAGCCTATCTCCCGCGTCGTCGGGACCGACATCCCCGGCTTTGATGGGAGCCTATCTCGGGGATGACCGTGGTTGGGCGCTTCTCTACAACAACACGATTGGTTCTCGCGGCCGCATTCGCTTCACCGAGGCACACGAACTTGGACACTATGTCCTCCTCCGGAAGTTCCAGCAGAAGTTCCAGTGCACCGACCGATGACATGGACGACTGGCAGGCCGACGGACACCGAATTGACCAAGAGGCGGACAACTTTGCGGCCAATCTGCTGATGCCACTCAATCTGCTGATGCCACTTGGTGATTTCCGCAAGCAGATATTGAACACGGTCGACTTTGGCTGAACCACGTTGAGAAGGTTCTGGTGCAAATAGGTAGACGCGTTGAGAAAGCTCATATAGGTAGGATAGCTTATTTATAGAACAGAACCGCATTCCATACGGCGGGCGCAGCGGCCTCCTTGAGGCCGAGCTTCGCGAGATCGAACTGCCCCTTGCGAATACAATGCGTCAACTCGATTCCTGCAATCGTGGTCGCTGCGCTCCCGAATCGTTTGAACCCAAGCATCACGTTCGTTCTGGACTTGATGTGGCGATGGTCTTGCTCGATCACGTTGTTCAGATATTTTGAGGACCGGACCTTCGTGTCTTCAGGCAGCAGACCATCGGCCTTCATTTCGCGCACCGCGCGGTGCGAGGCGGCATAGCCCATGTGGTTATACACAACTTGACGATTCGAAGGCGATGCTGGAATAGCAAAGTAGTCGGAAGGGGTTGTTAACGACGTGGAATTCGCGTTTACTCTCGGATTTCCGGCATGAAGATTCGAGACGACGCGGGGGCATGGGTGGACGAGGAATTCGAAACGCTGGATCTGGGTGATCCACGGCGAGACCGGCGCGCGAAGGAACTGGTCAAACGGTTTGCCAGTCGGCCGACGGCCAGTATCCCGGGCGCGTGCGAAGACTGGGCCGAGACGATGGCGGCCTATCGCTTTCTGGGCAATGAGCGCATCGACTGGCGCGACATGATGCAGCCGCATTGGGATCGCACCACCGCGCGCATGGGGCGGTTGCCGGTGGTGCTGTGTATTGCCGATACGACGGAGCTGAAATTTAACGGTCAGGACATCGAGGGTGCCGGGCCGCTCAGTTATGAAGCACAGGTGGGCATGTACCTTCACGCGACCTACGCGGTGACGCCGGATCGCGAGCCACTGGGCGTAATTAATTCGTGGATGTTTGCGCGCGAGCCACGCGATTCAAACGGCAGGCGTGGCGGCGTGAAGGAAACTGTGCGATGGATAGAAAGCTACGAGATCGTCGCCGAACAGGCGGGCAGCTTGCCTGATACGCGGCTGGTGTACGTGGCCGATCGTGAAGGCGACATCGCCGCACTCATGCAGCGTGCGCAGGAACTGGGTGAACCGGCGGACTGGCTGATCCGCTCGCAGCACAATCGCGCCTTGAAGGACGAGGAAAAGCTGTGGGACAAGGTACACGCGAGTCACGCGCTTGGCCATATCAGCTTCGTGTTGCCCGGGCGCAGTGGCCAGAAGGCGCGCGAAGTGAAGCAGGAACTGCGTAGCCAGCGCATCACGCTGCCAGGGCGAGCCGGCATCACGCTTACCTGCATCGAGGCGTATGAGGTGGAAGAAAGCGGTACCAATCTGGCTGCGCTTGATGCGCTGAACATCGCACGGACGACGCCGATCAAGGTTCGCCAGAACAAGTACCTGAACAACATCATAGAGCAGGATCATCGAGCTATAAAACGCATCGTGAGGCCGATGATGGGCTTCAAGGATTTCCGGTGCGCGCGCATCATCCTTTCGGGCATCGAGGTGATGCACATGATCCGCAAAGGGCAGTTGAACAACGGCGGTGGACTCGAACGGTTGCAGAGCAGTTCTATTCGCTGGTCATATAAGCATTCCTATCGATTAGGAATTTTCTCGACACTTCATCCTTATCGCGACACTACCGGTCGACGTGCTGCAGCGCGTGGGCCAGCACCCGGCGTCGCGCGTGCATGAACTCACGCCGCGAATGTGGAAATCGCTCTTCGCCGGCAATCCGCTGCGCGCGCCCTTCATCAGGGCGTCTGAGATTGCAAGGACGTCGGAGAATTACCGATTACGGTCAAAATGACGGCCGGCGAATAGCCCGTCCAGACTCTTCAGCTTGTTCATCGCGGCTCCTCAACTCGGTCAGGGCGACACTCTAACCGATCCTTGAGCGCTATTTGCACCACAACCTGGATCGCACTTCAAAATGAGTCAATATTAACATTTCTTAATCTCATAAAAAAAACATTTTATATCGTTACGAATGGCAATTGGTGATATCGTGTCACTTATTTTGAATGGTATACATAATTCAATTTTTTGAGCCTTGTGCGCAGCAATGAATTTGCGCAATTTGCAGCCATCCCGCCTGGCCCTTGATGGCCGTCGGTGCCGACATGGATCATGGTCGTTGACTGGTGTTTTGCTTGCAAAGAGAAAGACATGGATTTCTTTCCCGAAAATGTTCTCCGCGCTGGGTTGGTGCTATGCATTCTTTATGCAGGATCGGCTCGTGCCGATTTATCGAAAACTGTCCTGGACTCCGCCCGACCCGATGATGTATTGACCGGCAAAATATTCTATGCGGGAGCTGTCACGCTTCAAAAGACCAATGACTTGGTTTCGGCGTTGGATGAGCTGAACGTGAAATATCCGAGACTAAAATCGATATACCTTTACATCGATAGCCGAGGCGGAAAAATGAGTGTCGCGCAAATTGCGTACCGCGCAATTCAGAGCTAAAGGGTGCAGGTAGTAACAGTTACGTAATTTGGACGTGGTAATGTCGTCCGCAACGATGTTGTTTTGCGGCGCCCGGAGTCTTCTCTCCTTTCCTAGTGCGCACTTTCTTCTGCATGCGCCGAGCCGAGATTTCAGCGGCAGCATTCAGCCAGATGAGCTGACTCGCCTGCGGGAAGACGTGGGGGACGCTAGGGCGATGCTCCCGGATATTTACGGTCAGTGCACGAAGATGGATCGCAAAAAGATAAACTCAATAACCTATAGCGAAAATAATAGAGAACTTCTCGCTCCCGCGGAGGCGTCTGCCAAGGGAATGGTGACTGGAATGGCTCACGAAATTGTAGATGCGCCCATGTCCTATTACGTAAAAGACCGCGCGCAATAAAGTGAGGGGCTATGTCGGTCATCGGGCTTATGACAAGGGGCTACGTACACGCGCGAGGAGTGCGGCCACCTCGCGTTCGAATGGATCGCGGCAACGTACATCGCGCTCGTCGAGCGTGGCTTGCTGAGGGTCGTCAAATGAGCGTTCTCAGCGCCAATCGCGGGCAATGCGGGCCACTGAAAATCAGTGGCGCAAGATTGTCGCGCTGATGCTGATGAAGTTACCTGGCAAGAAGGCACGTATCACGGGGCGGGACGTCATGGAACCGCGGGGCAGTTCTGGACGGCAATGGGCGAACTTGCATGGATTCGACCACGGCTGAGCCGTGCGAGGGCGTGCGCGTCCGCGTTCTATCGGGCAACACCTACGGAGGCAGCATGACCTGCATTGTGGCGCTAACAGATGGCAAGAAGGTCTACATGGGTGCGGATTCGGCTGGATCGGGGGGGGGGCATCACCGTGCGCGCCGACCCCAAGATTTATCGGGTGGGACCGTTCCTGATCGGCTTCACCACATCCTTCAGGATGGGGCAGCTGCTGGGCCATAGTCTGACCGTCGCGCCGCACCCTGAAGGCACCGATGTGTTCGCCTTCATGTGCACGACGTTCATTGATGCGGTACGCGCTTGCTTTACCCGCGGCGGATTCGCGCGCAAGGACGGCGAACGTGAATCGGCTGGCACTTTTCTGGTTGGGTACATGGGGCGCATCTTCCAGATTGGCGGCGACTATCAGGTTGCTGAACGCGCCGTGAACTTCAATGCCTGTGGTAGCGGCGAACAGGCGGCGCTTGGCTCGCTGCATACCACCGTCGGTATGCCGATGCGGCCGGAAGTCAGGCTCGAACGCGCCTTGGCCGCGGCGGCCGAATTTTCAACGGGAGTCCGTGGCCCGTTCCGGATAGAAGTGCTGAACGATCAGAGCACTCGACGATTGAACGAAGAAGAGGTAAGCGACGTTTGATGGTTGTGGTGCAAATAGCGCTCAAGGATCGGTTAGAGTGTCGCCCTGACCTATTTGCACCGGAGCCAGTTCGCCTGCATGGCGTTCGGCGGCGCTTTCCAAACCTTACCAACCAGAGGGGACAATCTTTGAAACGCCTCGGTTTTGTGTTCATCGTGGCGTTGCTACGCACGCTTTCCGGACTTCCTTACAAATTCGTCGCAAGGCTTGGGATGGTTGTCGGCACTGCGCTGTATGCGGTTCCGAGCCGCCGCAAGCATATCGTGCTGGTGAACTTGCGTCTTTGCTTCCCCGGGAAGACCAGCAGCGAACATCAGAAGCTCGCAAGAGATCACTTCCGCCACGTTGTTCGCAGTTATCTCGAGCGCGGCATCCAGTGGTTTGGCAGTGCGCAGTCGATCCGGGATATCGTCCAGATCGAAAGCAAAATTGATCTCGACGACGACGCGGCACCGCCCACCATCTTCATGGGATTTCACTTCGTGGGCATTGAGGTCGGTTGCATGCTCTCCTCGACGCGCCTCCCGGTTGCCTCGCTGTACACGCGTATGTCAAGCACGGCTCTATGCGCGCTGGCCAAGCGGCAACGCGGGCGATTCGGGGCAGAAATGATCGAGCGCGCGACCAGCGCCAAAAAGATCGTGGCATTGTTGCGTTCCGGCAAACCCGTCATGCTCGCGGCGGACATGGACCATGGCGTCGACAGCTCTGTTTTTGTCCCTTTCTTCGGCGTTCCCGCCTGCACGCTAACGGCCGTTTCGCGTCTCGCGAGACTGGGGCGCGCGCGGGTCGTTCCGTTCGTGACTGAGGTGCTCCCGAACTATCAAGGGTATAAGTTGACGGGCTCTGTCAGGTTGATGGAGAGCGGGCGGTAGAATGACGTAATGAAGAAGACAAAACCGCTTTATCACGGCCACCGCTTCCCTGCCGTCGTCATCAGCTGCGCGGTTCGCTGGTATTTCCGGTTCAGCCTGAGCCTGCGCGACGTCGAGGAGTTGCTGCTCGAGCGTGGTGTTGTGGTCACGTATGAGACAATCCGTTGCTGGTGCGACAAGTTCGGCGCCAGATTCGCCCAGTGCGCCAAGGCGGCGCGGCGCAAGCCGGGCAGTACGTGGCACCTCGACGAGATGTTCGTGACGCTGCGCGGCGAGCCGTATCTGTTGTGGCGAGCGGTCGACGAGCATGGCGCTGAACTGGACGTGCTGGTGCAAAAGCGGCGCGACAAGGCAGCGGCAAAGCGGTTCTTCCTCAGGGTGCTGCGTTCAAACCCGGTGCCGCGCAAGATCGTGACCGACCAGCTGCGCAGCTATCCGGCGGCGAAGTTGGACATTCCTGAGCTTGCTCATGTGAAGCACGTTTTCGTCGAAGCGGCCGCACGCGTGAACAACCGTGCCGAGAACAGCCACCAGCCGACCCGCAGGCGGGAGCGCCAGATGTGCGGTTTTCGCGATGCGCGTCGCACGCAGGCGTTTCTTTCGTGCTTCGGCCCGATCCGGCAGCACTTCGCGTTGCCCAGACACCAGATGAACGCGGCATGTCATCGTACCGCGCTCCAGAAACGTTTCGCGACGTGGCATGGTTGGACTGTCACTGCGGCCGGAGACAGGGTTATCTAATCAGGATAACTACTCGTATGCCACAAAGACAGACTACATCGGCCAACCTGACAGAGCCGCAGCCGCTTGTACTTTCTCCGAGCCCACCGCATAAGCCGTAGGTCGATGTAGCTGAAGAGGCTGTGCATCGCCGTCCGATAGAACGCCCCATAGTAGTTCCACCACCCTTGTATCGTCGTGTTGCATTGCTGCGCAAGTTCATCAAGCGTCGCCGGTGTTCGTCGGTGTATGCGCCAACTCCGCACGGTATGCCTCATCCTCTTCAGGGCATCTGTTGCAGCTCGCAATTTCCGCTAGCGGTGTCCACAGAAGCGCTAGCCTGGCCATTAATTCAGCTAGCGCCTTGCCGGGGTAGCGATAGCTGCAGTCCTCGCGATAACGATTTATCGCCCTAAGTGCTGCGGCAAAATTGGCGGCATTGCGTAAAACGGACGCCGGTAACGTCTCAAGTGGCGCATGATGTACCCTGCAATAGTCCGCTGTCGGATCGAGCCATTCTCTCTTCCAACGCGGAGCGCATACATCAGCATCGTTGAGTACAAGGCAGCGGAAACAGTATGGGAGGCGTTGACGGTTCGTCATCCAACCAACCGGTGTCCCGATCGACTTCAGGCGGCCATCTTGTAAACGAGCCAGCCTCGAGAGCCGTTCGAGTGTAGACGCGTCGAGTGTCGGAAACAATATCCACCCCGCAGTGCCAAGCGTCGGCAACGCGCTCGGAACGCTCCTTTCCCAGAGCATTCGAACACTTATCTGATATCGGGCCGCAACCCGACCCAGCCAGCCACCAAACGCCTCCTCAAAAAACGGTCTCGGGGCGACCGGCCACGGAAGCACAGAATCAGGCGGCGTCTCGCGCGACATGCTCGAGATGTGACATACCAATGAACTCGTCGCCGCTGCGAATCGAGAATTCGGCCGCGTCGTTCAGAAGGGTCGATATTTCGCCCGTTAGCCCGCCGCTCGCGCTCAACACGAACTGAACGATTTCGCGTCGCGTCAGATCGGATGGCCTGCGCAGCGGAAGTACACGCTCAAACGCCGCCAGAAGGCGCCTGAGGCTATCGCTTTCCCTCCAACGTGGGATTTCAAACGGTCGGTAGCGACTATACATCTGGGCATCTGTCTGGAGGGCCAGTACAGCGTCGCGAGTGCCGACCAGAACCATGCTGATCTGCAGGTCATTCGCGAGATATTTGAGCAGATTCAGGGATGCGCGTTGCTCCCGATAGGTACCGGCAAGCAGGTGATGTACCTCATCGACAATCAGGACCCGGGGTGCCACGCGTCGCAGAATGTCACAAGCGAGCCTCTCCAGCGAAGCCAGACCAGCTGCGGGATTGTGGGGAGCGCCGAGCTCGAACAGCAGGCCCGAGTAAAACCTGTGCTGATCAGGTGTCGGAGGCATCTGCATGGCGACGACTGAACATCTTTCGACGCCGCTCCGCTCATAGAACTCGCTGGGATGCGCGCGCTTGAATTTTGCAGTGATCTTCGTCTTGCCGATGTTTGAGTCGCCGTGGATGAGCAGGCATGGCATGCGGTCACGCCGCGGCGTCTCGTGGAGACGCTCCAGGAGTTGCAGCGCTTCGCTGGCGCGAGGATAGTCAATCCACCGGTCGCGAAGAAGGCTGCGTATTCGTTCCTCGGTTCCCAACCGGGCCTGCTCTCTCGCGGTTGGGAGTAAATGTGACAACACGGCCTGCTTCATGTTGCACCTCACCATTGCTCGACGTCATAGGCTTTCACCGGAGAGTCGTAGTCGACCTGGTCTTTCTCATTCTCAGAATCCTGCTGTCTGAGAGAAAGATCGTTGAATGCCTCGATCGCCGGCAAGCGCCGCGGGCGCGGACGCCGATGTGCCCTTGTCCCGCGGGTGGCATCGGCAATTACACGACGCTGATCCTCTACTGCGCGAAAAATCATGCTCTCGGAGATCGAACGTTGCCCTTGCACCCGAATGGATTTCAGCGCGGTCCGTTGTTCGAATAGCGAGATAGACGGGCGCCGCAAGTCAGCATAACGAACCTCAAAATATTCCTTGCCTCCTCCACTCACAAAAATCCGTGAAAGATCTTCGGGATGGTACCGAACACTCACCGAGCGTCGAGTTTCTCGCCAGGCGGCGAACAACGGATGCCAGTAACGAATACGGAAGATCGTGAGGCCGTCCGCCTGTATTGTCCTTTGCGCGAAAGGCAGGAACCAGATCAGGAACCGCAACTCTGCGTCGCCTGCCGCCGGCAACTGTTGCGTATCGGCCGAATGCGAGAGTGCTCGCCAGGTATCCGATGGCGTCGCGCCCAGAAGACCACGATGAGGACTCTGGTGATATCGTCTTCCTATCTCGATCGCGAGCCATCGCTCGAATTCCCCGAGCGTTAGCGCTGCGCCCTTCTCTGCCTGCCGTGCCTTACGTCCTTTCGTAGAAGAGCCAGTCGCACCGGGCAAACCGCGAACGCGCTCCATTATTGTCCGGTTGAAACGTTCGATATGACCGCCGAAGTGCGGCCGCCCAACCGGACGATACATCAGATCGATACCGTACTCGCGACAGCCGCTTCGAAGCGCCCGGCTCTTGAACTCGGCAGCATTGTCGAGATGCAAAACGCGGGGAATACCGCGCATGGGCCACACTGCCTCGGCCCGAATCTTTGCAAGCCATGGTGTCTTGGACAATGCAACTCTTGTAAGAAGCAACCCAACCGTAGCCGCCCCCGGTCTTTCCATGCCGACGTAAAAGCCAAGTACACATCTCGTGGCAACGTCCAACGCAACCGAAAGCCACGGGCGGCCGATCACCTTTCTGTCCAGCTCACCGACCAGCAGCACATCCGCTTGTGTATGGTCGACCTGCACAATGTCCAGGGGATGGTGAGCCCGAAAAGTTCCAGGCGCAATCTGCGATTCAGGAAGTGCGGCACGCCGCAGCGCGTCCTGCTCGCAATACTCTGACCATCGCCGGGCCACAGTTGACCGGCTGGGAGGCTCCACCCCCGCGGCGACGCATCGACGTCGAATCTCAAGTACAAGATCGGTTGCAGGATGCGCTAACTGAGGCTGCGCCGGTAGCCAACTTTGCACAACCTCTTCGATTATGTTGTCGACGGCCGGACTCAAACGGCGACCGCCCGGCGTCGGACCACGGTGCTGAGGGTCGAGAGCGCTAGTCACAGGGTTCGCCAAAAATCGCTGCCGCAGCCGGTAGACAGTTGTCCAGTGGACGTCGAATAGCTGTCCGGCCCGCTTTGCCTGAACGCGCGTCAGCGGCCCCCGCCCGAGCGGCCGTAGCACTGCCGCTACCTTCTTGGCACGACTGCCTGTCTCGTCAGAGGATGCCATGGTGCCCTCGCCCGCGCGCTTGATCGCGCTAGCGGAATTAAAGGACATCGCAGGCGCGCTAGCAAAATTAGCGGGCGTCACCCGCCCGAATCGTTGCACAAATGCAACGGAGGCGTAATCGTCGGAATCGGGCTGTATTGCTTGTCCGGCGCCAAGCTCAGGCCTTTCCGTAGCTAGCAAAATCCGTGGTCATGGCTAGCAGAAACTACGAGCGCCAACAGCAACCGCCGTGCCGTAGGTCGTGTGCAGATGCACTACGCACTCCAGGTCGTGAAGCGCCTGGTGAAGCCCGCTGCATTGACTTCGAAGCGGTCGTCGTCGACGTGTCGCGGCCGACCTTCCTCGACCTGGCATTCAAGCTGATTGAGGAAGCTGAGAAAAATTGGCGCCGTATCAACGGACCGGAAAAGTTCAAGCTGTCGCTCGAGGGCATTGCCTTCAAGGACGGCGAACCGGTGCAGGACGATCGGCCGGTTCAGCAGAAACTCGCCGCTTGATATCGACCGTCACGATGCTGCCCATACACCACTCTTGACGTTAGCTCCCTTCTCTCCCGGAGACGGTTTGGGGCGACGCCCTGGTTGTCGCTTCGATCCGGGTTCAGGTGCACAGCATGTACCCGCTGCCAGTTGCGCGTGGGGCCTTTCCGTCGCAGCGGGTTGCCTTGCCGTGCAGTCTCAAAAAGCGCCACTCGTCGATCCAGAAGGTTCTGGTCACGCAACAGGCTATCCGGCGCGGCTCCTTCAGAAATGTACGCCAGCTCATTGCCAGCATTGAGCGTACCGTTGCGGGTAGCGGCGCATCCCTGCTACCCGCTGTGCAGCGTACGGTGTAGATCAATAGCTGATTGTCGAAAACAAAACAACCTCAAGCGACCTGCGCTGCCGATTACAACAGCGCCATCGATTCCGTCATGTTCTGACGCATGTAGTCGAGGAAGCGCTTCTGGAACAGCATAGTGTGCTCGTGCGCAAGCCGTTCTGCCGCCTCAGCGTCCTTGCGTGCAATCGCGTCGATCAATTCCGCGTGATCGCGCCCGAGCTTCGTCGCGGTCGGTGACGTTGCCGTGTAGTCGAAATGCAGATGCAGCAGCCGCTGCCCCTCGCCGAGCAGACGCTCGTAATAACCCACGAAGTACGGATTGTTCGCGGCATGCGCAATGGCCATGTGCAATGCCTTGTTTGTTTCCGACATCGCCTGGAAGTCACCGCTATCGACCGCCTGCATGTAGACGTCGTCGGCCTTCTGGATGCGTGCAAGGTCCGCGTCTGTGCGATGCTGGGCGGCAAGCCGGGTGACCGCCCGCTGGATCAGGTCCAGCGCGGAAATGTACTTCGGGAATTCTTCGATTTCGAACGGCGTGACGAGCGTCGTCCGGTTGGGAAGGATGGTCACAAGACCCTCGCTGATAAGCCTGGCGAGCGCATCGCGCACGGGCGAGCGCGACAGGCCGAACTGCGCGGCGAGCGACACTTCGTCCAGCGGCGCACCGGGCTTGAGCTGCAGCGTCAGGATCTGCTTTCGCAACTCTTCGTAGATGTACCGTCCGCCATGCCGGCGACCCTGTGTCTCTGTCTCGCTCGTACCTTTGCTCATCGTTTCACCGCAGTCGTCGTGGGCCCGGAAAGACGGGCGCGCGGTCAAGTTTACCATCGCGCGCATCTCCCCTCAGACCTTCGGAAAACCCGAGCCCCACGTGTCGCTGAGCATGAAACCGGCTGCCAGCGGATCGTCGGGATCGACTCCAATCTGTTGGATGCCATATATCCACGCGCGGCCGCGTACTCGCGGGAGCACCGCCGGACGGCCGCCAACCTCGGTTTTCCCCAGCAGTTCGATGTCGAACTCGCCGCCGATCGTCGAGCGCGACTTAAGCCGGCTGCCGGCATCCGCCAGGCCGCGCGCCGCGAGCGTCGCGAGGTTAGCCGAACTACCCGTCCCGCACGGCGACCGGTCGACGCGTCCCGGCGGCAGCGTCGTGCAGGTCTGGTACATCGTGTCGCTGAGCCGGTTGCGGAACATCACGTACGCGAGCTCGTTGATCTGCGGATACAGCGGATGCTGGATCCGGATCTGCCTGTTAATCACGTCCTTGAACGCAACACCAAGCTCGGCGAGCGCGCGTGCGTTTTCAGGCGCGATGCTGAGCCCAATCTGCGCCACGTCGATCAGCGCGTAATAAACGCCGCCAAAGGCGACGTCCGCCTTGATGGCTCCGAATTGCGGCGTCTCGAAAGCGAAGTCCAGTTGCTCGACGAACGCCGGCACCATATCGAGCGACACGCTCACGCAACGCCCATCCGCGCACGTTGCACGAGCCGTCACCAGACCCGCCGGCGTATCGAGCACCACAGTCGTTTCCGGCTCCTGCATCTCGACCATGCCGAGTTCGAGCAGCGCCGTGACCACGCAGATCGCGTTGCTACCCGACATCGGATGCGCCTTGTCCGTCTGCAACACGATGAAGCCGGCGTGCGCCTCGGGACGCGTCGGCGGCAGCAGCAGATTGACCGACATCTGCAGGCAGCCGCGCGGCTCGAGCACGACGAGCCTGCGCAGGCTGTCGTCGACCTCGTTGATGTAGTTCATCTTGTCGAGCATGGTCGCGCCGGGAATGCCGACGACGCCTCCCGTAATGACCTTACCTATCTCGCCCTCGCAATGCACGTCGACGAGTTGCAGCGTTTTCTTCCAGCGCATGTTCGCCTCCGACTTACCTGATGTACCAGCCCCACGGCTTGTCACTGTTGAAACGCGTGATCTGCTTGGTCTCGAGATAATTGTTCAAGCCCCACACGCCCAGTTCGCGTCCGATCCCGCTCTGCTTGTAGCCGCCCCAGGGTGCTTCCGTGAACGTGGGCTGCGAGCAGTTGATCCACACGATGCCCGCACGCAGCGCTCGCGCGACGCGTTCGCAGCGCGCGTCGTCGCGTGACATCACGGCTGCGGCAAGACCGAAGCGGGAGTCGTTCGCGGAGCGCACTGCTTCGTCTTCGGTATCGAACGGCCGTACGCACACCACGGGGCCGAAAATCTCTTCGCGCCAGATCCAGCTCTCTTCGGGCACGTCCGCGAACACGACGGGCTCCATGAAGTAGCCCGTGTCGAGATGCGCGGGCCGCGCGCCGCCCGTCACCAGCCGCGCGCCTTCCTGCTTGCCGCGCTCGACCGCTTCGCGCACCTTGTCGTACTGCCCTTTGCTGACGATCGGCCCGAGCAGCACGCCGTCATCGAGCCCGTTGCCAATGGTGATTTTGCGCGTTTCCTCGTCGAGCCGCTCGATAAGCCGCGTGTAGATGCCACGCTGCACCAGCACGCGCGACGTCGCCGAACAGACCTCGCCCTGGTTCCAGAAAATGCCGAACAGGATCCATTCGACGGCCGCGTCGATATCGCTGTCGTCGAAGACGATGAACGGCGACTTGCCGCCCAGTTCGAGGCTGACGTTCTTGATGTCCCGCGCGGCCGCCTGCATGATCCGGCTGCCCGTCGGCACGCTCCCCGTGAACGCGAGCTTGTCGATGCCGGGATGTTCGCTGAGCGGCGCGCCCGCGTCCTTGCCGAAGCCCGTAACGACGTTGAGCACGCCGGGCGGCAGGTCCGCCGCCGCCGCAATCCCGGCGAGTTCGAGCGCCGTCAGTGGCGTCAACTCGGAAGGCTTCAGCACAATCGTACATCCCGCCGCCAGCGCCGGCGCGACCTTCCATGCCGCCATCAGCATCGGGAAATTCCACGGAATGATCGCTCCCGCCACGCCGATCGGCTCCTTGCGCACGACGGACGTGAAACGGTCGTCGGACACCGCGACGGGTTGCTCGGCATTGTCGTCGAGTGTTTCGGCGAGGTTCGCGTAAAACTCGAAGCAGCCTGCCGCGTCGCCGAGATCCCACAGCGCTTCGGGCAGCGGTTTGCCGTTGTCGCGCACTTCGATTTCGGCCAGTTCGTGCAAACGATCGTGAATGCCCTTGCCGATCCGTCGCAACATAGCGGCCCGCTCGGCGCCGCGCATGCGCGGCCACGGACCTGCGTCGAATGCCTTGCGCGCCGCCTGCACGGCGAGGTCGACATCCTCTGCCGTCGCAGCGGCCACTTTGGCGAGTACCTGCTCGCTGCTGGGGTCGATGGTGTCGAAGCTGCCGTTGTGGACGGGCGCGACCCAGCGGCCGTCGATGAAAAGTCGATCGTAGGATTTCATGTTCAGTTTGAAGTTGATTGCCGCGATTTGATGAGCTTGTCGTCGACTGCTTCCCGCCATGTGTCGGCCACCGTGAAGCGCGTCTGGAAGCGGTCCGTCGGATCCACTCCGATCTGCGAAATGGCGGTGATCCACGCCTGACCGGACACGACGGGCACCACGGCCGCGTAACCGCCGACTTTCGTTGTCGCGGCGACGCTGCTTTCGAATCGCGATCCCGTGATCGATTCATGGACGAAGGTTTCGCCGACGTCGATCAGACCGCGCGCGTGCAAGACCGCGAGGCGTGCCGAGGTTCCCGTGCCGCATGGAGAACGGTCGCAACGCCCCGGCGACACGACGACGGCGTTGCGTGCAAACAGCTTGCCGTTTTCCCGCCGCAACGGGCCCATGAACTGCGTATTCGTGACGCCCTTGATCAGAGGATTGAGCGGATGCGAGAAAGGCAATTGCTCGACGGCGGCCGCCTTGATTTTCTGGCCGAGTTCGCAAAGGTCTCGCGCTTCGTCGGGTGCGATATCGAAGCCGAGCGCCTGCGTGTCGACCAGGGCATACGTCATGCCTCCGTATGCAACATCTATCGCGATGCTGCCGACACCCGCCACCTCGACATACGCATCCCGATGCGCGACAAAAGCGGGCTGGTTCGTGACCTCGACGCGCGTCACTTTGCCGTTCGAGCACTCGCATCTCACATGAATGAGTCCGGCGGGCGCTTCCAGCACCAGCTCCGTGACGGGCTCGCGCATCGGCAGAATGCCCGTTTCGAGCAGCACAGTGGCGACGCACATCGTGTTCGAGCCGGACATCGCCACGTACTCCGTCGATTCACCGATCACATAGCCCATCTGCGCACGAGGATCCGTGGCGGGCAATATGAAGTTGACGTTGTGATTCACCGAGCCGCGAGGCTCGAAGAGACAGATCCTGCGCACCTCGTCTGCGTGCTCTTCGAGATACAGCATCTTCTCGAACATCGTGCTGCCGGGCACGTCGATCAGCCCTCCCGTTACGACGTTGCCGACTTCACCTTCGGCATGGCATCCGACCATCGTGAACGTCCTGTTCCAACGCATCGTGTTCTCCGTGATGGTGACTCTAGAAGCGGTAAGCACTGAACGGCGCGAGGTCCTGTTTCGTCGGCCGTCCCGCGACGAGATCGGCAATCAGTCGTCCCGTCGTTGCGCCGAGCGTGAGGCCGAGTTGCCCATGACCGAATGCCATGAACACGTTCGACAGTCTGCGCGAACGGTCGATGATTGGCTTCGTGTCCGGCAGAAACGGGCGATAGCCGACGCCATATTCGACCTGCGATGTACGCATTTCGGGCAACACGCGTTTCGCCTTGTCGAGAATGATGTCCGCGCGCCTGAAATCCGGTTTGGCGCCGTGGCCCGCGAACTCGATCGTGCCGCCGATCTGCAGACCGCGCGTCATTGGCGTAAAGCAGAAGCCGCCGTCCGCATAGATCGTCGAGTGGCGGATTTCCACGCCCGGGTCGGAGACGACGGCCTGATATCCGGCGATGCCCGTCAACGGCACGTCGATCCCCAGTGAACGGAAGAAGCGCCGCGCGCCCGTGCCCGCGGCGACGATCACATGTCGGGCGGCAATGCGCTCGCCGTTGGCCAGCGTGACGCCTGTCGCCTGACCATTCGATTCGTCGATGCGATCCGCTTCCGTGCGAATCCGGCGGCCGCCCTGCGCGATGAAACTTGCCGTGAGCGCGGCGATGAAGCCCATCGTGTCGCTCACCGCACGCCAGTCCGGAAAGATCAGCCCGTGTGAGAACCTGCCTGCGAACGCCGGCTCCAGATCGCCGATTTCCTTCGCGTTCAGCCGCTGGGACTTGAAGCCGAGCGACTCGCGCAGATCCAGATGCGGCTGCTCGTGCGCGAGCGCGCTGGGGTCGTCGAAAACTTCGAGGATCGGCCGCTCGCCCATCAGCGTCTTGTCGTCGCAAGCGTCGAGCAGCGGCGCGAAGTCTGCGTAGACGTCGTGCGTCAGCGTCGCCATCGACTGCGCAATCTCGACGATCTTCGCGTGCCGCGCACACATCAGAAAGCGCACGAACCACGGGACGATGCCCGGCAACGCGCTGGGACGAAGCGATAGCGGTCCTTTGCGGTCGAACAGCCAGCCGGGCACTTTCATCAGCACGCCGGGCTTCGACAGCGGAATGACTTCGCTCACAGCCATCTGGCCGCAACTCCACTTCGCCGTGCTGTTGCCCGGCGCTTCCGGGTCGATCAGCGTGACGGCGTATCCGGCGCGCTGCAGATAGAGCGCGCAGCATACGCCCACGATGCCGCCGCCGATCACGACGGCAGATTCCCGGCCAGCAGGCAGCGTGTCACGCGAAACAGTGTCGCGAGGAACGGCGTTCAATTCGCGTACTCCTGCAGGCTGAAACCATGAGCATAAGGCTGGGTATCGTCGACATAATGTTCTGGCCGCCCGGTGATCCACGCACGTCCTTCGATGCTCGGGAACACCGCGTCCAGACCGTTCCCGAGTCTCGTCGTGCTTTCCACGCGGCCCGTAAAGCAACTTCCGATCAGGCTTTGATGCCGGAAAGCTTCACCTTGCGCGAGCAGTCTGCGTGCGTAGCGCTGCGCAACGCGGGCGGAGGTCCCCGTGCCGCATGGCGAGCGGTCGATCAGACTGTCGCCCGCGATCACGACCGCGCGCGCATCGGCGTCATCCGAGATGGGCGCGCCCGTCCACATCGCGTGTCTGACGCCGCGTATGGCCGGGTCGTCCGGATGGACCACGTCGAGCGTTTCGTTCACCGCCTGTTGCTGCTGGCGACCCCACATAAGCAGTTGCTCCGGCGAGAAGTGTTCGCAGCCGGGAAAGTTGGGCTGGACTTCGACGATCGGATAGAAGTTTCCGCCATATGCGATATCGATCGTGAGTCGTCCGAAATGCGGGTGCGCGATCTCGACATCGCGATGCAGCAGAAAGCTCGGCACATTCGTGAAGCGCACCGACGCTACCCGCTCGCCGTCCATCTCGTAGCGCGCGTGAAGCTTGCCCGCAGGCACGTCCACGACGACGGTGCCGGGCGACTTCGGCCGCACGATTCCCGCTTCGAGCGCGAACGAGATCGAGCCGATCGACGCATGGCCGCACATCGGCAGACATCCTGAAGTTTCGATAAACAGCAGGCTCATATCCGCGTCGGCGGAAACGGGCGGATACAGCAGCGTCCCGGACATATGCGCATGTCCGCGTGGTTCGAGCATCACTGCGCGACGAATCCAGTCGTGGGTTTCGACGAACGCCTTGCGGCGCGCGGCCATCGTCGCCCCTTCGAGGGCCGGCATGCCGTCGATCAACATGCGCACGGGCATACCTTCCGTATGTCCTTCGATGCTCACGAAACGGTGTCTGCTCATTCGATTGTCCCGAAAGAGGAAAGCCGGCGGCCTGAGCCGCCGGCACGGTCGTCAGGCCTGTACGGCTTCGAAGACAGCACGGAAGTCGGCCTTTTCTTCGTCGGTCAGCGGTTTCAGCGGCATACGCGCAGCGCCGACCTTGAAGCCGGCCAGCTCGCAGCCATACTTCACCTTCTGCACGAACTTGCCTGCTTCCATCGTCGCCATGACGGGGAACAGCGTGCGCATCACGTTCTGCGCGCCGCGAATATCGTCGGCAGCGAACCTGTTATAGAAGTCCACGACCTGCTTCACGAAGCAGTTTGCGGGACCGCAAATCCAGCTCGTCGCGCCCCACAGGAAGAAGTCGAGCGCCTGATCGTCGGAACCGCACGACAGCTGGTAGTTGCCCTTGTACTTCTCGCCGATCTCGATGGCACGCAGCAGATTGCCGCTGCTTTCCTTGATACCGACTACGCGCGGATGGTCCTTGAATGCATCGAGCACGCCGAAGCCCACTTCGACGTTGGTCCGCACCGGATAGTTGTAGAGGATCACGTTGACATCGGGCACCGCTTCGAGAATCGCCTCGTAGTGGCCGATCAGTTCTTCCTGCGACGGCAACGCGTAGTACGGCGGTGCGATGAGCACGTTCGTGTAGCCCGCATCGCGCACCAGACGTGTCTGCTCGATCACTTCGCGTGTGCTCGAACCGTTCGCGCCGCCGATCAGCGTGCCGCGTCCGCCGACCACTTCGCGCACGGTCTTCAGGATCGCGCGGCGCTCGTCGTGCGTCAGTGCATAGTATTCGCCCGTCGAACCCAACGGCACGAAGCCCGTCACGCCCGCCTTGAGCTGGAATTCGAGGATGTTGGCAAGGGTGTCGTGATCGACGGCGCCCGAGGCATTGAACGGCGTCACGAGTGCGGGCAGGATTCCCTTCATCTGCATGATTGTTTCTCCACTTAACGATGGACTGGTTGGGGTATCAGGCAAAACGCGAAAGCAGGCGTGTCTCGACCACGCCGACGAGACGCGTCAGCGGGAATGCGACAAGGAAATAAATGATCGCGACGGTGGTGAGAAACTCGACCGGCCGCGCCGTGCTGGTCGAAATGCTCTGGCCGACGAACATCAGGTCGGCGACGCCGACGGACGAAATCAACGCGCTCTCCTTGAACAGGCTCACGATGTTCGACAGCAGCGGCGGAATCGCGCGCAGCAGCGCCTGCGGAAAAATCACGTAGAGAATCTTTGCGTGCGCCGACAGACTCAACGCGATGCAGGCGTCATGCTGCTCGGCCGAAATCGACTTCAGCGCGCCGCGGAATGTTTCGCTGGTGATGGCCGCCATGTACAGCGTCAGCGAAATCACCACCGACAGATACGGCGGAATCTCGACGCGAAAAACCACGGGGAAGCAGAAATACACCCAGAAAAGCTGGATCAGCAGAGGCGTGCCGCGAAAGAACTCCACGTAGAGCGACGTCGCTGCTTTCATCCAGCGCGAAGGCGACATTCTCAACAGGCTCAGAACGAACCCCGCGAGACTTCCGATCACCGCGCAACTGCTCGTGAATGCAACCGTGAGCGCGAGCCCTTTGAGTAATACCAGCCAGTACGGCAGCACGGCGGAAAATTCGAGGTGCATGGTCTTCTCCTCAACGGCGGACGGCGAGGTCCTGACGACGCTCGATCACATGCACCAGCCGTGCTATCGGCAGTGAGAGCGCGAAGTAAATGAGTGCGACCAGCGTGTAGGTTTCGAGCGGACGATACGCTTGCGTCGCGAGGCTCTTGCCGACATACATCAGGTCCGCGACGGCCACGATGGCCACCAGCGCGCTCTGCTGCAGGCTGCCGATGCCGTTGGTCATCAGCACGGGCATCGCACTGCGCAGCGCCTGCGGCAGCACCACATAAAAAGTGCGCTGCCAGGGCTTCAGTCCGAGCGCGATGCAGGCATCGAGATGCTCTTTCGGGACTGCCTGCACACCGGCCCGATAAGCCTCGGCGTTGAAGGCCGTCAGGTTCAGGCCGAGCGCGAGCACGCCCATCATGATCGGATCGATGAAAACGTCGACCATCATCGGAATGCAGTAGAAAAACCAGACGATCTGCAGCAGCGCCGGCGTGCATCGAAAGAACTCGATAAAGAGTTGAGCGGGCCAGCGAACCGCGGTCCACCGGCTCATCGCGAGCAGACACAGGAAGAAGCCCAGCACGAGCCCCATCGCGTTGGAGGCGATGGCCAGCTCGAGCGTGACCTTGAGTCCGGCGAGCAACGCGTCCGCGCTTCCCGCCAGAAAACCGAAATCGAAGTGGTAGTTCATCGCGTGCCTCAGTCGAGATGCAGCACTTTCTCGAGGAATTCGCGGGTGCGTGCTTCCTTGGGGCACCTGAACATGTCGGCGGGTGCGCCCTGCTCCACGATTTTCCCGCTCGCGCAAAACACCACGCGCGTAGCGATATCGCGGGCGAAATGCATGTCATGCGTCACGATGATCATCGCCATCTTCTGTTCGGCGAGTTGCAGCATCACGTTCTGCACTTCGATGACCATTTCCGGGTCGAGTGCCGACGTCACTTCGTCGAATAGCATCAGCTTCGGCTCGAGCATCAGCGCACGCGCGATCGCCACACGCTGCTTCTGACCGCCCGAAAGCTGGCTCGGATACGCATGTAGCTTGCTCTCCAGACCCAGCCGCGCGAGATACATGCGGGCCCGCTCGGTGGCCTGCGCTTTGGACAGGCCGCCGACCTTCATTGGCGCGAGAACGAGATTGCCCAGCACGGACAGATGCGGAAACAGCGTGTAGTGCTGGAACACCATCCCGATCTGCTTTTGCAGCCTGGCGTCGATGCGCTTCGAGCGGCCCGAGTCCGCACCGTAGATATACGGCTTGCCCTGGAAGCCGATCCGTCCGCCCTGAATGCCTTCCAGTCCCATCATCACGCGCAGCAGCGAGCTTTTGCCGCTTCCGCTCGGGCCGATGATGACGAGCCGGTCGTCGGCGCGCATGTCGAGATTCATGTGGTCCATGACCACCAGGTTCTCGCCGTAGGACTTGTACACATCCTCGAATTGCACGAAGTCGCCCATCGTGGACGGCGTGAAGTCCATCACGGCCGGCGGCGTCTGAGATTGGGCAACCATGGTTTGCGATGACAGCATGAAGTCTCTCCAGCGGAACGCGCCTTACGCGCGCGAAGGTGAATCGAACCTTGCGACCGTCGATGTGCCGATGTCTTTGCGTCGGGAGCCGGCCACAAAAACGCAAGCCGCGATGTCAGCCGCGAGCGAGCGTTCGATCGCTCGCGACATGCCAGCAACGGTCACTTGTTCGAAGCGAGCATGGATTGAACGGACGTCTTGATGAGGCGATTGACCGCGCCGGAGCTGACCTGCTCGCTCACGTATTTGTTGAGCATCGCGATGTCCGCGGCAGGCGTGTCCCTCCTGATCCCGAACGCGACTTCCTGCTGCGCGAGCGGCGGATTCGGCTGAATGGCGACGGCCCAGTCGGGATGCGCCTCCGTCAGCACCATGTTCGTGATGTTGGCGTCGGCGAGAAGGTCGGCGCGTTTGGACATCAGTGCCAGGCGGGTTTCGTCGTTGCCCGGCAAGCGCATGATTTGCGCCTGTTTGAAGACGGCCGTGATCGCCTTGTCCTGCGCGGAACCCGACATCACCGCGACCGTCACGCCCGGCTTGTCGATGTCGGCGATGGAATGCGCGCCCTTCGCGATCTTCGGGTTGTTCCTGTTGTAGACGAACGAAACGTTGTAATCCGTTGCGGGCGCTGAAAACGAGATCGCTTTTTCCCGCTCCGGCGTGTCGTTGAGCGCCATCGACAGGTCCCATTTGTTCGATTGCAGACCCGCGACGATGTTGTCCCACGTGGTATCGACGAACTCGACTTTCACTTTGAGCACGTTTTGCCCGAAGTTGCGACACAACTCCGAGAAGAAGCCGCTGTATTCGCCCGTTTTCGGGTCTCGCGTGACGTATGGCGGCGCAACCGCGGCGCCGCAACGCAGGACGCCAGCCTTTTTCACACTTTCCCAGCCGGCTGGTCCTTCGGCATGCGACGGCGCGCTGGCAACGACGCAGCCCACCGCTACGAACGACAGGAACATTTGACGGATAAAACAGGACAGCCGAACCATGGTGACCTCTCCTTTAAGGGTTTCCGAGGACGGAAAACGTCTGCCACACATCCTTGCGTGTTTAGCTGTGTGCAACTATGTATGCATCCTAGAAAATCATAAATGGAGCTGTCAACCAGGAAATTGCCTGGTCGATATTTCATGCCGCATAGCGGCTTCGTCAGACAAAAGGAGTTCCTCCAGACCGCGCGGCCGACCTCAAGCTCATCGATTCCTTCCCATCGAGTCACGAAACTCGCTCGGCAGGCTCAAGATGAAACTGCTAATGACGATCACCGCGACTGCGGGAGAGGCGAGTAAGGAATCACTTGCGCGGCCGGAGGCGCACTGCGCGGTTTGCGGGAAGGGGCAGAACAGCGGTCGGACACCGAGTGGGATGCGGCAGCGGAACCCGCTGCCGCATCCCTTTCATGTACCTGCGAGTGCCTCTGCGCGACCGCCGCGAAGAAGTCAACCAGATTGCCGTCCGGATCCCGAACAGCAGCGAGCGATCTCCCCATGGCTGAGTGGTAGGGGCCTGTACAACGTCTTCGAGTTACCCACACCGCAACAAGCAGCTTGAGTAAAGAAGTATGTGCATCGGATCGAACCGCGAGTTTCCAAAGCCTCAACGTACTTCGCTTTAAGCGTGACGACTACTCGTCGCGCCGAGCTCTCGCGCAAGGTCGAGAAACCCCGCGATGTAAGCGATTTCCTCTTCTCCGTTCCGCACACCTACGTTGATGCATTTGCTGATACCCGGCTCGCCCAGACGAATGGCCCGTACAGGCAACCCTTCGCCCTCTTCTACTACGAGCCAGTCCGGTAACACCGCGACGCCACGTCCAGCCGCGACGAGTTGCAGCATCAGATCGGTTTGTTCGGCCGTCCGATGAAACTTCGGCTTGCAATGCGCAGGCACGAGAAACCGCGTATACACGTCGAGCCGTTCCTTGCTCACGGGAACGGTGATGAGTTCCTCATCGAGCAGATCATTTGGCAAGGCATATTCGCGCGTAGCCAGCGGGTGCGCTTCCGGCAGAACCAGCACCAACTCATAGTCAATTACCGGAAAAAAGACAACGTCCGGCACATCGATCGGGTCGGGCGTAATCAGCAGGTCGATTTCGAAACCAAGGAGCGCAGCAACGCCGTCGAATCGAAATGCTGTGCGCACGTCGAAATCGACATCGGGCCAGGCGGCGAGATAATGGGGAGTCAGTCTCGCCAACCACTTCTGGCACGGATGGCATTCCATGCCTACGCGCAACGCTCCCTGCCTGCCCAAGGCAAAATCGACGAGCGTGCGCTCCGCGTGCTCCATCTGGGGTAGCACGCGCTCAGCGAGGGCAAGCAGATATTCGCCCGCATGGGTACAGCGAAGGCCCCGGCCGTTCTTCGTCCACAACTTGACGCAATGCCGCTCTTCGAACTTTCGGACCATGTGGGAGAGCGCTGATTGTGTGACGTTCAACCGCTCGGCGGCCGCAGTCACACTGCCAAGACGCTCCACTTCCATAACGATTGAGAGGTATTGGAGGTCCAACATCGCCTGTCTCCATTATCCAGACGCGTGCGGTGCGTGCAGCGCACCGCCGCGATGAGTGCATCACTTCGCTTACTGCAACAAACTGGTGCTTCGCGATGTCAGCGCAAATGCCGCCAAACCCAGTATCGGCCCCGGCACCAGAAGCCAGGTCGCATCGAGCCCGACGCGCTCTAACAGGGTCGTCGTCGCTGCAATCGATACCACCGTAATTGCAAAGCCGATCGAGTTCTGTATTGCGAGCGCGCTTCCCACAAGGACCGGCGGGCAGGCTCTCGCAGCGAGCGCTGAAAACTGGGGCGAATCAGCAACAACGGAAGCGCCCCACACCAGGAGCACGACAACGATGACCTCGGGAGACAGGTAGCGCCAACCCAGGGCGAAGGTAAGCCCGCATAGCCCCGACATTCCGAGTGCGCCGATGGCCACCCGCGCGCTGCCAATGTGTCGCGACAGGACGCCACCGATCAGCGAGCCCAACGCGCCAATGCCGATCACGATGAACGACATGCCGGAGACGCTGACGCCCGGAAAATGCACACGTAGCGACGTTCTGGCAACCAGCAGCGGTACCGCAGTCCAGAACGCTTACAACTCCCACATGTGACCGAAGTATCCGAGTGTGGCGGCGCGAAACCGTCGAATCCGGAATGCCTCAAGAACGGCAGGCTGATGCGTTCCGCCGGCACCCTTTGTGCTCGCGTGGCGAGACCTGACGGCAACGTGTGGACCGTCTCCCAGTGCACCGACAATCAATGCCCCGCCAAGCGCCAATATCGACGAGGCGGAAATGATGAGTTGCCACGGAAAGCCAGTTCCCATCACACGCATGGCATGAGGCAGCGCCGTGCCGAGCGTAAGCATCGCAACCAGTTGCGCCAGCCCCTGCCCCGTGCGGTCCGGCGCCCAGCCCACAATCAGCTTCATCCCCATCGGATATATGCCGGCGAGGCAGACGCCTACGCCGAAGCGGAAGATGGCTCCGCTGACGAGCCAGGTTGAAAGCCATGCAAAGCAGAAGTTGAACAGCGCGCCCGCTATTGCACTGCAAACGAAAATCCTGCTCGCGCGAAAGCGGTCTGCCGCCCCGCTCAACGAGATGAAGAGCGTGCCGAGAATGAATCCGCCTTGCACAGCATTCGTCAGCCAACCGATATCGGCCGTACTGGCGTGCCAGATTCGCATCAGGTCGGCGGCGGTGCTGTTGGCGCTGAACCACAGTGCGGTTCCGAAGAGTTGTGCGATGGAGATTGCCGCAACCGGACCTATGCCATCGACGAGGAGTCTTCGCAGCCCCGTTGCTTTCACTGATACGCTCGAACTCATTGTGCTTCCAATGTTGCTTGTGTGACGCCGGCTTCAGATGCCGATTGCTCACACGCGGCACCGATTGACTCGCCGCCTACGCGGCGCGGAGCTGATTGAGCCAAAGCGTGTCCCGCGGGGACGGCCGGCGATGCAGTCGCTTGTCGAGGAGCGCGCGTGCTTTGGCGGCCTCGCCGCTACGCATCAGCGAGACTAGCAGCGTGTCTTCCACGATCTCGCGCTGAGCACCGCTTCCGCCGATGCGTACAACGTCTCCCGCAACGGGTTCGAGGATTGCAGCGCATCGCCCGTAGTCTTCCTCGGCGAATGCGAGCGCAGCGCGGCAAATTTCCGGAACGACAGACCCGGCGGGAAGGTTTCCAGCCTCGACAAGCGCGATAAGCGCATCGACGCGCTGATCAAGCGCCACCTTGTCTCCTGTCGCGGCGGCAACCAGGGCCATGTGGAAATCCGCAAACGCGAATCCTGCCTGTTTGAAATACCCCGACGCATATGTCGCGGCGGCGTCCCACATGCCCGCCGGAACCGTGTAACCGTACGCCTGCATGCGCCAAAGAAACGAAGATGTGTCGCTGACGACATTAATGGGAACACCTAACGATACTGACGGCGCAACGTGCTCTTGATAAACCTCGAGCGCGCGGTCGGTATCTCCGCGCTCCAATGCGATGAGCGCAGCATGCCACGCAATATGGCTATGCAAAATGCCGCTCTTGTCATATTCGGGCAGCCAGTTGCTAATCACGACTTCCGCTTCGTCGTTCGCGCCGGCCTCATACAACACGTGCGCGACTGCATGCGCGGCGTTCACATTGTGCCGGCGCACTTCGAGCGAGCGCTGCGTCAGGGAGCGACCCAACTGAATGTTGCCGTTCTCGCCGTGTGCCCAACCGCGATAGTTGAGAAACCACCAGTCGTCGGCCTCGAAGTGTCGCGCGTGACGCTCGCAAAGGTCGACACGCGCCTGGTTGTGATTGGCCATCCCTGAGAACGCAAAGAGACCAAATGCACCCAGAGGCAAGGACAGGATGACGATATCGCGCGGCCACCGGTCCGTGTGTGCCAATGCCCCGGCAAGCGCCTTCGGTGCCTGTCCCATGATGGCGAAAGACAGGACTTCTACGTGACTGCGCTCGCGTTCCGTCCCGTTGCGAGCCACAAGGTCCATCGCTTTCGCGATCTTTGCGCGTGCCTCGGTCACTTCGGCACGAATGGCGTGCAAACGCGCCCGTGCGGCATAGGCAAGTGCAAAATCCGGGTCGGCGGCAATCGCCTCATCGAGCGTCTGCGCGGCGCCGGGCCACAACGAAAGAAGAAGGTCGATACCGGCCTGATAGCGCTCGGCCGCCAGATCGGAGGTCGTCGAGAGCGGCAGGCTGTAGCGGTCGAGGCGAGACATAGAACAGGTGACTCCAGTGGCAATCGCGAGCTTGCGAACGTAGGCAGCCTGATGCGGCCGCCGGCTCGGTGCTCCGGTACATGGGAAACACCATTAGACCAATTTTTCCCGTGTCGGTATTTCGATGAATCGCCAAGATGTATAGAATATCTGTCAACCGAAAGTTCTGATATGCCTTGGGAAACAATCGAAGCCCCTGCTGGTGTCACGCCCCCGGCGCCGCTGAAGGTGCGCGCCCAGTCGATCCCTGCACGCCATTTTTTCCCCGAGCATTCGCACCAATGGCATCAAATGGTCTATGCGATATCCGGGGCGCTAACGGTCATATCGGAGGCGGGTTCGCTCGTCATTTCGCCGGAACAAGCCGTGTGGTTGCCGACCGGCCTGCGCCATCGAGTCGGGTCGCTGCTTGGCGCCGAATTTCGCAGCCTGTGGATTGCGGATGACACGGGGGGAGCCCTGTCAGCAGGCGGTCCGCGCGTCTTCGCGGTTTCGCCGCTGCTGAAAGCCCTCATCGTAGAGGCGGCAGAGATCGAGGGGCAGGCAGACGACGATGGATACGCCGGCCGCATCACCCATCTCATTCTTGACCAGCTTCGACGCGCTCGCCCGCTCCCTGCGGCGCTGCCGTGGCCGCGCGACGGCGCGTTGACGGTACTTTGCGAAGCGCTTTACACCGACCCGGCCGACGAGCGCGGCCCAGAAGAATGGGGGCAAGTTTTGGGGATGTCGGCACGCACCCTTGCCCGACACTTTGCCGCGGAAACCGGCATGAGCCTGCGCTCGTGGCGGCGGCGGATGCGTTTGTTCAGAGCGATTGAGTTGCTGGGCGGCGGGATGGGCGTGACGCGCACGGCGATGGAACTCGGATACGGTTCGACGTCCGCGTTCGTGTACGCATTTCGCCTCGAGATGGGGAGCAGCCCGCAGGTCTACATGCGAGGCCGCCATGACGAGCTGGCCGGTCGGGCTTCGCCTTAAGCGGGTGTTCCTGTGAAATGTAAAGAAGGGCGGGTTGCCACAGGATCCTGTGACAACCCGCCCTTGCCTCATCAAGCAAGCATGTCCTTCGGTTCGCTCGCTTCGACCACGACGCTAGTACGCGTCGCATCTTTTCTCACATAGAACTTGTAGGCGACAAAGACTATGAAGACCCATACGGCAGACACGACCAGCGAAATCCGCATGTCGGGCAGGATTGCGATTCCAGTCAATACGGCAGCCAGGAAAGCCAGCGCGATGTAATTGCTGTAGGGATAGAAAGGCATCTTGTACGTAATCTGGCTCTCCTCCCCTTTGCGCATCTTGCTCTTTCGGAACCCCATATGGCTTATCACGATTGAGCCCCACGCACAGACGAGCGCAAACACGGTCACCAAGGAGAACAGTTCGAAGGCCTGCTCCGGCATGATGTAATTCAGCAGCACGCCTGCGAACATCGTTGCGAAGACCATCAGAATGGCTCGATGCGGAACCTTGCGGCTATTCGTGACACCCAGAAACGCCGGCGCATTTTTTTGCAGGGAGAGGTTGTAGAAGGTCCGGCTGTTGGTGAAGATGCTCGCATTGACGGCAGACAGGACCGCCATGATGACGACGAGGTTCATGATGCTGGCCGCCGCCGGAATCCCGATTTTCGTGAACACTTCCACGAACGGACTGCCCTTGGTGGTCAACGAGGTCCACGGAAAGACCATCAGCAGAACAGCGATGGCGCCGACGTAGAAAATCAGCAGACGCCAGAACGTTGCGTTGACGGCCTTTGGCATCGTCGTTTTGACGTCTTTCGCTTCCCCCGCGGCCAGGCCCAGATTCTCGACCCCACCGAACGCAAAGGCGACCATGACCATCGCCCCGCAGCGCGACTATGAAGATAATTATTCTTATCACAAGGCGACTGTTTACCTATCAAACTACGCGAATTCAAAAATCGCCGGAGACGGTCCCGCGGCCCGCCCTCCGCTGAACCCGCGGGCTTGCCCGATGCCGGTGAACCCGCAATCCTCAACGCCAGCGAGATGAAAGCGCAGCGCCTGCGCTTCACGTCAGTCCAGGCGTTTGCATCTGTCAACCCTCCACGTTCGCCCCGGTAACTCGCGACGGCGTTAGAGCCGATATAAAAGAATGGTGGTTCACGAGGCGTAGAATACGCCCTTCATTCGACGCCTCCGGATCCGGGCGCGCCGCCACCAATACCCTGAAAATTCAGGCTCTGGGTGCGTCGCTGGCTGGCGAACTGGGCTAAGCGTCAGCCGGGCGAACAAACAAAGGCGTTGGCGGCCTAACGGCAAGAAAGAACGAAGCGCGCCATCTAGCCTTGTACAAGGGTGTTCTCCAAGCGGCCAGGCGTCGGGATATGGGCGTCTTGCCTGGGCGCCTCGTCAGGCGTGGGGAAGCGTGCGGTAGTACGGCACCAACTGATTAGTGAACGAAAGAAACATGCAGACCGTCGCGGTACTCGACTTCGAAACAACCGGGCTTTCGCCGAATCTGGGCGACCGCGCTACCGAGATTGCCGTCATCCTCCTGCGTGACGGCCAGATTGTTGATCGTTACCAGAGCCTGATGAACGCAGGACGGCGCATCCCGTCCGATGTCGTTGCTCTCACCGGCATCACGAACGACATGATCGCGTCGGCGCCTCCTGTATCGAAAGTCATGAGGGAAGCTGCAGCGTTTGTTGGAAACCATCCCGTGGTTGCCCACAACGCCGGTTTCGACAAGCGGTTTTGGCAGGCCGAACTGGGGCTTCTTGGAGTGCCAGCGGAGCATTCATTTGCTTGCACGATGCTCGTCGCCAGGCGGATCTACCCAGGCGCCCTGAGTCACCGCCTGTCCAGTTTGGCGGAGATGCTTCGGTTACCGAAATCGGGTCGTGCTCACCGGGCGATGGTTGACGCTGAGGTCGCCGGCCATCTATGGTGCCGATTGCAGCACGACATCGCTCAAACTTACGGGCTGAAGCGAATCGATCACGCCCTCATGGCTCAATTGCAGAAAACCAGCAAGGCGAAGGTTGCGACATTGCTGGGTTCGCTGTCTGACGACTGAGCCCGCAGCGCCGAACAGCCTGGCCGCCCCCTATCCGTGGGGGCGGCCAGGGAGGCCTTCCAGAGGCACTGTCGCGTTGTCGTGTTGATGACGCAGTCGCTGATCGAGCGCACCACCCGCTCAGGCTGGCGAGCATTTTCTCCAGTCCGTGTGAATGGCTTTGGCCATGTAGACGGCCGCCTTTTTGAGCGGATGTCCCTTGGGAGCCGGGCAGCCAACCATTCTGGGCGGCCTTTTTGTTCCGCGCGCTGCTTGAGGTGGTCCTGAGTTGCCACGTGTGTCCCGTTCGGCGAAGCCGCAAAGCGCCGTAACCTGGGTAGTTGCCCGACTTACCGATACGCAGTTGCGTGCATGCGGTGGGACTGCGCGTTTCTTCCTGTTCAGACGCGGCTCTCACGCGCGGCCGCTGCGAAATCGGACATACGTCATGGGCTTTTTTCGCTGGCGATGAAGAAACGGCTTGCCAGAAGGCGTTTTCCTGTTGCGAATCGCGAAAACCGTTGATACGCTAAGCGCCAGCTTAAGACAGTGCAGTAACGCGAGGCGTCGTGCACCGTCTTAAGCGGTTCTCAACCTGATAGAGGATTATTCATGGCAACGAAGACCGCAACGAAAGCCCCGAAGGCTGCAAAATCGCCCGCACCGAAGGCCGCAAAGCCGACCGCCAGGAAGGCCGCGCCGAAGGCTGCTGTTCCGGCGAAGAAGGCTGCGACCAATGGCGTACTCAAGCCGCTGAAGGAAACATTCACGAAGGCCTCGTTGGCAACGCACGTCGCCGAGCAAGCCGGAGTCGAGCCGAAAGCAGCCAAAGCCGTTCTGGCTGCGCTCGAGGACACGATTCTGGGCTCGGTGCATAAGAAGGGTGCAGGTGAGTTCACACTGTCGGGCCTGGTGAAAATCGGAGTCCAGGCTGTCCCGGCGAAGAAAAAGCGCTTCGGCAAGGACCCGTTCACGGGTCAAGAGCGCTGGTTCGATGCAAAGCCGGCAACGGTGAAGCTGAAGATTCGCGCGCTGAAGAAGCTGAAGGACGCCGCCGCAGCCTGAGGCCCGTTGCGACGTTGACAGGAAGCCCGCCGAGCGGGCTTTTTTTGTTTTCAGGCCGCCGCCACCGCCATCGAGGCCGATCACGACTGCTTGCGGGAATCAGCAGCACGCGTCTTGCGGATGGTGATGCTGTGGATCTTTCAGCTGGCCACCTGCGCCATTGAGTCCAAACATCCGCCCGTCCTGGACTAACTGCGCCGCGCGAAACCGCACTGGGTGCGCCACACGCACGCGTCTCACGCATTCGGCCGTAGTGCGAAACGCACCACCGTGCAGGTCAACGTGCGGCAAGCCTCCGCGTCGACGACCTCGATCTTACTGCACAGCGACGAGGTCAAACGGGCACGGCAGACGGGGGAGGTCTTCGCCAAGGCCAAGTGAGAGTCCGGCCGCACAGACTCAGTCGAGTGCCAACAAGAATAAAGCACTCGCTTGAAGATTCGCTGTCATAGGGGAAGCTGTTTTCGTACCATCAGCGATATCGCTTGATGACCTGCGAAGTCGGTGGCCGTAGGTGCCGATCATCCTTTGCTGACCGCCGTATTTTCTGACCGGCGCGTTGTTGTAGGCACTTCTAAATTAAGTACCCTGCCGCCTGACAAGCTGGTACGGAAAAAGCTCATCTGACCGGCGTCGCCAGACGGCCAGCGCGGTATCCGCGAAACGCTGCAGTTCAGCTGCATCGACCGCAAATCCAAGCTCCATCCTTTCGAACTCCAGCAGTGCGCTGAATCCGGTCCTCACGAGTCGATCGACTTTACCACGCGCCCACATTTCCTCAAGGCGTACGAGCGAATGGGTAAGTGTAATATAAGCCCGCGTAATCGGATGAGGGTGCGGCTCATCGGCCGCGGCATGATACTGCCCACCACCGTTGAGATACTGAGAGAGCCCGCGCACACCTAATACGAATGCCTCAATGAAGGATTCGATATCAATCTCTTCGACTGCCTCTTTGGCAACGACAAGCTGCGCCAGAAGGAACTGCCCGCCGTAGATGTCCGCATCTATCTCCAGCATCTGTGCCGGCAGCAGGCCGACGACATACGGTCCAGGCCAACGGGCAAAAGATACCTCGTCTTCAATCCAGCCTCGCTCCGGCAGCACTTTGTGTTTGTCCATGTAGTCCATGTGACCGCGAATGACATGGGCGGCCTCATGCCATAACGCCATGAGATAACAACAAGTCACAGCCATTCGACTGAATAGCTGGAGTGTCACATCAAGCCGATGAGCATTGCGCGCATGATACGCGGCCAAAGCGGGGAGTAGAAAATCATGACAGGGGACGAGGAGATCCAGCTCATTGAGTGTGATACGGTACCCGCCACTGGATAGTTTCTCAGTCAGGCCACGCGGCCCAAAATCGTCATCCAGTTGCAGGCACACGCGCCTCCCAGTCATTGCAGACACGATCCCCGTCATGCGCGTCGCCTCTGCCCTGCAATCATCCAGAAACTGCTGCTTCGTAAAAAGGGGTTCCACTTTTGTTTTCCGTGTAACAGGGATCATCGTTGAGCAGCTTGCAGCCGGCTATGTCGACAAGGCCTGCAGCTTGGTGATGACCTCCGAAAACGTCTCGTGCGAGGCCAAGTCAACTTCGGACGCGTCCAGCATCTTGCGATCCAGCCTCCCCTGCATGATCGCAAGATGTATCACGTACAATGCACCGCCGCCAGCCAGCACAGGGAATTCGTCAGGGATTCATGGCAAAAACGAGCTGACGAGCAGTGAGGTGTTTATCAAGGCGAGAGTCTGGGTGCTGTTTTGCCTGTTTCTTTTCCAGTTGATCCATGGCGTACTCATGAGCCTCGCCCACGGTCAGAATCGGGTTGGCGTATGAAACTGTCCGGGCCGAGGCCAGCAGTTCACCCAGATAGAGCGCGCCCTCACCGGTGTCGATCGACGATTCCCCGACACGGCACGAATAGAGCAATGCTTGCTGTTCGGCAGCTTGCATGATCCGGTCGTCGTACTTCTGCCGCACACCAGAGGCGGAGTCCAGCGCCAGTGCAGCAGCTTCCATCGATTTTTGGACGGTTTCGGTCATGAGATCGCGGCAGCAATCGTAGATATTGAGTTGCCGGGGAGCAAGCTCCTGCAGCTCGCGCTCGTCGATCAGATCCCCACTGCGGTTGATCTCTAACTGGGTGGAGCGCCGATACCCGCCGTGGCCGCTAAACATGACGACCACGTAGTCGGGCTGCGAAAGCTTCGTCTGCGTGATGGTACGTTTCAGATCCGCAAGCGATGGCCGGACCATGACCACAATCTCCCCCGGCCGCCATGCGCCTCCCCGGTTACTTTGGAGAAAGCGGCTAAAACGCTCGAGGTCGTGCTTGACCCCGGGCAGACCCGATGTATTGCCAATAAGCAGAGCCTTTCTCTTCATGAATCCATCCTGATAGGGGGCATCAACAATCTTGAGCTACCGCCCATGACGGCAGACGCACCATGGGTGGGCCTATTTCCGTCATTCCGTTTTCTGTGCGGGCCCGGCAGTCGCAGCCTCCGCCGCGGCGTCAGTTGTAGACCCGGGCTCGTTCGCAGCAGGTGTGGCAGCAGTCGCCGCCGCAACAGAGGTGTCCTGACCGGACGCGGGCGGTGGACTGGCAACGGGGTCGTTGGCAGCGCCGGATGAGCTGACCGTCGCCTTGCCCTGGGTCGAAGCCTCCCCGGTGTGGATCGCGGTATCAAACCGGCTCACGAGGCTCGGAATCACACGCTCGCTGAGGCCAGCCAGCCCCGAGAGCAGCAGTAGCGTCGGCCAGTGCCCGCTGCCTATCGCGAGCGGCGCGAGGAACAGCCTAGATTTTAGCGCCAGCACCAGGAGCGAAGCACTCGCCATGCCGACCAGTATCCGCCCGAGGGCTTCGTATCTGTGCGCCCTGGGACCTGCTACCGCGTTCAGCTTCAGGTTATTCGCCCGCACGGCGACAGACAACAGTGCACCGAGGCCGCCCGCGATCGCGCACATCAGGATCTCGAAGGCCGTCGGGCCCAGACCATGGCTGATCCATTCCGTGCGTCTGGCCAGCCACAGGGAGAAGCCTGCGATGAACGCCCCAAACCCTACCCACGCGGTCGTTCCGAAATACCAGCCGTACGACACGTCGGGGTTCTTCTGGTCCAGGATGCGCCGCGCGTACGCGAGCGCCGCATCCGCTGCCGCAGCATCCCCCGTCTGCATGACGCGTGCATAGGCCTCCCCAAGCAAGGACCGTACATGCAGGAGCGGGCGTTTCTCGCCGCTGAGAAATGACGACTCGAGTTCCAGATAGGTCACCTCGGTCTGCACCTTCCCGAACTCGGACATCGAAAGATCGTCCCGGTCGAGCAGCCACTGGACGTCATAGCGGGTATCCAAATAGACCGCCTGCTTCTCCTCGACAAAGATGATCTTTCGGACCTGCTTGTCGAGTTCGTGATCGTAGCCGCCCTCACGCAGGTAGAGAAAACCCTTTTCCTCAGCCTTCTTCGTGTCCCCGCGGGCATGACGATCTTTCACCGGCTTGCGCCGGAAAAAATTCAAGTTCATCGTTATTCTTTATTGTCCGTTTCGTTTCACCTACCGTCAGCCGAATGCACTGGACTACCATAAGAATTACTGCGCAAACGCGCTGCTTGAGTCTGGCAACGCCAAAGGAATCCCCGCGCCGGCAGTCGGCTCATCGCAACTTCATTCCAACGGCACTTCGATACAGTCAGACACGCCGCTGAAGTTCACGCAGCTCTTCGTTGTTTGCGAAGTCCTCCAATGCTTTACTTACGAGGCTCTCGAAAGTAATCCCTGTTCCGCCACCCCCTAGCTTAAGCGTTCGTATTGCACTGAACCACTGCGCACGCCCTGTACCCTGCAGACGCAAGACAGCTATATCGCCGCCAGCACGCACCCACAGTTCCTGATCCGTGGGACCGCTAGGGTAAAGGTTTGACATCAGTGCGGTCAAATGTGTCGTGATGTCTTCGCCGGAAGATCCCGTCCGGGCGACGACCTCCGGTTGCTTTGTTTTTCCGTGATACAAGGCAACGCAGAAATTCTGCTCTACCTGCGCCGCCTTGAACACGGGATGTTGCTCCCCGACAGTCTTGACTGGAACACCCTCTGATATGTAGCTGAAGAGATCGAACACGCGTACCTCACCTTCGGCCGTGGCTGCGCCGCCCCTTAGTCCATCCAGAAGCACGGAGGTGAATGCACTGTTCCTGTCTCCTGGCATGATCAACGATGTCTCACTCGGTCGAGATGAAGCCATCAAGGTGCGCCCAACGCCGTGCGCAAGTAGATCCAGGCTCGATTCTGAATAACCCAACTTCACTGCATGCTTTGCTCCTGCCTGCTTCAGTATTGCTGCCCCAGCTGCATGACAGGCATCGATGAAGACAACCAGCCTGCGCGCCGGGATCGAGTTCAGCGCAGCCGACAATTCCGTCGAACTGATCGACGTGGCGAGCAAATCGGCCATATCGCAGTCGGCAGGCAGTAGCATGCTCTCGCTCGCGTCGGCGTCATCGTCGACAAGCGCCCCATGCCCCGTGAAGTAGATGCAGACGGTATCGTCAAGTTTCGCTTTGACCGAAAGCTCCTGCAACGCTGCTAAGATTGCACTGCGTGTCGCCTTCTCGTTGGTAAGTCGGCGGACATTGCCGGGATCAAACCGACAACCGTTATGAGCCGTCAGGACTGAGACGAGGTCATCGGCGTCGTTGAGCACAGCGTCAGGAAGTGAATTAATGTATTGGTAATCTGCGATAGCGATCACCAGCGCGTGACCATTCTGAAACTTCGATGTTTGCGTCATCTTGCGTCCTGGTAGTAACAATCATCGCGACTCGCGTGCTTGTTGACCGGCAATATCGCTATCGGCAAGGAGAAAGCGAAGCTCGTCGTTACCGCCAAAATCCTTGATCATTTCTTCCAATAGACTTCGGGCCGATGGATTGTGACCAAAGCGGACTTTCTGCAGGGTCGACCGCCAGGCTGCTGCGCCGCTTGTATAACGCGGCAAATCTGCGTTGCGTCCGCCCGCACGCGCCCACAATTCTTCATCAGCAGGACCATTCGGATAAAGCTTAGCCGCGAGATGGGTAAAGAACTCCCATTTCTCATCCGAAGTCGGGGCATAGAAGGAAAGCTTCCACTTGTCCGCGTAACCGAGCATATCGCTGCATGCAGTTAGTGCTGGCTTCAGATCGTATCTACCTCGCTTATATAGCGAAAGGAGCGTGTCGCAGACGCCCTTCCAGCGTCGCGCATGCACGAGTCGGCCAAGAGCTTCGGATTGGGCCTCAGACAAGCGGAGACTTGCGGATCCAGACAGAGTAACCCAATCACGAAGACGTTCCTCGGGAAACCCCGCCAACAGCTCAATTGCACGGACCATAGCCGCGGAATCAGTCGCCCGATCTCTCAGCATCTCGGTCAGTTCAGGAAGACCAAGAATCTGATTCTGCAATCGAACGTCAGGCCTGTAGATTTCGTCGCCGTTCCTCGCTCGTTTTAACCATTCGATAGACGTAGCTTGAAGGTACCGCTCCTGCGTCTTGCCTTTCAGTCGCCCCCAGAGGCGCTCGCGCTCAGGATAGTCAGTCAGGTCCGCGAGAGGGGTTCCCGATAGCGCTTCGGCAAGTTGTGCATCTCGAGCGCCTGAGACGATGTCATCAAGGATGCGATTTCGCGTCGCAACCGGATCAGGCGGGGCAGTCCACGCCGACGTCTTCTTTACAATGGCGGCAACCCAGACCTTCTGCACTTCGACTCGCGTGTAGTCGGCACGCAGGAGAATCGCTGGATCATCCGCCACAGCCGTCGCAGCCATGTCGAGCAATCTCGGATCGGAGATATCCAGCGCACAATCCAGAACGTCCTGTTGGCTCGCGTTTCTCAATGCAGCGCGCATACCGGCGACGCTAGCCGGCGCTTGGTCTACGCCGATTTGCCGCGATACCGCCTCCGTCGGTTTGAGGAATGCCGCAAGAATGGCACCGTGCGATATCACCCATCCGCGATCCAAAGCCAGCTCGGCAAGTTCCTCAGCCTGTGTACGGTCGATATGCCTAGGTGTTGCGCTCGCCAGCCAGCAGTCTAACGCTGATTCGCGGGGCAGGAGAGCGAACAGTTCGGATGGTTTGATTTCCGTTTCCAAAAGCCATCGCCATATGGCGTTAGCAAGATCACTTGACTCTGACCGCACAGCTTGTGCAAAGCCGCGCTGAAATGCGCTCCGCCATAGCTCCACTGCACCGCCTGCCCTGACGGCCGCAACGAGCATCAAAAGATGGTGAGCATCGTCGCGAGCTCGAAATTCGTGCTTTGCTACCCATCCTTCCATCGCCAACCAAATGATCTCCGAAGAAGGGAATGCCGAGAAGGATAGATTTCTCATTGCGAGGATGCTTTCGCATGTCCCGGTCATCAGTGTGGATGAGAGCCGATTCAGGATGTCGCTTTTGGTTGCCGACCCTGTAGATGATAGGCAAATACTGTCAATGAAACGGACGGCCGTAAGCAACTCGCCAAGAACGTCACTTCGGGACAACGCCTCGATACTCTCCAAGTGACGTAGAACGCCAATATCCCCAAGTTTAACGGGCAGGTCCCGTCCGAATTCGAGCAATTTCGAAGCATCGGCACTGCCGGCAAGAATTCGTGCAGCGGTAGATTGTGGCGCCTTGTCCGAAGCTGCCGCGACCCGATAGTTCATCCATCGGCCTGCAAGCGACGACGGTGTGCATACAACGGCGGGACAGGGCATCTCGTACAGGTCGTCTGGTCCAAAGCTGAGACGAAAGGAGAAATGTTGCCTTGCTTCCGCCCACAGGTTCGCCCAAAGCGACGCAACCACCCTCTCGAACTCGTCGCAGCCAAGCCTGACAACCGGTGCAGCGCCGCGAGCCGCCAAGGCATTCGCGATTCCGCACAGTTCGGAACTGGTTTCGGGAATCGTCGGCTCCTCAATGAGTTCGAGGGCGCCAATAGGACTAGTCCACTTGCTCGTGGTGAGGAGGCGGTCGAACAGCGTACTGACATTGCGCCAGTGGCAAAGCTCGTCCAGAGGTGCGAGCAACGCGTGAGCGAAGACCATCCCGCCACGTGCCGCAGTGGGATCGGGAAAGGTACGCGCGATAACGTAATGTTTGCGAAAGGGAAAACCGCTGACAAAGGACGACCAAACCGCACCCGGTGGCGTTGCCACTGGTAGGTCCATCCGGTTTGCAATGTCTCGCGCTAACTGCTCCTGTCCACTCGCGTCGCGCAGACTGTGTGTTCCTTCCACTTCACCGTGAATCGCTTGTTCTACTCGCATTTCACCATCGCAATCGTCACGCCATCAAGAGCCGCTGCACCGGCAATGTGATATCAGTCGAGTGCGAGCCGTCGGGCAAGATTACATACCCGAAATGCTCCGGTCCCCGCGTCGCATACGCCATATCACTATCGTTCTCCGTCAGCGACTTTTCGAGTGCCGACAATCCAACAATATCTGGTACCTCCCAGGTCGACTGTAGGAACGCAAAGAGCATGGGGACGCGCTCCTTTAAAACGTCGGCCGGCTTCGTGCCCGCCGCGAGACCAAGCTCGTCCCAGCACGAAAGCAGTACCGAGAGGCCGGGTACGCTCAGCCTGGTCTCGCGTCCCAAGCCCGCCACATACAGCAAAATCTGAAGCAATTCAATCAGCCTCGCTTGATCCGACAGACGCTGCGCTTGAGCATCTGGATTTTGCTGACCCAGCGATGAGATCGGCCGGGTAAAAATATCCTCTGCCTGGCGGACCGTGTTGAGTCGAACAACGAGAATCCAGTCACTAGCTGAACTGACTCGATCTCGCCAAGGCGCCGGGATCACGCGGTTCCTTGTAAGATCCCGAATCTGCTCCCCGCCGTAGTCTGGCCAGATCATCTCGGCCTGACGTTTCTGACGGTCGACGATGGGCCAAACACTTTCGACGTAGGACCCGGCAGCTGTATGGCGTGTGGCCTTGCCTTCCGCGAGGCAGTTCATTGCATCTTCGAACGGCCGGAGATTCGTGGCGGCACCATTCATCTCGAGTTCGCAGCCCTGCACGATCAGTCGTTTGAGAAACTGGGCACCGTAGTGCGTTTTCCCGACGTTCGACTCTCCGATTAATAATATGGAGCGATGCTTTGCTTCCATGTCTACCTCCGACCAATCATGAACAGCGGGTCGACGGTAGTCGAGGTCGACTCCAGTCTCGCACCCGTACGACGCGTTTCGAGGACCCATGCAAACAGATCCTGAAAACCCACGCCTGTTTCGCCATTCTGCGCAAAAACACTGACAGAAAACTCCGACGCATCCGGGATGTCGTTCCTGACGGCACGCCGGATGGTGGATTCCATTTGCGGATCGACGTCAATGTCGCCCTTCGTCCAGACGAGCGCCACCGGCCGTCCGCGTCGGTGCGCCGCGATACGCTTTGCAAGCAACTGGAACGCATTGCGCGCCGTCCCGAGTTTCGGTCCAGAGAGCGCCTCGCGATCAGCTATCAGCAAGAAAACGTCGGCATTCTTCGCTACCCAGCGAGCACCCTCAGCGTTATCAGCGGCTTCGTCCACTGCCCAGTGCTGGAACCATTCGCCTGGTGAGTCAGCGAATACGACGTCCTTCAGACGTCCATCGCGCTTGCGGAGTGCGACGTGCAGCAGTCCCGGGGCGCGCGCGCCGCGACTCGTCGTGTGGGGAGGAAAAGTTGGCAACTGGCCCGCCGCGAAAGTCAAGCTCGAAGCAACGGTTTCCCACCCCGGAAGCGAGTAGGAACCTCCGAAATACCATTGGTCATCAAGTAACAGCCCCCTGCCGAGGAGCAGATACCAGGAGGCAAGTAGCGTCGTCTTCCCAGCGCTACCCGGCCCCGCGATTCCAACCGTCAACGGCTTCGTACGGCCGCTCACGAAATTCAGGTCGGACAGCCCCATGGCATCGCCTGACCAGGGCAGCAAAATCTCCTCGCTCGCTTCCGCAGGCGTATCGCCCGACGACGCTTTACCATTCCACGCCTCGCAATCTGACAATTGCATGCTGCCAAGTGCACAGCTCAAATCCGGCGCGAAGCAATTAGGGTGAGGACATCCCGGCGTGGTCATGCCGGCCTCCTCCGCGAACGCTTTTGGGGTGTGACAGTCGTTGCACGCGCGGCCTGCAACTCACGAAACAGCATTGAGCCCCACTCAGCTGGACCTAAGGCAGTCGTGCCTTCGATCCCAGCCAGGTCACGAACTGAGTGCGGACCAGCTAGCGTCGAGCCTCCTGCATGCCCAACGATTGCGAGCACGGGACCGTGCCCAGCGGGTTCTGCAAAGAGTTCCGACGCCACTTCCCGCAATGGGGCAGCGTTTTGGCTATCGTGTGTGAGCGTTAGCAGTTCAGATAGCGGCTTTTTCCCGCACTCGTCAACACCGGGAAGCTCAAGAATCGCTTCCTCCAGAAATGCTGCTACGCTCGCCGGCGAGAAGGTAGGTACCTGCTCGAAAAGGTCCAGTGCCATCAATGACGCCGCCTCAAACACCGGAAGACTACGATAGCTCGCGCGCACGCTCTGCGAATACAGCGCTTCCTTCCACCACAAAAGATTCGTGCGCCGCTGCAGTCCAGCGGTGGCACCTTCAAAACATGCGAGGGCTTTCTCGACATACGAAGTCACAGCAGTGGACAACCCTTTAAGCGGCTCCCCAAGATCGACTGGCTCAGTCACGACCTGCTGAACTGCGCCTTCAACGCAAGCCGCAATGACTTTGCTCATTTCCGTCGAAAATAGCTGAACCCACGCCTGAGGGTTTTGTTGCCAGTTGTGCGAATTCCGGCTGCCGCTTGCCCATGGCGATGTCGACTTTAAGATTTCGCCTTCAAGATCTTTCCGGTCGATCTCAATCTCTGGCGCGCCGTGAGCCACGAGTTCCGGAGATTGATAAGCCATTTTGGGCACTTCAATCTTCTCTGGCGTAGTCCATTCCTGTTCTGCGCGTGCATCGACCTGCTCTTCGATTTCCCGCACCGCGTCAATCCAAACCCGCTCTTCATCACCTAGTTCGACATGCGGCAGAACGTTACGCGTCGTGTTGACAAACGCGACCGCAACCGAGTCGCTTTGGCGAGCCGCCGCGACCAACGCATCTACCAGAACTGCCCTGACGACGGCTACGGGTGTAGACGAGAAGGTATTCGAGACGGTTGTCCAGTGCTTTTTGACGACGGCCATGCCGCCCGCAATGGACGGGTCGGACGCGAGTGTTCCTGGGTCGGCAGCCGCCGTAGTGAACAGCGCAACGTTTGCCGGGTCCTTGACCACTACGACGGCGATATCCTTGGCCGTGGCGCGAAGTCTGTTGAGCTTGTCATCGTCGCCATTAACGTTGACGACACCGATTTCCAAAAACCGCAAAAGATACTCTTCGCCTGCTTCAGCCATTTCGCGTCTTTTCCCGTAGTTTTTTGTTGCATCAATAATACCGGAAAAGCGCTCGCCTCTTTGGGTAGACCAAGACGCTCCAACAAGCTGGCACTGTACCGGTTTCAAGAAGCCGGTCAGATACGTCCCGCGGTTGGTCAATTGCTGGCCTGGACAACGACGGACGGCTACCGATACGAGTTCGCCGGGCAAGCATACCCCGCCGGCGCCACCGCGAATTAGCGCTTAGGGTCAAACGCGCAATCGTTTGCTTGAAACGGGGGACTTGCCCTCACGCGCAGAGATGAGCCGAATTATGCAACGCGCATATCTTGCTTGAGGAGATTCAAAGTCTTGGCATTGGCAAATATACTTGGTGGCACAACGCAACCGCGCCATTTCGAAGAAGGAGATATCGCATGGGGAATTTTACCGAGCTGCGCGCACGGCTCAATGCCGTACGCGGTCAGGAGGTCGATCGGAAAGAGCAACTTTCTGCTGTCGCGGAATCGCTGCGGCAAGCCGTGATCAAATATCACGGGTTTCCTCACGATTCGATTTCTTGGGGAAGCATGATCGGGGGTAACTTCCAGAAGGACGAAATTCCGCGCACAAGTCGCCGAACCGCGTCCGTCGACTTGGTCCTCGCAGTTCGTTTTGAAATCGGCCCCTCCGAGCCCATTGAGCTTCGGCATTTCATTCCGTTTTCGGTTCGTAGAGAGCGTCAAGCAGCACGGCCGGTCAGCGACAACTATTTTGGCCGGTCAACGGGGTAGTTGTCGTTGGGTATCAGGTCATGTTTGACGTTGCTCCTTCGTAGTTGTCGTTGCGTGATCGTGTAGTTGACGCCCACTGCTACTGCGTATCGTTGCCGTCGTCAGGCAACTGGTCGCTGAACGGATTGCTAGGGTTGTCGTCGTGTAATTGACGCCGCCGTGCATTCTGTTTGTCGCCGGCCTTGCGGCGGCGGTAGCTTTCGACATTGAGTTCGAAGATCGTCGAGTGATGCACAAGCCGGTCGATGGCGGCGACCGTCATGCCGGGGTCGGGGAACACGTCATTCCAGCCAGAGAACGGCTGGTTTGCAGTTATCAGAAGACTTTTTCGCTCATACCTCTCGGCAATCAGCTCGAACAGAACGCTGGTTTCGGCCTGGTCCTTGCGGGCATACGACAGGTCGTCGAGGATGATCAAATCGAAGCGATCGAGCTTGGCCAGCGCGGAAGGCAACTGCAGGCTTTGGCGCGCGGCCTGCAGCTTCTGGACGAGCTCGCTGGTACGCGTGAACAGCACGCGGTAGCCGACGTCGATCAATGCATGACCGATAGCCGATCCCAGGTGGCTTTTTCCGACCCCAGGCGGGCCGAACAGGAGAACCGTGGCGCCTTTCTCCAGCCATGACTCTCCGGTGGCCAGCGCTGTGACATGCGCTTTTGAGACCATCGGCACGGCGCCGAAGTCGAAGGCGGCGAGCGTCTTGGTCGGGTCCAGATGCGACTCGGTACGGTGCCGCTCGATGCGTCGCTTAGCGCGTTCGGCCAGCTCGTGCTCTAGCAGTGCGCCGAGCAGGCGTGCGGCCGGCCAGGCTTCCTTGTCCGAGCGCTCAGCGAACTCGGGCCACAACCTACCGATCGTTGGCAAACGCAGCTCGTTGAGCATCAGGGCCAGGCGGCCACCATCATTCGCGGGCGCGTTCATGCTGCCACCTTCTCGAGCAGTTCGTCATAGACGGCAACGGGCGGCATCTGAACCTCGACATCGGGACATTGCGCCTCACGGGGTGCGTATCGGTCACGCAGCGCCTTGAGATCGGGAAGCTCGCCGGTTTCCAGCATCGCATCAAGCTGCCCGGCCAGTACGGCCTGCGCGCCATGCAGGCCCGCGAGCTCAAGCAGGCCGACCATCGTCTTACATGCGTCGCGTTGTGACAGGCGGGCATCGAGTTGCTCCCAGTTTCTGCGGTACGCCTCACGCGGGAACAGTGCGTCACGAAACGCGAGTCCCTTGAATGCCTGGGGTTTGCGCTTCAGGGAGTCAATGAAGTGGCGGTAATCAAGCGCGTGGCGGGTTGTCGTGCGCACGCGAGCCCCGTGCGGTGCTGTGGACCAGCACGCCGGACAGGTAGCAGTCGAGCCGGTCGCCGTAGATGCGCACCTTCAGCCGGTGGCCAATCAGGCGCGACGGCGCACTGTAGAGGATGCCCCGCACCGTAAACATGCTGCAGCGGGTCACAGGAGCCTCTTCCTCGACGAAGTCGGTGGTGCGGTACTCCGGCAGATCCTGAAGCTGCTGGCGCTCGATACGGAACGCGGCGGCGCAGCGCCGGTTTCGGCGCATCACCTGTTCGCGGATGAATTCGTCGTAGGCGGCACGGTCACCGAAGTCGCGATGGCCACGCAGCATCAGGGCTTGATCGACTGCGTCCTTGAGATACCGGTGCGAGGATTCGACGCTCCCGTTCTCGTGGCCCAGGCCGCGATTGTTACGCGTGCCCTGCATGTCGTAGTGATCGAGCAGCGCCTTGTAACGGGTCGTGAAGTCTTCCTTCTCGCTCAGGTTCTTGAAGGCGGCTGACAGGCTGTCGGTGCGATGCTCGCGCGGGCAACCTCCCGCCTGCTACAGAGCATTCTGCAAGCCGTTGGCGAGGGCTTCGAAGCTCTCGCCGCCCTCGACCACGCAGGCGTACTCCCAGCGCGAGAATGCCAGTACGAAGTGATACAGCCGGTGCTCGAACGGTGCGCCGCCGATCGTCACGCACAGCTTGCTCATATCGGTGAAGTCGGACAGCCCGCGCACGCCGGGTTGATGTTCCTGGGGGAAGAAGATCTCCTGGCTGGGACCTTCGAGCGCCCGCCATTGAGAGATGCGTCGCTCCAGCGTGCGACGCATGCTCTCGGGATAGCAGCCCGGGTGATCATCCTGCAGCTTGCGCAGGATCGTGATGCCCATCAGATGTGGAGCGTTGCGCAGCAACGGCACGACCTCGCTGTCCCAGACATCGGCGAACGGATCGGGACGGGTGCGCCAGGAGCGCCGCGGCTTCTGGGATGGCAACGTCGCGTCACGCTCGATGCGACGTGCGCTGCGCACGCTTATTCCTGCCTTGGCGGCTGCGACTTCCTGCGGATGGTGTTTGCGCTTGTTCATATAGAGGCGAACCTGTTGGTCGGTGATGCGGGTTCCAGACATGTGCTGACCGCTTCTTCTTTAAGAATCGATCAGCCATCCTATTGCCCCGCCGACACGGCGCCGCCGGTGGTTCGTCGTCTCCGGCGGCTACGCCGCCTCCGACTCCTCACCACCGGCCAAAACAAACGTCAACGACCGGCCAACATAATTGTCGCCCCCCAGGTTCGAAATTCGCAACGTGGGGCAGAGGTGAGCGTCAGCCAGCAAGGGAATTGGTTTGGCGTTGGACTGGAGCAAAATGTCGCGCACTTCGCGATGCTCGTGTTCAACAGCGCTAACGATTGGATTGCTGCGCAAGAGCGCGATTCCTTCCTTGCGATTCGTGACGACTGACACGCCTTTGTCGATACTTGACATGCGCCGCAGAGCAGCGAAGACAGTCGCTGCCGCGCTGCCAAAGGCGAGCCCGTAGCCCACTAAGCGCTCTGGGAGGAATCAGACTGGTTAGCTGGGCTGCGGCCAAGGTATCCAATGCCGTCATCGAGTTGAACATTGGAATGAGAGCCGATATGTAAAATTATCGCAAGTCGAAGACAGCGCTTTGGAAGATACTTCCTCACCCGAGTGTCGCTGCCTGGTACCCTCCAAAGCCCATCTAGCGCGTCCTTTGTGAGTCAGCGGCTCGCGGTATGTGGATTGTTGGGAGTGAGTTTGGCGACTGCGGGGCACGAGTGGCCTTCGCCAAGCGATCCACCTCACAGGCTTCTGCACTTCGAATCCGAGAGTCGGCGGCAGCTTGTCAGCGCTTGTCGCGTCTCGCTCGCGTACGTGACTTATCCTGCCGAACTGACTTCAGCGTTAGAGCCATCTCGATTAGATCAAGCTTGTAGCTGTTTCTTCGCTGTTGTGCCAAGAGTCCGTATGCACCGGCGAAAGCAAGAAGAATGAGCGCGCAAGCGAAGAAAATTGGGCGAATGAGCGCTCCGTTGATTGGGTGGCCCGCTGTCAGAATTGGCGCAAACCAGCCAACTAGGCCTAACTGGCCGGCCATGGAAAGCAGCAGTACGCTGAGCGGAAGAATCGCAGCCGCATTGCCGAATCCATGCGCAATCCACTCTCCCGTGCGCGACGCCGTTTGCTTCAAGTAGAACCGAGCATACTCGAGCGATGGTTCCGACTGTTCCAGAAGATATTGGACATGCGCTTCATCCGTCTCCAGTCTGAGACGACTCATCGACTTCTTCTCCCTCAACTCTTTGACAGCCTTTGCCATGTCTATGCAGAATCGAATGATGAATTCAACAAACAGGAGCAGTGCGCCAATGAGGAGTGCATTCGAACTGATGTGCCCGATGATTGCCTTTTCGGCTACCGCGGCTGATCCCAACGTATCGTATTTTTCCTCGACCAGGAATACTAGACTGGTCATAAACAGAAACCAGCCGATCATCTTGGCCGCCACCAGTGCCCGGTAGCGTTGTTGCCCGTAGGGGCGGCACGTTTCGAGGTAGTCGAGGATATTACCAAGGTTGAGCATTTTTTCTTTGGTTAGCGCGGTGTTTAGTGTATCGCGGGTTCGTCTGACAAAAATCGTCGGCGAACGATACTATGTGCTTTTGTTTTTTGCTATGGCGCGGCCAAAAAATCCCACTAAGCTTTATCGTTTCTGACGCCCTGCCAGCACGTGCCTTGCTAGTTATTTTCGTCTCCGCGAGCCGAGCTCATTCGATAGAGCGCCTACCCTTCCATGCCGATGGCGCCGATTCGATCCCAGCCGCCCGCACCAAATTGGGGGCGGTCGCGCAGGACGTCCTGCATAGAACGTTATTGCAGAGCTTGCTCAACGCGTGCCAGCCCGCCTTGTCGCACACCGGGGCGACGTCAGCAGTGGGCATCGAACAAGCCTTACCGATATGTACGTTGGCACTCGCACTAGACCGACGGTCCTTCGTCCGGGCGTTCATCGACCACCAACTCTGTAGCTATCCCACTATCCGAACCGCGAGGTTGCCGGGGTGAGTCAACCTGTTCGCCCGAGCAGCCACTGCGATTCAGTCACGCGACCAACGACGTAGTTTCACTAGATTTGACATTACAGATCAAAGTTCGCGTCCCGATCGCATCTGGACCAGCTCAGTGTGACAGCCTGCGGTTGCGCTCCGCCACTGATGCTCTTCCTGTCTCCAGCAAAGGTACTCAACTATCTACGCAGGATGCCGACAGATCCTGACCGGCAGTCGCCGAATGCATAAGGGTGACCGGCTGCCCATGAGACAGGTTTTGTCCCACCTCGGTCCCACAATCACACTTCGCAGCAACAATGCAATCATCAAGCAAAACGGAGTGATGTCCACGCCCATCGAATACGTAAGCGATTCCCGCCTTGGTGTCATCGGTTCCATCGAGACCACGTCGGCCGGCACTCGAGTAGCGTACAACGAGTACCGCGAACGCCGCCGAGTCTTTGATCCGAAGTCGAACCGGACCTACGACGTATTTCGCCGGATTGCCGGCACCGGCGACCAGCTTGTCGCCCTCATCGCAAAAGCAAATCGCGAATAGAGCGGCGTCGCTCAGCACCCCTACCTCTCGCAGCCTCCAGGAGCCGGAAACCACCATGACCAGCTACCGAATTCCCGACTACAGGCGACCCTCCTCGCTCGCCCTGTCGCCCAAGGTCCGCTTGTGGATCCTGCGCCTGCTCGTTCTTCTCGGTTGCCAGAACGCGTTTGTCCAGCGTGGGGGCTTCAGTGACGATCAGCTCGCGGAAGCGCTGGGCCTCGGCGAGTGGATCGATAACGAGGACGACGGTTTCTCCGCGGCTGCGGCGCGAAAAAAGCTGCGAAAGCTGCATCTGTCGGCCGAGGCCACGCTCGACGGCACGCCCATGTCCTCACGCGCCAGCAGCAATATTCAGCGGTTGGCGGAACTCGCGGGTCTTTCAGCGGCAGATTCCAGCATTCTTGAATTTGTCGTGGCCCTGCGCACCGAGCGGCTGCTCGACGATGCGGGGGACCTGCTCGGGAGCCTCTCGTCCGGCAAAACGTTCCACGTGCTTTCTGTCTTGCTGGACCAGCCCGAAGCAGTCGTCCGCGCCGCGCTCAGTTCGCACGGCGTGCTTGCCGATACCGGACTTGTCAGCGTCGACCGTAACCGGACGACGCTGCTCGGCTCCAAGCTGCAACTGCTTTCTGACAGCTTTGCCGATCACATCGTTTCGTCGGACGCGGACCCGATCGAGCTGCTGCGCGACAGGGTGTCGACGTCCCTCCCCGCCACACTTGCGCTTGCCGATTACCACCATATTGACGGTTCCCTGTCGTTGCTTGTCCCGTACCTGCGACGGGCGGTCGCGGGTTGCAAAAAGGGCGTCAACGTATTTGTCCATGGCGCGCCGGGAACGGGCAAAACCGCACTCGCGCGCGTCCTGGCCGCTGAAACGGGCTGCGAACTTTTTGACGTCGCCAGCGAGGATGCGGAGGGCGATCCCATCAACGGAGAGCGCCGCCTGCGGGCGTTCCGCGCCGCCCAGAGCTTTCTCGGACATCGCCGCTCGATGATCCTCTTTGATGAGGCAGAGGACGTGTTCAGTGACGGCGATCGCGGCCGCAGGAGCACTGCCCAGGGCCGCAAGGCCTGGATCAACCGTGTGCTCGAGGGCAACCCCGTGCCGGCGATCTGGGTGTCGAATTCCGTTGATGGTGTCGATCCTGCCTTTGTGCGGCGCTTCGACATGGTGCTTGAGCTCCCCGTCCCGCCTCGCCATCAGCGCGCGAAGATCATTGCCGCCGCCTGTGATGGCTTGCTCGACGCCCGGGCAGTCGATCTGCTGGCAGCGTCCGATGGACTGGCGCCCGCGGTGGTCACTCGCGCCGCGGCGGTCGTGCAGTCGATCCGCGAAGATCTCGCACCGCACGATGTGGCGCCTGCGATGAAGCGGCTCATCGATAACTCGCTGGAAGCCCAGGGTCATCGTCCCACCGGTAATTCCGGCGACGTGCAGCCCGACACGTACGACCCCGACTTCATCCATTCGGACGTCGATCTGCAACACGTCACGCAAGGGCTCGTCCGGGCACGCGCGGGGCGCCTCTGCTTCTACGGGCCGCCCGGCACTGGCAAGACTGCGTTTGGCCGCTGGCTCGCGCGGCGGCTCGATATACCGCTCCAGGTTGAGCGCGCCTCCGACCTGATGTCCATGTGGGTGGGTGACACCGAAAAGAACATCGCAGGTGCGTTCAGGACCGCGGAACGCGAGGGCGCGCTGCTTCTGATCGACGAAGTAGACAGCTTCCGGCCTCATTGCGGCGGTTCGACCTTAAGGTGTCGTTCGGCTATCTGCTGCCGGAGCGCGCGTGGGAGTTGCTGTGCCGCCATTGTGCCGCACTTGGCCTCGATGCGCCTGATCCGGGTCTTCGCGCCCGCCTCTCGGCTCTCCAGGCGCTGACGCCCGGCGACTTCGCGGTGGTAGCGCGTCAGCACGCGTTCCGGAGGCTCACTCACCCCTCGAGCTTCATTTCTGCACTTGAGTCGGAGTGCCTGCTCAGGAATGGCACGCGCCGGTCGCCAGGGTTCGTATGAACGGCGTGTGCCACTGGTAGCCGGTCACGAGGCTATTTGGCACGCCGCCTGCGGGCACGGTGGGGCTCGCCCTCTATCGCGGCCTGGCGCCGCGAGGCGTTCGCGTAGCGTTCCGCGAGCGCCCTCGCCTCGCCGGCGAATTCGTCGCGCAACGCTGGCGGCCCGAGCACCTCCACGTTAGGCCCAAAGGAGCGGATCCACCAGCGCAGGCGCTTGCTCGAGGTCACAGTGCCACACACCTCCAGCGCATCGCCAGCCCGGTTCACAGTCTGGTCATCGGACATCGGCGTTTCGATAAGGTGGTCGCCGGCCGATGCGTGGAAGCGGAGCTCCAGCTTGATTGCCCCTTCCGGAAAAAAGTCGAAGTGTCGCTGGCTTTTGACGTAGGACTCGAGCGAAAAGGCCGCGGGATAACTGAACGTCACATCCAGCATCCTCGCGGCAAGCATGCGATCGAGCCGGTACATCGCCGGGGTAGCGCGTGCCTTCGTGCAGGCGACGAGGTAGCCAATCCCACCCACTTCCACGAGCCCGAGCGGATGCACCACGCGAACCTTCTCCTCCCCCGCAACCGACGGGTCGCCCGTGCGGAAGAGGTATCGGAACTCAAGTTCATTCTCCATCAACAGCGCCTGCGACACGGCCGCGAAGACATCGCGCGGAATGGGCCGCTGTCGGAGGGTGAAGTTGCCAGGCTCGACCGCCACCTTGCTGAGCCAGGTTCTGAACTTGCGCTGTGCTCGCGTCGCGCTCTCCGGAAACGCGGCCAGTACCTCCCCGGCCACGTCCATGAGGGGCGCCAGTTCATCGGCCACAAGGGCTGGCATCTGGCTACACGCGAACCGCTTGAGCAGCTGCAGGGCGACGGCCTCATCGGCGCGCATCATCTTGCGACCGGTGGCTGCCATGCCGCTTGAGCCAGCCATTCTTTTCCACAGATAGGTTCGCCCCGGTCCTTCGTCATGGAAGACGAGCCGGCCAAGCGCGGACAGCGCACGATGAACTGCCCGCGGGTACCCGTACGGTAGCCCCGCGCGTTGTGCCCTCTCGAGCACCTGTGAGGTGGTCAACCCCTGGACGCCGGGGCCGTCTTCGGGCAACAGGTTAAGGAGATCAGCTGGATCGTATTTCAGCATGGCCGTGGAGTGCTTTGGGAATCCGGGCCCGCAGTGGCATCGCCAGCTCGCCAGCGCGATGCCCTGCGGGTCATCCTGCTGTTAGCGTCTAGCGACGCATGTCCGTACGATCCAGCAGGAAGATGTAGCTGGTCAGCGGCGCTTCGACGCTTTCGCTGACCATCAACTTGATCGGTTGCTCGACGAGGGTGCCACCAAACCTGTCGCTGGCTTTCCGAAGCAGGTCGACGGTCGGCGAGAGCCAGGCGCTTCCGGCCTCGTCAGGACGAGATTCAACGATCCGGTCGAGATAGCGCTGATCTTCGATGCAACAGGCGGCTACGCCGCCCGGCAGCATGCCTTGCTGGGGGTGACCCGCACGGTCCTTGACGATCAGGATGAAAAAGTCGCATTTCATGCAATCGGCGACAATCCGTTCTGCGACACCCCCTTTCTTCTCCTTCGCCCGTGCGCACACACGGTCGAAATTCTTCTCGATCCTCCCCGTTTCGGCGTACATGTCAAACGTGTACTGATACTTGAATTCGACATGGCAACGCTTGTCGGTTTCCAGGTTGATGATGACCAGGTCCACCTTGTCGACCTCTGCATAGGCCATGAAGCCCTGCTTGCCGAAGGCGTCCTTGAACACCCTGATGAAAGCGTCACGGTAGCGCGATTCGTTTTTGACGTTCTGATGGTAAGCGTGAATCGTCTTGAGTTCTTGCAGGTACTGCTCACTGTTCAGAACGCTACTGATCATTTCGCGTGCGTCGCCAATCATCCCCGGTCCCCATATCAAGTGTTTTGTGAAATTTCGAGTTCGCTTGCGCGGTGTCACGACGAATGAATGATGACGGCCTGGCGTCCGCGACACATGCCAGCCGGATCATGACAGCAAAACTCGAGTGCAACAAGACCCGTGAGACAAGTTTTGTCCCACTGGAATGGAATGATGCTTCCATGACCTTTCTGTACGGCGCGCGACAGTCGCGCGAAAAGGTTTGCCGCCGCAGCGGAACCGTAACGGCTCGTAACAGAAACAACGCTAACTTTCACCAACCAGTCCCATGACGACAAAGAAAAATGCAGCACTGGCGCTCACCGCAGCCACGGTTCTCCTGTCCGCCTGCGGGGGCGGGGGCAGCGCGGGGGGGAGCACCGTTGAGGCGACACCTCAACGTCCGGTCGGCCTCGCACTCAACTATGTCCTGCCTGCCATCGAGACCGGCGGCGGCGACACCTACGCCGTCCCTGTTGCGAACGCGAAGTCGCCCGGCAACGCCTATGTCAGCGCCAACCAGAACCCGCGTGGCTTCGCGGTGGGAAACTTCGGCGGGAACGGATGTCCCGCGATGTTCGCCGCGCCCTCCTACTATGAGAACTATCCGAAACTGCCCGTCCAGGTGTGGACGAGCGACTGCAACGGTCACTTTTCTCTGGCCACGTCCACAGCGATCAGCGGGACCATTCCGACTACGGGCTTTGCGGATGCGGTGCTGGTGGGCGACTTCAACAAGTCCGGTGCGGACAGCGTGTTCATCAGCGACCAGGGGCTTGAGGACAAGGACTCTGCCAATCCCGGGTTCGACGGTGAGACGAACAAGCTCCTCCTGAATCAGGATGGCAAGCTCGTCGACGTATCCGCGACCAACCTTCCGCCACAGGCCCTGAACTTCAATCACGTGAGCACCATCTATCACGCCAGCGTGCCGGGTGGCCAGACGATCGTGCTCGTCCGTCTGGGCGGCCCGAACGTCGAGGGTTCGGGCATCCAGTTCCTCGTCAACGATGGCACCGGCAAGTTCACCGTGCACACGGCTTCGATCCCGCCTGAACTGGCCTTTCACACGAACACGAACTCCGACCCGACCGTCGACTACGTCGGTCCGGGAACGGCAGCCTTGCTCGATCTGGACAGCAGCGGCGCGCCGTATCTGGTGGCGGGGACCTACAGCTCCGGCACCGCTTTGAGCCAACAGCACGCCGTCTTCATGTACAAGCTGGTCAACGGGACCTATCAGCGCTACGCCAGCATTCCGATTCCGGCGGCGTACGCCAACATCCCCTACACGACGGGCAGCAATGGCACGGCGTCTACGATCAGCCTCGGCGTCTCGAACATCGTGGCGGGCGACTTCGAAGGTACCGGGCATCCCGACCTCGCGGTAATGTGGGAAGGAACGAATATCACCCGGCTTCAGCTCATCCACAATGACGGGGCTGGCAACTTCACCGATATCACCGCATCCGCGGGCGTTCCGGGAATCGACGTGCGGGCGAACGGTGGCAACTTCTCTGTATCGTCCATTCGCGCGGTGACGCTTACCAACGACGGGGAGCAGCAGCTCGAGCTGCTTCCCATCCGGCCGGTCCCGCTCAGCGCAATGACAACGTGGAAGCCGGTCCTGCAGTTTGCAGCCGGCCGGATGCAGTACATGGATGTCTTTAACGGCGCAGATCTTTCGACGGTAGCTTCCCAACTGGGTATCGGCGACATCGACACGCCGGTCGAGTTGAGCTATGGCAATTTCGGTTCGGGCAAGCCGGACCTGATGGCGGGAACATGGAATACGCCCAAAACGCAAGGCGCCTTTACCGCGTACAACGATGACGTGTGGCACGTGCTGCTGCATCGTTGAGCGGGCAACGAGCCCGCGAGCGACCGGGGAGGCTGCACAAGCCAACCTTTGAGGATTCGGAAAAGGTTGCGATCTAGCAGTACATGCGTGAGCTCACCGTTCAGGGCTGATGGAGTTGCCGGACCAGCACTCCCGGATGCTGCCCGAACCGTATGCCGGAGGCTCTCGACGCCGCATTGGAATCCCGACCCATGCCGGAGAGTGAGCGGGTTGCGCGTCTGCTCAGAGCGCGTGCGGCTGGAAATTTCGGCCAATCAGGTTCAGCGTCTGCTTGAATACTTTGAAGACGGCCATCCGGCGGTGCCGGTCGCCGCCTTCGTGCAAGACCTCATGGTCCGTCTTCGCAAACCCGCACGGCCCATTGTCGCCCTGCTGCGTGAAGCGCATCTGATTCTCGGCTAGTCGGCGGACGGCGGAGGAATTGCCGTGGCGCGGTGAATAGGGAGGATTCGAGACACGATTTGTCCTTCGGCCAGCGTAATATTGCCGGCAAGCCCGCATGCTTCTGGGTCGGATAACAAAACGAACGGGGGATACAGACATGCCCGCAGCACCGCAATATTACAAGTCGAAAGCAGACATGGCGAAGTGCCTCTTCCATGTCAGGAACACCGAGAGCTTCGCGTTCGCAACGAAGCGCGCGGCGCTGAAGCACATTACCGCCGCATTGCCGGAATGGGAAGGCAAATACGATCGATTTCCCAGGAATGCTGCCGCGCCAGGGATCGAGACAACGCGGGTCGCAGTCTCGGGCTACGACGAAGTACCGGGCGGCTGCCGCTTCTGGTCGGCGCGCGCTTTGGACCATTGGGTACACAATCGAAAGCGAAAGGACTACAGAAAGGCCTTCCGTCATGAGCACATCGTGCCGCGAAACGTAGTCCGGGATTTTGTGCTCGGCCCGGCAACGCTCAGAGGTCAGGATCCGGATTCGGAGTGGCCGGTCCCCTTCAGCGGCGTGGCCCATACTGAAAGCTTTCTTGAGCATGTCGGCATTGGCGCCGTCATTCATGTCGATGAAGAAGATCTGTTGGATCCGGACGGTTTTCCCAGTGATCTGGCGGCACCGGTCGTCGATTCGTGGGCTCGCTATCGGGTTGCCAACCAGGTAGATCCGAGTTTTATGGTCTACGACCTGTCCAAAGCTACGCCGGCGTTCTAGCGGTAGCGCTGTCGCGCGCATCAACTGATTGAAAAGGAGAAGGCCATGATGCGAAGCCAATGGTCCCCGGAACTTGCCGAAATGACGCGTGCCTGGTTCGTCGAGTATGCGTCTGTGCGCGACCTCCTGGTGGCGCTCAAACACGTTGATGGCCGCTTCGGCGTTGCCGGCTTCCGTGGGCCGGGCGGGTCACAGATTGTTGTACGGGATCGTGCCGAGGGAACCCTGCAGTTCTATGAGTCTGTCGACGCGCTCATAAACGCGGGCTGGGCGATCGACTAGGCGGCGACATCATTTTATCGATTGGACAGGGCGCGTATGGAACTTCACGAAAAACTTGAAACCGCAGCCAGGTGGCTGCGCGAGTCGAACGCAATCCTGATCACGGCCGGGGCAGGCATGGGCGTCGATTCGGGGTTGCCGGACTTTCGTGGCGCGGATGGATTCTGGCGGGCCTATCCCGCCTTGCAGGCGGAGGGCATGTCCTTCCCGGATATTGCGAACGGCAGCCTGTTTCTTACCCGTCCGGAGCTCGCGTGGGGATTTTATGGCCATCGGTTAAATCTCTATCGCCGTGTCCAGCCACATGCCGGCTTCGACATCCTTCGGCGCTGGGGCGACGGGAAGGAGCACGGTGCATTCGTCTTTACGAGCAACGTTGACGGCCACTTTCAGAAGGCGGGCTTTGCCGAGCGCCGCGTCCTCGAATGTCACGGCACGATTCACGCCCTGCAATGCGCAAGGCCATGTTCGGAGGACGTCTGGCCGGCCGACGAGTTCCATCCCGTGGTCGACGAGGCGCGTTGTCTGCTGATCTCGCCGATTCCGAAATGTCCGCGATGCGGTGGAGTGGCGCGTCCCAACATCCTGATGTTCGACGATGACGCGTGGCTTGACTACCGAATCCGGATACGCAGAATGCGGCTAAATGCGTGGCTCATGGCTAACTACCCGTGGATCGTCGTAGAACTGGGGGCTGGACGTGCCATTCCGACCGTGCGGGATCGGAGCGAATGCGATGGTCCGCGCATCATAAGGATCAACACCGACGACTACGCGATTGACCCCGGGAAGGGTATTGGTCTGCCTGGGCGTGCGCTCGACGTGTTGAAGGCGCTGGACGAGCGGTTGATGATCAGCAGGTAGTGCGGCAGTCGACCGACACTGGAGCCGTTTCGGAGAAAACCCATGGAAGGACTGGTCCTGAAGACTGGCGGCAAGCTGGAATACGCTAACGCAGCCGTTGACGAAACGGGGAACGCTTTCGACACCGAGGTCACTGAAAACGCAGTTTCCTACCTGATGGACTCCGTGCGTTTTGAGGGCGAAGTCTACGTGCGGGACATCTTCGCGCTTCTGGAATCGAATCCGGTCCTGCTCCAGGTATTCGCGCGCATGCACGCATCCGAGTACCTCGATGAAGCGCGCGAAGTGAGTGCTCGACCGTACATCGGCGAATATGACCCGGAGGGGATAGAGTACCTTGAACTGTGTCCCGACTGGGAGATGGACAACCTGACTGGCCTGGTCACCGAGCGTCATCGCCTGTGCCTTCGCGGAGTTGGATTCGAGTTGCGCGAGGAATTCAAATTCTCGGGGTGCAGCTATGAAAAGGGAAACCGGATCCGGTATGCGATTGCGTATTCCCCACTGGCAGATCTGCTAAACTTGCCCGCGCGGATCGAGACCGAAGTCCACGTGACTCACGGCGACGACGACGCCGAAAATTTCCTCGGCGCGCATCGGACCGTGCACGTAAGCCCAACGCTCGGCCAGGTTATCGACGGTGTCCTCTATGAGATTTCGTTTGGCGGGTCGCCCACTGATAAGGCCGGTCTGGCGAACAGCTTGAAAGCGCTCGCTGACGACGACGAACAATGGACGACGTATGACAGCGCAGAAGATCTGTTGCGATCGATGGGGCTCGCTGAATACCTGGGGCGGGCGGCGCGCTAAAGCTGACCGCCCCTTCAAGGTCAAGATCCGCCTTTGCAAATCCGCAAGGCCCATTGTCGCCCTGCTACGTGAGGCCCAGTGATTCTCGGCTAGCGTTCAGCGCCGCGACCAGGTACCGGGATAGTCCACTCATCCACCGCTACAGGTTCGCGCTCGCGCCGAAGTTCCAGGATGCGCCCGTGAGCGACAACAACTTTCAGGTCGAATCTCACGCCTTTTCAGGACTGGAATAGGTACGCCGTGAAGCAGGCTGTGTCGCTGGCAAGGTAGTCGTCGCTCACCGCCACCTGTACGCTCGACGCGTCCAACGACTACGAAACCGTTTCTAGCGGCAGCACTTCCTTGAGCATGGCCAGTCGCCTGCCGGTAGGGCAAGTGATCTGCCCACTTCGCCTCAGGATATTCCAGCTCCGGCGTGACGCGTCCGGTTAGTGCTTTCGACAAGGGGTGCACTACACGCCGCTCCGTCTGCGAACTCCCCTGACATGCACACGACAAGAGCCGCGGACTCTTCATGGTCACTTTGCCGTAGACGGTGCGCAGCACCGTCGAGCGGCTGTCTTTGTGCCTCAAGGCCGCACCGCAGCCCCCACAATGAGTCTGGCCTGAGAGCCCCCACTGTACTTGTTTCGAAATAAGTTCGGTCTGCACCTTTGCCAGCAGCGACCGCCCTTCCGCGAGAGTTAGACCCAGTTCGGCAAGACTACGGTCTGGGCGCTCAACGATGGCCAGGACTCCGTCGCCCTCTTCGACCGGGCCACCTTCGTTGTCGACCAACCTTGCTTCGATGATCAGCCGCATAGCTTGGCTCCCAGCGTTGCGAGACCGAGTAGCGTACTCCATCGAAGCACTTGCGCCACCACAGGAAGCACACGCGGCACTTCTCGGTGCCCTCCCCAGCTTTTGCTCGCCCTCCGTCGAGCGGCAATAAATATGTCAATCCGACGGACCATTTTCGTTGCGCGACGGGGCTTTCCGCAGGAATCTGAGATTGACAGAATTGTCGTGTTCTACGCCGGCGGACTCGCCGTGCTGCGCCAGGAAACTTTCGGCGCGCTAAACGTAGCTCGCATAGCGTCCACGCAGTTGATCCGAGCGCCTCGCCACGATGTGAAGTCACCGGCAAGCAGGCCAGTCGAACCGGCCGCGCATTTCCCCCTTCCCTGACGCGAAGCAGAGTCAACTCCGTTATGTCTGCTGGCGCACAGATTAAAGCCTTCACGAGATTTAGAAGATCAGCGTGATCTCGACCAAAAGCGCGGACGGAAGCCGCGTGGTTTGTCAGCGCTGCACCCGGCGCGAATTGCTCGCAAACTTCGTTCGTTTGAAAACAGGATAACGGTCTGAGCGAAGCGACTCCGCATTCTCATTTCGCACTTTTGATTTATCAGTAATGCGTATGAGATGTTATTTTACGATTACCTTTATTGTGCATTATTCCTTGCAACGAATAGGATGACAAAAGCGTAAGGAGACAATGATGCAACTGCAAAAGACTGCACACATCGCGTGGGCGTGTTGCCTGTTCGGATGTAGCGCGTCCATTTCCCACCACCCGGTTGCAAGCGACAACATAGAAACAGGTATTCGATATTACCGGAATGCGCCCTACCTGCTCGTCTATTCCAACGGTAGAGGCGGCCTGAAATGGCAAATTCTGTACCTCCCGGATCAGCTTGCGAAAATGGCTGCTCAACCCAAGGTGGTGGGCGGCCATTCTGAGCTGACCATGTATTTTCAGAATGGCGTCCTTTCCAACACGATAGAAACCGGTGACACCACTGCAGTTCCAAAGGCCCTGATTGCAGCGGTACAGTCCGCACTTCCACTTATCAGCAAAACCTTGGCGGCCGAGTCCCCTGCGTTCCCCGGTCCGTATCTTTACAAAATCGTTGTCGAAGGGGGCACGCTCAAATTCTACGGCGGCCAAGCCAAGGCGACGATACAGGTTCCCGCGTTGAGCCAGGGGAAGTGAAAATGACCATCGCCTACAGACTTTGCGCAGCGCTAATGCTTGTCATACTCTATGGGTGCGCAAGCATCACGGCTACCAAGATAACTCCGGAGAATCGCAACACCATCGTGGGTCAGGTGTATTCGCTACCCAAACCGGTCATTGAGGTAATACCCCAAGCAGATGACACCGTACTGGTCAATGTCCTCTTCCTGGCGGATTCTGATAATAGCTACGCAATTGACACGTCATCGAATTTCAGCAGTTACTCGTATCAGGTTGCGCTGAACCAGAATCAGACTCTCGCAGCGATAGAGTACAAACAGGACACCAGTGCAATCGGCCAGCAGTTCGCAACTAGCGCGGCAACGGCCGAGACACAGGTCGCCAACATTCGCAACGCGAACATGGTCGCACTTCAGTCTGCGGTCAACACGGCCCAGAATAATGCGGACACAGCGCAAAGCACCTATGACAAGCAGCGCGCGCTGGTAGCTGCCGATATCAAGAATGGAGTTTCTACCGCGACGCTTAACGCCGATCAGGCCACCGCCGACGCTGACCTTGCGGCGCTGCAGGACGCCAAGGCGGTCCTCCTTAGGACGCGGGGCGCAGCTCAAACCGGCTCCTATACGGCAACGGCAGGGGCTCCCGTTGCCAGTAGCTCGCCTGCTCCAACAGGAAATTCGTCGTTTGGAGCGCAAACATGGGCGGATTCTCAGGAATACGATCTGCCCGAAAGGCACGGCGCCGTGTTGTACATGGTGAACGAATCGCGCGAGAACGATGGTTCGCCTAAAGTCGAATTGATAGCAGCCAAGCTGGAGGGCGACACGCAACATGATTTTAAGACCGTGAATCTGACCTTGGGTCCGCCGGTCTTATCCCCGTCTAGCCAGAATATCGTCAAAGGAATGACGGCAATCACTCTACGGGCTAGTCAGCCAATTGACGCGATAAAGAGCTGCGCGATTAAAACGACGGCGGACGTCGTCATCGTCGCAAACGCCACGTGCAAAAGGTCGCCAGACGACTCGCGGTCTATTACGGTCACGTTGCCAGCCACCCCGAAATTGAAGCCGGATACCTACAAGATTGATATCGCTTTTAGCTACAAAACCACTCCGGACAATCCCCCGGTGGACCACGAACAATTTGTCATGTTTACTGTACATTGATTCAGCGAGGTCAGCCGTGCCAATTATAACGTGTTATATCGCCGAGGCGAACCTCGAGAAGTCGATACCGACGTTCGACGAAAATCTGCCCGTCGGTGGAGTCCCCCTAGCCGAGTATTTCAGCTCCGCTTCTGATGATGGATCCGGTCCGGCTATCCAGCTCAATCTGGATTGGTCGCTCAGGGACATGCCCACCTCCATAAACACCTTCGGTGTAGACGACACACAGTTGCGACAAGTTCTGGCACAGGTTTTGGGTAAGGTTTCCGACAATTCTGACGCGCACATTGCGCTTATCCTCGCCAACTCATATAAGGGGGACGCGCCTTCTGCATATGGTTACATGTTTGACCTGGATTTCCATACGTCGACTACGGGACCACGGCAAGGATGCGCGCTATTTCTCGATCAGATTCTGAATCTGACTGGACCCGACACAGACGCCTTCAGCGCATATGTGGGTTTTTACGCGGCGCATGAAATCGGTCACGCTTTTAACCTCTGGCACATCGACAATCCAGTCTCGTTCATGAAGCCGCCGCCGAATACCTTGATCAAAGACACGTACGGCTTTGTAGACGACCAGCAACACTATTTACGCGCCGCGAACGACCCGGCTAGCGCCGTGTATGTGCTTCCCGGCCTGTCAGCGACAGATTTTGGAGTGCTTGCCCCTGGGTACGATGCGGGGGGCACAAGTAGCTATGCCGTACCGCCGGGCAATGCGAAGAAGAACCTGAAGCTTCACATCAACCTTACCCACAAGCGCTGCTGGCACTTCGAGCCGATCGAGATCGAGATCGAGCTAGGCGTGCCCCCCACGTCGAGCGCGGTGCATCGCATTGCGCAAGAACTTGACCCCGGCTATGCGAGGTTCGAGATATGGATTACCGGGCCCACCGGAGAGCGCCATATGTACCGGCCTTCGACAAGGTTTTGTTCGAACCCGACGTTCATCGAAATCAGCGGCAAGAAACCGTATCGTCGCAATATCCCCATCTTTCTGGAATCGGGAAAGTACACCTTTGGCGCGCCGGGACGATACGAAGTCGAGACTCGAATTCAGATCGCGCCGAACTATTCCGTCGTCTCGAACAAAGTCGAACTCGAAATCCTCAAGGGCAGACACGGCGACCGTGACTACGAATCGCTCCATGGCGCGCTACGCTCGCACGGCGCGATCAGTCTGCTAAAGCACAAGCAACGGTTTCCGCATCGCAGCGTATTACGCTTGCTCGATCAATTCTCGGAAGCCGATCCCGACTCCGCAACGGCTCTCGGGATTCATTACGCGTTAGCCAAAGCATCCATCTGGTCTGCGGACGCAGACCCGAAAGAAAGTGGAAGATATTTTGACTTCGCGCTACACCACGCAAAGAAGATCGCTGCGCATCCGCTCCTTGGTAGTCATCGACGGGAGGTGGTTAGCAGAATGCTTGGAAATAGCGCGTAGATAGATTCAGGTGACAGCAAGTTACAGGAGGCGCGGCTCGAATCAGTAACGCCGCCGTTATCCATACTCGATACGACAGCTGCCGAAAACCACAATTCCGATGTTGGCCCGAAAGGGAGCGCTCGATGAAGATTGTTGTCGCCATTCATGGCGTTGGTAACCAGCGCATCTGCGAAACGATACGCAGAGTTGCCTCGCAATACGGAAATTTTTGCGAGCCCGGGCGTCCCGTTGAGCCGCTTGGCTTCTTTAATCTCGCTGGCGGTATTGGCGTCGCCCTTACCCTGGTAGACGGCGATGTGGCTCGCCAATTGCCGCCGATAGGTGTCGCCGAAGTGTACTGGGCAGACTTGCCCCGCACGCTTGCGCGCCGCGGCGACACGATGGACGAGAGCCGAGCGTGGGGAAGAACGGTCGCGGGGCGCGCCCAGGCAGCATATGAGTACAACTTGCGCGCTGCAGGCGGCCAACAGACTCTCAAGGACCGGCATTTTTCACGCGCTGCTGGAGTGATCGAAGAGATTGTCGATGGCGTTGGTGTGATGGAAAGCCTCACGCGGCTCGCGGCGAAGGCCGGAATCTTTCATTTCGAACTCGGTGCACTTCTTGCAGACTTCGTGGGCGGAATACAGCTCCCTGCGGATTTCCAGTTCTACCGCAATAAGATTCTGAAACGCTTTCATGAAACGCTCACGCGCGCAGTCGACCGCGTGATGGTAAGTGGCGGTGGACCGCCCGAAATTTACATCGTTGCACACAGTGAAGGCACGGTAATCAGTTTCGCGGCCATCATGCAGGCTTTGCTTCTGCCTCAGTTCCGGCCGCACGACTGCGCGGCAGAATGGCTAACGGATTGGGTCAAGCACTTGCGCGGTTACATGACGATCGGTTGCCCGCTCGACAAGCACATCCTGCTTTGGCCGGCGCTTTGGGAGCAGATCGGACTGAACCGTCCGCCATTGCAGGCCCAGTTGCAGGAGGAAAAATTCGCGACGCTGCCCCAACTGATCACCTGGCACAACTACTACGACTACGCAGATCCGATCGCCTTCGACGTGAGCGAGGCCAGAAAGTATCTCGGCTATCTTAACTGCACGGCATTCAACTGGATCGATCCCGCTGGACCACAGGGGTGTGCCGACTACGGCTTCAGCCGCTACCCGTGGCCTGGCGAGGCGCACGTCGCGTACTGGGATGACGACGACGTTTTCAAACACTTTTTCTCGAATGTGATTCTGGCGGGCACTCCGCCCGTTGCGCCTCCCCCGACGAAGTGGTCCGCGCGGCTGTTAGCGGCGTTCGTTCCTTATATGCTGGCATTTTTCGTTCTGCTTCTGGGCGTCGCCTCGCTTGGCTCGGCGATCAACGATTCGGTAAGCGAAACATGGTATCCCTCTCTTCGTCTCCCTGCTTTCCTCGAGGCAATGGCGGTGCTTGGCTTCACCGTCCAGTTAGCGGGCTTGACGGTCGCTGCACGCTTGCCTCGCATCGGGGGCGGCTGGCATCGACCAGTGGTTCTCTTAACCGCACTGGGCGCCCTGTTCGTGTGCTGGCTCGGCGCGGTATTGCTCTGCAGGGCAATCGCGCTCCAACCGCAAAGCGAATCATTCGCTTGCAGCGCATCTGCAATGTTTCTTGTCAGCCTCGCCATCGTTGGTTTGAGCGGCTGGGTTCCACACGGCGCACGAGCAGGTCGCACCTGGCTTCTCGGGCTGGGAGCGTTTTGTGTTGCGACCGGGCTCGTTGCGCTGTTGATAACAGTGGGGCTATCCAAACAGGCTCCATTGTGGCGCCTCGGTCTGGGTGCGCTCGCGTATTTCTACCTGTGGTGGCTGGCGATCGTCATTTTCGATCTCTCTTACATCTGGCAGTACTACATCCGGCATTCGATGGCCGTCAAAACGTTGAGGACATGGGCCACGGGACGTACCTGGCCAGCTTGAAAGAGGATGAGGCTTTTCGCCCGGCGCGCCAATTTGCTCTGATTTGCCGCAACTCTCGCAGGTGAATAGGCCGCCATGAATGCAGGCAACGGATCCGCATGAATGCAGCGGCCCCAGCGTTTGCGTCGCCGTCGGGGGCGGGCGAAGCCACAGGTTGCGTCGCGGTTGCCGCTCCTGTGAGCCGCTGCGACAGTCGGCCTACGGACCGTAGGGCAGTACACCGTAGTTTGGCCCTCGATCACTCCCGTCGATAGCGTCGTGCCGGCAACTTGCACCATGTCTATCGCGCGACCGTTGCCCGGAAGTGCCTCGATATTCCTGGAACTCGCGGCACACCCTGTAAAGGTGACGTCGCTGTAGACCGGGAAGGGATACAGCGGACCGTCTTTCGAGACCGCCGGGTCTTCGACGATCCACTCGGCGACATTGCCCAGGATGCCGATATCCGCCGAGTTCTCAATCGGTATGCTGATTACCGTTCCCGTCGGGAGATTGTGCAGAAGCGCAGCGCCTCGGTGCTTGGTGCTTGTCGACTGGAGCGCTGACAGCAGTCGGGCAATCTCGGTCACCCGCATACCACAGGTGACGCCGAGTAGCACGATCAACGTGTCACGTTCGGGGAAGCGGCTTGTCGCTTCAGTGACACGCAAAAGGTGGCGGAATTTGGCGGGTGTGAGCACTTTGGCGTGTCTGGGATCCATGCTTTCCTTCCTCGTAATGCGCTCGTGTTCGAGCTTTGTTACGAGAGAAAAATCGGCCGACGCTCCTTTCCAATGTAACCCGCACAACGCCTCACTTCTTCGGAAAAATCCCGGACGCTGACCATCGACGCGGGAGGCACCCCGTCCAGCCTCGGGCAAACGACCGTAGACGCCACCCATCCTGCCGGCTGAAGCAAGGCGCCGGGAAGCGGCGGTTACGGGGTGCGAGCGAGCGGCGCGGACCGTTAGTTGCGCAGTGAAACCAACGCCTGCCCTTCGATTGCTGGCGCAACCACCACTCAGCACGGCCATGGGCGGCGGCAATCCGTGCGTTTGGGATCATGGGCCCGCCAGCGGAACCGGACGCTGGCACGGTGCCGCCTCCGATCTCCCCGAGCGAGATGAAGTTACGTCATGAAAGGGCCGGCCGTGCAGGTCAGCGATCGGGGCGGCCCGGTCATCTTCTGCGGTTCGTCTCCGGGCTTTGCCAGCCATTCACGCGGCCGCTGCGCTCGCCAAACGGATCTTCGTGCTGTGATCGCGTCCGACCACTCATCGGCCATTGCTGACGTTCAGGTGTCGCCGTTTGTAAGGCAGCTTCAGGCGGCTCTTCAGCCTTCCAGACTCGCGCGACTATGAATGTCAGCTCTCGCTGCGGTCGGATGCGTAGTCGCAACGCGATCGAGGCATTTCCGCAGTCGATTACACGTCCGCCGGAAAGGCCAGACAGGGAAGTGTGTCCCGTCTCAAGCTGTGCCGAATTACAGCGGTCCGACGCGGATTATCGCTACGCGACTCTCTTTGTTAGGAATCTTTATCGCCTACGCCCGCGGCAGGTTTCCATGCCCGGAAGAGCGTGGCGAGCACTCACTACACCTGAGAACACACAGGTGCAAGACAACGTACTGATTCGTATGTCTGAATTCCTGGCAATGAAATCTTGCAAGCAATTATTGATGCGACAGTACACCTTAACGCTGGTTTACGGCATGAACTTTACCTCAAGCACCTAGCCAGTTGGGTAGGTACCTCTCACTCTTCGCAGACGAATATCCTTGTGCCGCAGCAGTGCCTGAATTCGCACCAGATACAACTTCGAGCGTTTCATGGCGAGCTGAATGTTGTCTAACAGTCCCTGCTGCAAGCCCTTCGCTTATGACGTTTTCATGCGCGTCGCACTTCGCATAGCCGTGGAGGGATTCCACATCGCCCGCGTCCGTGTCAGCGATCAGAGCGTTCTCCAAGATCCGAGGAGTTGATAATGAATGTTCAAACTGAGCAAAAGATGCTGGAGGCAGCACACCCGAGTGCACCCGCGTCGCTTCGTCAGGGTTACGACAGCGTTACGGGTGCCGGTCGTTCGACCGCCATCGTCGGCGATGCCGAAGAGACCGGAGCACCGAGATCCGGATATCTGATCGCCCGGTGCGACGCACGAGCGTGTGCACGACTGTATGGTAACGCGCGGCTTCTCGCCTCAGCGTCATGCTCTCCTCAGTTAAGCATCTTGCTTCAACACTACTGCTCGGTACTGCGCACGCAGCAGCAGGTCGGGCACCGGGGCAAGCATTTCGGACATGAATTGGAGTTCGACGCAAGCGTGCGGCCCATGCACCTGGGCAGCGCGATCGAACGCAGCGCGTGCGTCGTCCAACATGGCTTTGTCACCAGCAGCAAGGCGACGGATTGCTGTTCGCTCAGCATCGGTAAGAATCGCGGTCATCGCAAATTTCCTGTTTGAGTCGTCTCAATAAGCGTGGGCATATCGAATTCCTGCGTCCAGAAATTCAGTTTTGGCCATGCCTCGACTCCATCACGCGTTCGAATTGCGCAGAATCCTGCGTGCGCAAGTCCGTGGATGCCGGCATACATCCGGACCTGTAACGACAATCTGATCCCAGCGCCGTCGTTCTCGTACTCGTCATCCCTGATAATTTCGACGTCCGGCAAGCCAAGTGCGACACCCGCAGACCAGGCCCACGCCGTTGCCTCTGGGTCTGAGCACTGGATGGCAGCCCGATAAAGCGGTTCGTCGGGATGTGCCGTGACCCTTTCAACAATCTCCAGCATCTCTCGCTGACCGGCATACAGGTTCCCATCCATCAATATCCGAAAACAACTCGGCGTAATGGCGAGATGACCTGCTTCATGCAACAGGCTCGACACCCGGCAGTTCGGATCGATTGCAAGCGCTCCCCGATCAATTCTGCAGCCCTCCACGAAACCCGTTGCACCAACCTCATACCGCGAGTCGATCCCAATTTCGTTGAGGAACGAAACGACTCGGTCACGCGTGCTTGGCGCATCAATCTGATAGGCCATCGATTTCCCTTTCTACGATGTGGCTGCCGCAGTCAACGCCTCCGCGCGGACAAACCGTGTAGATCACTTTGCACCACCTAGCAGGCTGTTGAAATACACTTCGCTGATACGCGGCCCATCGTTCCAACGAGCCGCCGCGCGAGGTTGGTCCATGTCGATTTGATGCCGGATGTCCTTAACTCAGGTGGAACCAATGTCATC
>NZ_JBFPKI010000021.1:0-74746 GCF_040948675.1 Paraburkholderia sp. BR14312
AGTGATGTCCGATTCCTGCCCTGGTTGAGGCGCACGCTCGCGTGAGGCGTCGACCAGGGGCAAACCATGAACGGACGTGAGCTGATCACGGCAAGCATGCACGAACTCGAGCGGGTCAAGGTCATCGACCCGGCCGTCGAGACCGTGCGCACACTGATGCGGCCTTCATGTCAGAGGGACTTAGAGCCGGGCACCGCCCGTCGCATCGATCACCTGCCCCGTCGTCCAGCGTGCCTCATTCGATGCGAGGAACGTGACGACATCAGCGACATCAACAGGTTGACCCACTCGTGAGAACACCGACATGGCCTCCGCGCCGGCACGTGCCTCCGGCACCTTGATCCACGCCGCATTCATGTCGGTCTCCGTGACGCCCGGCATGACCGCATTCACCGTGATGCCACGAGGACCGAACTCAGGGGCAAGCGCCAGCGTCAGCGTTTCAATCGCACCTTTCGAAGCGGCGTAAGCGGGATGCGTTGGAGCCGCGACACGCGTAAAGCCCGTCGAAACATTGATAATTCGCCCATTGTCGCGGATGTGATCTGCAATAGCCTGGATCAGGAAGAACGGTGCCTTGAAGTTGATCGTCAGGACCTCGTCGAATGCGGACTCACTCGTCTCAGACAGGCGGATGGCCGGTGCCACGCCAGCATTGTTGACGAGGATGTCTAGCCTCGGCTCGCCCGTGGCGTCGATGGCAGCGGCCTTGAACTGTTCCCAGATACTGTCCGTTGCTTCCTTTCCGCGACTTAGGTCCGCTTCGATCGCGACGGCTTTCGATCCGAGAGCTTCGATTTCACGGATGGCGGCGTTCGCCGCATCCCGATTGGCGCCGTAGTGCACGCCGATGAACGCAGCCCCCTCTTTCGCAAATGCCAGGGCTACGGCATGGCCGATGCCACGCGAGCCTCCCGTAATCAGGGCCACCTTGTTTGAAAGCTTTGCAGACATCGACCACTCCTTCCTGACTGAATTAGTAGTGGTCACTATAATATTGACGTCGAAACACGCTTGTCAACGATTTTTATAGGACTCGATATAAAAATGAGTGAACCCGCCCGGAAACGCGGCAGGCCGAGGTTGCTGGACCGCGACGTGGGACTCGATGTCGCCGCTCGGCTGTTCTGGGAGCATGGATACGAGGGCACCTCGATCGCCGATCTGACCGAGGCCATGGGTATCCCGCCGCCGTCCCTCTACGCAACCTACGGCTCCAAGGAGGACCTTTACAGACAGGCGCTCGACCATGTCAGCGAGCGCGAAAACAAAGCCGTGCTGGAAGCGCTAAGCGGAAAGTTGCCGGCGCACGATGCGATAGCGTTCTATCTGCACGACGCTGCGGCACGCTTCACCGACCCGGGAAGGCCGCGCGGCTGCATGATTTCGACTGCTGTTCTCCAACACGCCGAAAAGAGCGAGTCGGTCGCCCAATTGGTCTCCGCGCGACGGGAACTTGGGCTGCAGACCATCAAGGTACGCTTCGACCGTGCCGTCGCTGAGGGCGAACTTGCCCCGGATACCGACACCGAAGCGCTCGCACGCTTCTATGCCGCAGTGGTGCAAGGCATGTCCGCGCAAGCCTGTGATGGGGCATGCAGGGAAAGACTGAAGCGGCTGGCTGATATTGCGATGTCTGCATGGCCTTCGCCTCCAGTTCGCCGCCGGAAGCCGGTTTCATGAGAGAACCCGCTTTCACCAAACACGATCCAGCGCACTGATCGGTGTGCCATCATTCGTGATTGCCTTTGCCGTCTTCCCACGCTCGACCCTAAGGATTGCCGGCAGCGACACACGATTCTTCGCGGCCGTGACTTCTGCGAGAATCGATATCGCGATTTCGGGCGGCGTGCGGCTGCCGATATAGATCCCGGCCGGACCGCGCAACCGTGCAAGTTCTGCGTCGCTCAGATCGAACTCTTTAAGCCGCTCGCGCCGTGCAGCATTGTTGCGCCGCGAGCCAAGCGCACCGACATAAAACGCGGGTGTCTTCAGCGCTTCCATCAGCGCGAGATCATCGAGTTTAGGGTCATGCGTGAGTGTAATGATTGCACTGCGTTCGTCGGGTCTCATTTCCAGGACCGTATCGTCAGGCATCGTGCGCACGAGTTGCGTGCCGGGTACATTCCATGTCTGCACATACTCCTCGCGTGGATCGCACACCACCACCTGATAGTCGAGTCCTGTCGCGACCTGGCATAAGTAGCGCGATAGCTGTCCCGCGCCAATAACGAGCATACGGTAACGGGGCCCGTGAATCGTCGTCAGATGCATCCCGTTGAAGTGCACACCGTCAGTCGTCCCCGGTGGCCCAAGTGTGACGGCACCCGTTGTCATGTCTAACGTGCGCGCCACCAGTTCGCCACGACTGAGCGCTTCGTGCAGGGCCTTAATACGGCTTTGCCGCGTAATCGGCTCAAGCACGAGTCGCATCGTGCCACCGCAAGGCAACCCGAACCGATGCGCTTCCTCGGCACTAATGCCGTATTCGACCACCTCCGGCACCCCTTGCGCGACGCCGTACCGACGCACCTGGTCGATGAGGTCATCTTCGATACAGCCGCCTGAAATGGAGCCCACCACACGACCGTCATCGCGCAGGACAAGCATCGCCCCCTCCGGGCGAGGCGACGAACCCCAAGTCTTCACGACCGTAACAAGCAGCATTCGGTGGCCCGCATCAAGCCAGTGCATCGCAGCTTCCAGCACCTCGAAATCGACACTGTTCATGCTCACATTCTCCTACGGTACGCAGTCGAGCCGCGTCATGCACGTGCGCCTACTGACTGCCGAACGGCGTTTTGACCGTCAGCCGGTTGGTCACGGACCTCACGCCGGGAACGCCCCGCGCGATCTCCGTCATCTCACCGATGTGTGAAGCATCAACCACCGTCCCGTCGAGCGTCACCGCGCCGCGCTTCACCACCACGCTGATGGCACCCGCGTCGATCTCCTCGTGCTGTGCGATTGCCGCGTAGACCTTGCGGCGCAGCGCAAAATTGTCCTTCCGGCTACTCGTCTGCGTGACGCTGCCGGAGGCTTCGGTCGCTGTGCCTTTCGACACGGTGCGCGCTTCGCTCTCGCTGGCCTGCGCCCAGACGTGAATAGATGTTGATCCAACCAGCAACCCGACAGCGATTTTCAGTGCCCTGCTTGTCTTCATTCATTGCTCCAATCAGCCACGGTGGGATCAGAAGGTGTGCCGAATGCCAATCATCGCGGCGGTGCTGGAGGTACCCTCAGGAACCGGCGCGGCGTAGGCGATCGCCTGGCTCATCTTGCCCCGGTTATTGACATGGCCAACCTGTACATAGGCGATAGTGGTCCTGGACAAACTGTATTCGGCGCCCACCGCGTACGCATCCGATTGATTGGATGAAACGTTGCGGTCCTTGAGGTAATAAAAGCCAGAGGTGACCTTGAAAAACGGCGTGAACTTGTAGCCGAGCCCCGCGGAAATCATCTCGAAGTCGGCCTGACCGCTGTTCGCCGGATCCTTGCCGATGCTGTATGACGTCGATACTGACAGGTCGTGGAACGTGTACATCGCGCCGAAATAGTAAAAGCGATTGTTATCGCGCCCGGTGGACGGTGCCGTGATGATCGCGCCGATCGCTGTCGTCGTGAAGGGATTGCTGTCGTGGCCGTTGTAGTAAGCAGCCGAGAGATTGAGACCGTAGTTCGAATACCTGAGCACGGCAGACTCGCGCGTGCCACCCTGGGATTGACCGGCGACGCCGCCCGGCGCATATTCGAGTCCCAGCGATAGACCGTGAAATTTCGGCGACTGGTAAACGATCGCGTTAGAGTCGTACAGCGCACCGATCGCTCCGTTTGTACTGGTGCCCTGCCAGCCTGCAGCCTGATTCATGCCAAGCCATGCGGTGAGGATACTGCCGAAGAATTGCGCGCCCCGTACGTCGGTGTCGGCCATCGCAAATATTATCGGCACGAACTGACGGCCCGCATCGATCGAACCGAAAGGACCGGAGATGCCGATCGTCGCTTGCTGGTTGAAGATTGCGCTGACGCCCGGTGTGTCGGACAGTCCGAACTTCCCGTTGGTACTGGTGAATGCTCCCTGGAGCTTGAAGTTGACCTTGTAACCACCGCCAATGTCTTCAACGCCCTTGAGCCCCCAGAAACTGGTGAAAATTCCCGCGTCCTTGAGTGCGTATAGGTGGCCGAGATTCATTTTCGACTGGAAATTTGGCGCATTCGCGCTTTGATACAGCAATCCCGTATCGAGCGCGCCATACAGCGTCACCGACGATTGCGCGTGTGCCGCGACCGTCCACACAAAGACCGTCGAGGCGACGAACACTTTCATTTTCATGCTGTCTCCAATGTCATATTTTTTGGTGGATGCGGCCACGCTTCGAACTTCCACGTCGTCTTTTCAGCCCGTTTCCGGCCCGAAAAATATTGCGGCCAATCCCATTCCGAATACGGTTGCGAGAGTGATTCCCACCACACGGAATCCCAGATTCGCCGACGCAAACGACACGAGCAACGGTCCGAACGCGGTAAAGAGACGGGCCATATTCCAGGCGAAGCCTTGTCCTGTGGCGCGAACATGGAGCGGAAAAAGCTCAGTCAGGTACAGAGCGACGATCCCAAATCCGCCCATTGCGAAGAAACCGAATCCAAGCATTGAGAAATAGAACGTCCCCAGTGTTTTCGCCGCTCCAAAAAGGACAACGACTGCAATCCAGGCGCCAGCACAAAACACTGCGTAGACGATCCGTCGGGAGACACGCGGCATCAGACTGACGAGGAGCAGAATCGAGGCGTATCCAAGCACCGCACCGGCGTTGGTCGCCATGAAAGCGATGCCCGTCTGTCGCGTGAATTCCGCGCTGCCGGCGGATGGGAAGAACTCTCTCAGCAACGTGGGAAAGATGATGGATGCCCCCCAGCCACCGATCATCATTGCCGAGGCAATGAGCGTTCCGACAATGGTTCGACGGCGCAACGGGCTGCCAAATATCTCCGATATCGAACCCATTTTCGGACCTGCGTGACGCATTGCGGCCGCACGTGACTGCTCCCAACTCGCCGATTCCGGTGTGATGAACCGCAGGCCAAGGCTCGCGAGTGCCGGTGCCGCCCCCACGCCAAGCACCCAACGCCATCCAGCGCCTGAAAGCAGGATCGCGAGCGCGGAGGCGGCAACCAGCCCTGCCACATTGGCAACCTGCATCACCTGAACGGCCTTCGCCCTGTGTTTTTCTGGCCAGGTCTCCACGACAAGCGCGGCGCCGGCGGCCCACTCACCACCGATTCCAAAGCCCGCCAGCATCTGAAACAGGAGGAGTTGATACCAGTCTCGCGCGAAGGCACCGGCTGCCGTGAATACCGAGTAAATCAGCATCGTGCCGAGCATCACTCGCGCTCGCCCGAACCGGTCTGCCACGATACCGGACAGAATCCCGCCGATGCCCCAGCAAAGCAGTTTCGCGCCGACAATGAGCCCTCCAATCCGCATGACGCTGCCCTGTGAAGCCCCGAGCAGGTCGTGAAGGGCCGGAACCATGATCATGGTGAACAGGTAGAGATCCATTGCATCGAACATCCACCCCACAAACGCGGACGCAAGTACAATCCAGGCGGCCTTGCCCACGACAGGAGCACCAACATTGCTCCCATGGTCTGTCGACTCGAAAGGGGTCGAGTTCGTTTCCATCTTCCCATCTCCTGCTTTGCACTACTTATGATTAGACAAACAGTTCCGGACACTTCGATGGCATCGCGTGCTGGCATGACAGGGTTCAGTAGAAGCGGCTGCCGTTTGCCCGCCTGACCAAACTGATCAGAAACATGAACGAAGGGAACTATGACGAACGCGGTCTGGCAAACCACCGCCTGCACTTCAAAACCAGCATTTTCCACAACAAGCCGAGTACGGAAATCTCGTTCGTTGAGCGTGCTGAGTTGTCGCGGCGTGTTGCCGCCACGGGTTCTCTGTCTCCAAGTTTCTCCAGCAAATTCGCCGCGAATTGACGGACCATCTGTTCCGATACGGCATTGATGATTCCAACTCCGCGGCCATACTGCGCCACCTGCCCCGCCATCTGCACACTGGTGCGAACGTCAACCTGGGTGCCGGCGGCTTCATTGAGGCGTGATAGAGAAAACGTGGTCACCGTATTGGCCGATCCGCGGTTTTTGGTCTCCTGCCATGTGGCCTCAACGGTCGCCGTATGCACGTCACCCCACGGGGCGCTCAAGGTGACCTTGCCGGAGAACTCCATCGCGACTGGACCCAGCTTGACGCGAATCAGCCCCCTGTACGAGTCCTTGCCGAGTGTGTCCGTGAGCGTCGCACCGGGAAAGCAGGACACCACCAGCGGAACGTCGAGTAGTGCGTTCCAGGCGTTCTCGATAGTCGAGTCGACCGAAAAGCGATTTACGATCTCCATACTTCTCCACCTTCATCCGTGTATTGCTCAAACTGGCTTAATAAAACGTCCGCGTACGCATCGGGCGCGTCGACACATGCAAGGTGCCCGGCAGCGCGCAGCGTCCGTTCCTCCGCCCCATGGATTCCTTGCGTCAACTGCGCCGATACGGTTCTGGGTACACTTCCGTCGAGTTCGGCGTTGAGCACGAGTGTCGGGACCTCGATGTCGCACAGAAGACTGGAGACGTCATCCGTGGCAATGGCGTGCAATATCTCCAGGTAATCCTTTGAAGCGATGGCCGCAATCTGCTGGGCAAGTCGCTCCCGCTTCGGGTACGCCGTGTTTCTGTGGAGGGTCTGCTCCACGTACATGCGCGCAAAGAGATGCATTGGCAGCTTTTTCAACATCCCTTCGGTTGCTGCGAGCCGCTTGGCTACCGTCGGTCCGGAAACGCTTGCGTAAGCACTCGACAAGACCATGACAGCCACGCGTCGACCCAGCTTCGCGGCAACGCGGATTGCAGTGAGTCCCCCCATCGAGATACCCACCAGGCCAAAACGGTCGAGACCGATGGCCCCCGTCACCGCAACGACGTCGCTGGCAACCGCGTCTGCATTCCACGCGCTTCGCTTCGTCGAGTCGCCGTGACCGCGGGCATCTATTGCCACGACTCGATAATTCGCGGTGAGTGCGGGCAGAATATCGTCCCACAGCGCGCTCGATGTGCCGAGACTATGGAGCAAAACGACCGCGGGCCCGTTGCCGATGTCGATATAGGCAATGCGCTCGCCGTCGACGCTCAGAAACCGCTTGTCGTGGGACGGCGCGAACGGCGCTGTCACGTCGAGGCGAGCCGCAATCGATTCCGCCAGAACGTCGGCGGCAAGCTTTGACGAATCCGGGCCGGCCGATTCGCGCAGGAAGGTCTTGATTCCGAGTAATGCCTGCGGAGCCCGGCTGTTCATGAACGCGATGAAATCGTCCTGCGCGTTGTCCAGTTCCCAAGGAGCGACTATTTCGCCGATGAGCCCATACTCCAGAGCGGTCGTCGCGTCGATGGGCCGACCCGTCAAAACCAGACGCGAAATCGCCTTGACATGGACACGCGAGATGAGCACGGACATCAGCAGGGCAGGAGCAAACTGCTTCTCCAGTTCGTTGGCTTCGAACTGGCTGCGCACGTCGGCGACTGCGTAGTCGCTCGCTGCAACGATTGCGCAACCCATACCCGAAGCGAGCCCTTTGACGAAACACGCAACCGGTACCGCACTCGAACGGATTGCCTCATAGAGTGCGAGAATGGGCACCGCGCCCCGTTCCTTGATTGCAGGGCGTGGATCTTCCATTGGGGAAAGTGCCGGCGGTGGCGAAGAGGCCCGGCCTGCGCAGAAGTTCTCGCCTTCGCCGGACAACACGATTGCCACGGTGCTCTCGGGAGGGTCACTGATCACCTCTGTGAGCGCTCGAGTCATTGCGTCATCCAGCTCGTTCCTGCCGTCAGCACTGTTCAGGGCAATGTGCAAAACATGACCCTTCATCTTCAGCAGAAGATTTTCATGCATTCCGATCTCCACGTTCATCGCGATTTCACGCCGGGTGATGGCATGCCGGGTACAAACTGCCGAACAACCCCCTGGTTCTGAAGTGTCCTCAGTTCGTCAGTATCCAGCCCGACGTACTCTCCGAGCACGACGTTCGTATGCTCCCCCAGATGCGGTGGGTAACTCGCATCGACAGGCCCCGAGGTATCGAGCTTGATTGGATTGCCGGGCACGCGCACATGAGATCCCGCTCCGCTGCGAAGCTCGACGAGCATGTCTCTGTGCGCGACCTGGGAGGCGTTCAGTGCTTTATCCACCGTCTTGACCAGAGCGGCCGGAATCGAGGCCGAATTCAGCAGATCGAGCCAACTCTGCGCGGATTCGGACCGAAAGCGCGCCTCCAGTATTTCCCATAGCGCCGCCTTGTTTGCCAGGCGTTCGTCCGGATCCTTGAATCTCGGGTCGTGGACGAGGTGTGGCAAACCGACTACCTTGCACAGGTCCGCCCACATACGTTCGGTGTTGGCGGTCACAACCAGTGAAACGCCGTCGCCACATTCGAACGAGCGGTAAGTCGGTATCGAATCGTGGCCTCGTCCCTGGGGTTCCGGCACTTCACCCGATAGCAGGTAATAGGCGCCTTGATAACAAAGCATCGCGATTTGCGCATCGAGCATCGACACATCGACGAACCGTCCTTCGCCGGTCGTCTGGCGCTCGACCAGCGCAGCGAGTACGCCCATTACGCCGTACATGCCGGCCGCCAGATCGCCGATCGGAATGCCAGCGCGAACGGGCGCTCGCCCAGGCTCCCCGGTCAGACTCATGCCCCCTGACATCGCCTGCACGATCATGTCGTAAGCGGGAAGATCCCTGTCCGGGCCGGTCTGTCCGAAGCCGCTGATACTGCAATAGACGAGCCGCGGACTGCGCGCGCGAAGCGCCGCTTGACCGAGCCCGAGCCGCTCCATCACACCGGGCCGATTGTTTTCGACAAGGACATCTGAATGTGCCGCCAGCTCCCGAACGAGTTCGGCTCCCCGCTCCGTCTTGAGGTCAATGACCACGCTCTTCTTGTTGCGATTGACCGCAAGATAATAGGCGCTGTCGCCCTCTACGAAATGCGGTGGCACGCCGCGTGAAAGTTCGCCCGCCGGCGGCTCGATCTTGATGATCTCAGCGCCGAGGTCACCGAGAATTTGCGTTCCGAAAGGGCCCGACAGGAACTGCGTGAGATCCAGAACCCTCACGCCGCTCAGCGGACCGGTTTTTCCAGATTCCATAGCGTTATCCTGCAAGTTCTTCGTTCGAGGTGTGTTGGGGAGCGGCGTCGCTGTAGGCGCCTGCGGCATGCAGCCGATCAGAGATCATTTCAGGCAGCACGGGAGTTTCGTCAAATCGGATAGACCAACGGCTCAGCGCATCCTCGATGGCACTGACGATCGCCGCGGATGCAGGAATCGTCCCGCCCTCCCCGGCGCCTTTGACGCCAAGCGGGTTGTTCGGCGAGGGCGAAACGAGATGCGCCATCGCGATGTGGGATGGCATGTCGAGAGCGGTCGGCAGCAGAAACTCCGCGAAATTCGTCGCAAGCGGCTGGGCATTCTCGTCGTAGGCATGCCGCTCGAGCAGCGTATTTCCGATCCCATGGGAAATCGCGCCAATCACCTGCCCTTCGACGAGCATCGGATTGATCACATTCCCGCAATCGTGCGCAACGCCATAACGCAAGACCTTTACGTAGCCAGTCCCGATATCCACCTCGACTTCCGCGAACGCCGTTCCGTTGGCGTAGACACTGGCTTTCGGGGAGAAATAATGCGTGACGGTCATGCCTGCATCCAGCCCGTCAGGAAGCGTGAACCCAGGTATCCCATAGGACATCTGAGCGATTTTCCCGAGCGGCAACGCCCTTTCCGGCTGACCTCGCGCGCATACGACGCCACGCGCGATCTCGATCTGGTCCAGCGGAACTCGAAGGGCGTTCGCAGCCAGCGCCCTGATTTTTCCCGCGAGCTTGCCGCATGCAATGTGGACTGCATTTCCGGCGTTGACGGTGATCCGGCTCGCGAATGTCCCGACACCCATTGCAAGCTTGCCCGTATCGCCGACGACTACCGTGATGGCATCCATCTCGACACCGATCTGATCGGCTGCGATCTGGGCAAAGATGGTTTTCATGCCTTGCCCCTGCGCGCCGGCGCCACCGACGTCCAGGTGTATGCGTCCGTCGTTTTGCAACGTGACTTCCGCCCCTTCATAAGGACCGAGACCACAGCCTTCCACATAATTGGCAAAGCCAATGCCAAGATATCGTTGCCGCGTGCGCGCGTCCTCCTGGCGGGCGCGAAATGCGTCCAGACCGGCAAGCTCCTCTGCCTTTTTCTGGGTCTCCGGATAGTTGCCGGAGTCATACACCATCTGCGAACCGTCGCGGAATATCAGGCCAGTTTTGTACGGTAGCTGTTCCGGCTGCACGAAATTGCGACGTCGAATTTCCAGACGAGTGAGGCCGAGCTGGTCGGCTGCGGCATCGAGCATCCGCTCCATCGCGAATACCGCTTTAGGCCGCCCCGCACCACGCACCGGCGTGGTGGGTACCATGTTCGTGCACGCGACTTTCAGCTTCACCTGGAATGCCGGGACGACGTACGGACCCAGCGACGAGGTCACCGCGATGATCGGCACGACTATGCCCCAAGGCACATACGCACCGTTATCGTGGACCACGGAACCGCGCACGCCGAGGATCTTTCCGTCCTGGTCGAGCGCCATCTCGAGATCCCACAGTTGATCGCGCTCCTGGGTAATACTCAGGAAGTGCTCGCGACGATCTTCGGTCCATTTGACCGGCACACCCAGCCTGAGTGCAGCCGAGGCCACGACGAACTCTTCCGGATAGGCGATACCCTTGGGACCGAACGCCCCTCCAACGTCCGGCATGATGACCCGGATCTTCGCTTCGTCGTAGCCGAGCGCTTGCGCGAGGAGACGTCTTTCGAGATGCGGCGCCTGGCCTGAATTCCAGACGGTCAGATCACCGGTGCCGCCATCGAGCCGCGCGAGGGTTGCGCGGCACTCCATCGGGTGCGCAGTTGCGCGATGATGGAATATCTCGCGCTTGACCACGTGCGCTGCGCTTGCAAAGGCCGAGTCGACTTCGCCGAAAGCAAACGGCATGTCGAGCAGGAGGTTTGTCGGAACGTCGCTGTGAGCCCGTGGCGCATCCGGGTCGAATATCTTCCTGATGTCGCCGGCAACAGGCAGTACCTCGTAGTCGATCTGCACCAGGTTAGCGGCGTCTTCCGCGATGTACCGGCTTTCGGCAAGGACAACGGCAACCGCCTCGCCGACGTAGCACACCTCGTCCGCAGCCAGCGGCGACCACATGCGCGGCTCATTGAGCATGTGAGTGGGCGCCAGGACAGGCAAGGGCCGCCGCAGCGCTTCGTCCAGGTCGGCCAACGTCCAGACATGCTGCACGCCCGGTACGGCCTTTGCTGCTTGCGTATCGATGTGCCTGATGCGGGCGTGCGCGTGCGACGATCGCACGAAACAGCAATGCAACGTTCCAGCAAGGTGGATATCGTCGACGAATTGCCCCTCGCCTTTGAGCAGCGCTGGGTCTTCGGTGCGCTTGACGGGTTTGCCGACATATCGCGCGCCCACGGCCGACTCCGAAGGGGCATCGCTGCTCTTCGAGTGTGCGGTAACCAGACCGAAAACTGGATCGGGCTCGCCGCGCATTCTCGCTGCGGCGAGCAGCGCGGCTTCGACTATGGCCTGGTAGCCCGTGCAGCGGCAGATATTGCCGCTGATCGCATCACGAACTTGCGCCTCGGACGGGTCGGGGTTGGCCCGCAGAAACTCCGTGAGTGTGGTCAACATGCCCGGGGTGCAGTATCCGCACTGCAACGCATGGCGATCCTGAAACGCCTGCTGCAGGATGCCTAGCGAGCCGTCGGCATTCGCCAGCCCCTCTACGGTTGTGACCTTCCGCCCGTCGACCTGGCCACAGAGCTGAAGGCACGAGCGCATGGAACGTCCATCCACCAGCACCGTGCATGCCCCGCAAACACCATGCTCGCAGCCATAATGCGTGCCGGTCTTGCCAAGCCGGTGACGAAGAAAATCGCCGAGCGTCACTCTGGGGTCGATGTCGCAGGTCACAGCCTGTCCGTTCAGTTCGAAGGCAATCCTTGCCTGTTCCACGAATTCGATTCTCTGATCCATGATTCCCTCAGCTTGCGTTCAATGCGCGAGCGAACGCACGCCCAAGCGCACGCTCGGTTACGGTGCTCGCGAGGCGTTGCCGATAGGCGGCACTGGCACTCGTGTCGCCAAGGGCATCGATCGAGCTTGCTCTGCCGGCTGCTGCCTTTGCGAGACCGTCGCTGGGCTGCTGTCCCTGGAGGACGTCGTCGAACTGCAGACGGCAAGGTTTGCTGCCCATGCCGCACAGGACCACGTCGGCACGGCGGATAGCGCGATTGGCGTCGACGGACACCATGGCCGCGGCCCCGACGATTGCGAAGTCCCCATGCCTGCGCGCGAATTCCTCGAACGCATAGCCGTGCGGCTCGTTCCAGATGCGCAGGCGAATTTGCGTCACCATTTCGTCCGGTTCGATCGAAGTCGTCATGAAGCCGCACGCGAACTCATGAAACGGGATGCGCCGCTCTCCGCGGGGGCTCACGGCGACGATGGTCGCATTGAAGATTTCGGCGAGTGCGGGCTGCTCCGAGGCCGGGTCGAGATTGCAAACGCTTCCGACAAAAGTGCCCCGATTTCGCGTCTGAATATGACCGACCAATCGATACGCCTCGACCATCAGCGGTGCGTATCGATGAATCAAGGGAGATTGCTCGATATCTCGCTGGCGAACCAGTGCGCCGATGCAGACCTCGCCGCCTTCCAACGCTATCCCGTCGAGGCCGGGTATCGCGTTCACGTCGATCAGATGGTCCACATACGCGTAACGCATGGCCAGCATCGGCATCAGCGTCTGCCCGCCAGCGATGAGGCGTGCGTTGTCCAGCGTGGCAAGCAGCTCGACGGCACGCGCCACGCTTTCCGGGCGGTGCCAGGTAAAGGGTGCTGATTTCACTTCTCACCTTCCAAGAATGTGTATTGCGCAGGCACCGTGATCGAAGCCGTAGGTGCCTCCACCGGTGATGTGCGCCAGCCCGATTCGCGGACCGCGCGGCTTGTCTTTCGCGACCTGCCGTGCGCCGCAGCGGCCCTGCAACTGGCGGGTTATTTCGACGATCTGCGCGATTCCCGACGCGCCAAGCGGATGGCCCCTGCAGAGCAGACCGCCGGACGGGTTGAACGGAATCCGTCCGTTCAGCGACGTTTGACCTTCCCTGATCAAAGCCGCCCCTTCTCCGTGGCGGGCAAAACCCAGTGCTTCGTAGTACAGCAATTCGGCGATGGTGAAGGCGTCGTGACACTCGACGAGATCGATGTCGGAAGGGCCGATGCCGCAGGATTCGTAGGTCTCGTTCGCACAACGCATCGTGACCTCGGGAGTCGTCATATCCCTGCCTCCCTGCATGTAACGGCCCGACGTCAGATGCGACGCAAGAATCTTCACGGCGCCTTGCCGATTCGCAATGGGAAAGTCGGAGGCCGCAAGCACGACCGCCGATGCGCCATCGCCCAGCGGGCAGCACTGATGCAACGTCAGCGGCGAGGCCACCTGCCGACTAGCGAGCACCTCATCCACCGACATGGTGCTGCGGATCTGTGCATACGCGTTGAGCGCGCCATTCGCCCTGGCCTTGACCGCGATCTGCGCGAGATCGCGAGGCGACAAATCGAATTCGTGCATGTACCGCTGTGCGCGCATTGCGTACAGCGCCGGCATCGTCAAACCGTTCGCCGCCTCGACATCCTCATCGCCCAGATCAAGTGGGCCGCTGCCGAGACGGGTCAATTGCTCCGCTCCGACCACCACGGCACAATCCACCGCCCCCGCGGCAATCGCGAGCCAGGCGTGCCGGAATGCGCTCGCCGACGACGAGCAGGCATTTTCGAAATTCGCCGCTTCGATGCCGGTCAGCCCCGTCTCCCGTGCGATACGTTGAGCAGCCAATGGACCACCGGATACCGTTCCGCAATAAATAGCGCCGATGCGCGGTCGATCGATTCCAGCTTCATCAAGTGCCTCGATGACCGCAGGCGCGGCGAGCTGCGCAAGACTCACTTCCGGGAAACGCCCAAAGCGAACCATACCTGTGCCAGCGACGCTCACGCTCCTCAAACCGTTCGTCGCGCTCATGAACTTACCTGCCGGGGAACTTCGCCGGGTGCGGCAAAGAAGTAGATGAACTGGCTCGCTCGTTTGTTTGCTGCTTTCACTCGCAATTCGAGTTGTTGCCCCGTCTGGACAGCGCCAGCCTCCATTTCGATGCGCCCGAAGACCCTCAGACCCTCACTAAAGTCCACGTAGCCGACGGTATAGGGCGTGTCGACGCCCCTTGGTCCCATATGCACCACGCTGTGGCAGTAGAGGGTGCCGATTGTCGGCAGCGGCAACGCAACGAAGTCGCGGCCGCCGCAGTGCGGGCACACGGTGAGGACTGGATAGATGGGCGCTTCACAGCCGGAGCACCTCGCCCCGAGTAATGACCAGCCTTTCCCGCCTCTGATAACCGAGGCTGTGCTTAATCGTCTGAAACCGTTCACGCTGGCTCCCATTTCTGTTCGAGCTTCATGGTGTAGTGTGTATTACACTATAGTACTAAACGGCAGCGAGAAAGGTAGGGAAAACCCGGCATTACCGATGCGTCCGATTTCGAAGGACCGTCCGCAGTCTCGCTTGCTGGCGATTTTCGCCAACGGGGGGCAGAATGCCTTCCAGACCGATAGTTTTGGAGCTTGTGAGTGGAAATAGCGAAGGCAGGAAGGAAGAAGCCCATCTCGCGCGGAGAGACTTCCTCGACGAACGGCGTAGAGGGATATCAGCAGCGTGTTAGCAGGGAAAAGCGCGCGTTGATCCTGGAGGTTGCAATTGCAACGTTCCTGGAAAGCGGATACGACGCGGCCACGATGGATTCCATTGGCGATCGCGCGACAGTGTCATACGCGACCCTGTACAAACATTTTCCCAGCAAGGAAACGCTGTTCGTCGAAGCGGTGGACCATCTGATCCATCAGCTATTCTCGAGCTGGAAAGATCACGTCGTGCCCAACGACGTCGAACCGGGCCTGCGCGAAATTGGACGCGCATTCTGCGAGCTCGTTTCAGACGCGCGGTTGATTTCCGCGATGCGCCTGATCATTGGGCAAGCGCGAAACTTTCCCGCGGTGGGCGCCCGCTTTCAACTTGCGAAGCATTTATTCAGCGATATTACGGATGCCTGGTTGCAAAGGCGCGTTGACGAAGGCGAGCTGCGTGTTGCCGACGTGCAGCTCGCGCGCGCAGAATTCATTGGCATGCTGGGCGAGACCGTTTTTTATCCTCGCCTCATGCAAACAGACTACGCCCTGTCCGACGATCAGGTAGAACGCGTCGTCGAGAGCGCCGTTTGCACTTTCCTGGCGCGATATCGAGTCCAATGAATCGCATCGCGGCGATCCCCGCTGCGTCCCTCCCGGCGCGGGCCCACCGAACAACAATTGCAGCCGCAACCGCGATGAGACCAACATGAGCGATTCAAATGACATTCGCTTCCTGCTGACCATACAGGAAACCGGCAGCCTCGTTGCGGCAGCGAGAAAGCTTGGGCTGTCGCCGCCGGCGGTCACGCAGCGGTTGCAGCAGATCGAAAGAAAACTCGATATCCGCCTCGTCGACCGCAGCGCTCGCCGCTTACGGTTCACGGAAGAAGGAATGTTGCTGTGCCAACGCGGCGCACACCTGGTGACACAGTTCGACACGCTGTTCGAGGATTTGCGCGCACGCCGCGGTGGGCTCGTCGGCACCGTGAGAGTTCGCGCGCCACTGGGTTTCGGGCGGCGCTATCTCGCTTCCGTCGTGTCCCGCTTTCAGCAGGACAACCCCGATGTCGACATCGAGTTGACGCTCACCGATCAACCATTGACCGAGGCCGCCGACCGCTATGACATCGTGGTTCATATCGGCGATCTGCCTGCGTCGAATCTGATCGGCTATGCGATTGCGCCGAATGCACGCTTCGTGTGTGCATCCCCAGCGTTTCTGAAGCGCTTTCCGAACCCGGAAACCCCTGACGATCTGGCCGAACTGCCATGTATCGTGCTGCGAGAGAACAACGAAGACGCATCGCTCTGGCAGTTCCGCAAGGGCCGCACGGCGCGCAGTATCCGCGTGTCGTCGAAGTTGAGCTGCAACGATGGCAAGGTGATTCGCCAATGGGCGTGTGAGGGCCGTGGCGTCATTCTCCGCTCGGAATGGGACGTTGCCGGCGATATCGCGAAGGGAAACCTCGTGCGGCTGCTCCCCGCATGGAAGGCGCCCGACGCCGATGTGATCGCACTCACCAACAATCGCGCCGGATTGCCCGCACGCACCCGGCAATTCATGCAGTATCTGCAGGCACATTTTCGCCCACAGCCGCCGTGGCGGAGCTAGCCGACACCTCGAAAGACATTCAATCTTTCTGAATGATTGATTTCGTGGGACTGAATTCCCGGCGCCTGATCGAACTCTATACTTGATGCCATGAATGAACCGCTTGGAGGCCTCGCTCATGAGCAGTCCATCTTCAACGACCGGCTATCCGAAGGCGGTCCTCTTCGATCTTCTCACCGCGCTGCTCGACTCGTGGACGCTCTGGAACCGCTCCGCAGGCTCGGAGCAGGCTGGGCGTGCGTGGCGCGCCGAGTACCTACGTCTAACCTACGGTTGCGGGCGCTACGTCGCCTACGAACAGCTGGTAAAGCAGTCCGCGGTGCACGTGGGCTTGCCCGAATCCTCCGCACTCGCGCTTGAGGCAGACTGGCTTCAACTGACATCGTGGAGCGGTGCCGTCGAGGCAGTGCAACAGCTTCAACCGCATTGCAAGATCGCTATCGTAACCAACTGCTCGATACGACTTGGCCGCCAGGCGGCAGGAATCTTTCCCGTCAAATGGGATGCCGTAATCACCGCCGAAGAAGCCGGCGCATACAAACCCGACCCGACGCCCTATCGCCTGGCGCTCGACGTGCTCGGCGTGACGCCTTCGGAGGCCGTCTTCGTTGCCGGCTCGAGCTACGACATGTTCGGCACCGCCTCGGTCGGCTTGCGGACTTATTGGCACAACAGGGTTGCCCTGGCCTTGGTAGAAGGTGCGCCGCCTCCCGAAATCGAGGCGCCGACACTGGAATCACTTGTGCCCTGGTGCAGCCGGTTCCGACATTTCGGCGCACAACAAGCTGCCCAACTGAAATCATGAAACTTGATCAACTCGATACCCCTGCAGCCCTGGTCGATATCCCGCGGATGAACAGGAATATTGCGCGTATGCAGTCGCGCCTGAACGCGCTCGGCGTGAAGTTTCGCCCGCACGTGAAAACGACCAAATGTAGGGAGGTGGTGCACGCGCAACTGGCAGCCGGCGCGAACGGCATCACGGTTTCGACGCTGAAGGAAGCGGAAGCGTTCTTTGCGGCTGGCGTGACCGATATTCTCTACGCGGTCAGTATCGTGCCGTCGAAGCTGCCAAGAGCGATGGCGCTCCGACAACGGGGCTGCGATCTGAAGCTGGTGGTGGACAACACGCGCGCAGCGGTAGAAGTCGCGAGGTATTGCGCCGGGCAGAAGGAAGCCTTCGAAGTCTGGATCGAGGTGGATACAGATGGGCATCGCTCAGGGATCGCGCCGGAGCAGGATGCGTTGCTGGAGGTCGGGCGCATCCTGCATGACAGCGGCGTCAAGCTCGGCGGCGTGATGACACACGCGGGCTCCAGCTACGAGCTTCACACGCCCGATGCGCTGTCTGCGCTCGCCGAACAGGAACGCGCAGGCTGTGTTCGCGCAGCGCAACGGCTGCGTGACGCGGGCCTCCCTTGTGACGCGGTGAGCGTCGGTTCGACACCCACCGCGTTGTCCGCCGAGAAACTGGATGGCGTATCCGAGGTGCGCGCGGGTGTTTACGTCTTTTTTGATCTCGTGATGCGCAACATCGGCGTATGCTCGACCGATGACATCGCTTTGAGCGTGCTCACGACGGTCATCGGCCATCAGCCGGAAAAAGACTGGGTGATCGTGGACGCAGGCTGGATGGCGATGAGCCGCGACCGCGGGACGTCGCGGCAGACGGAAGATTTCGGATATGGTCTGCCCTGTAGTCTCGATGGCACGCCTTTGACCGACTGGGTTTTGAGCGGTGCAAACCAGGAGCACGGGATTTTATCGCCGGCTCATGAAACACAGCAAACAACGAACCTGGCGACCCGCTTTCCGATCGGAACGAAGCTGCGTATCCTGCCCAATCATGCCTGCGCAACAGGCACGCAGTTCCCGGAGTATCACGCGCTATCCGCAGATGGCGAAACAACCGTATGGAGCCGCTTTCATGGCTGGTAACGAATCGGGCACGCGATTGCCGCGCACGGAAAACCCGGTGAACCTGCGTCCCCCGGGGGGCCACTATAGTCACGTGGCGATTGCAAACGGACTGGTCTTCGTGTCGGGTCAGTTGCCGATCGACGCGCAGGGCCAAAAGCTGACCGACGCGTCGTTCGAGGCGCAGGCCGAGCAGGTGCTGGCGAATCTCAAGGTTGCGCTAGAAGGCGCAGGCAGCAGCATCGCGCAACTGGTCCAGGTTCGCGTCTATCTCGACGATATCGAGCATTGGCCGAGTTTCAATCAGATCTACGCGGATTGGGCGAGCGAGGCGCGGCCGGCACGTACAATCGTGCCGACGGGACCGCTCCACTTCGGCTTCAAGATCGAGATCGAAGCGACAGCAGTGCTATAAGGTTGCTTGTGCTCGCGGCAGAGTCACGACGTACCCGATGCGATCTTGAATTCCGAAACGACATTGTCGAGCAGCGCGGCCTGCTCCTTGAGCGACTGGGCTGCGGCTGCAGCCTGCTCGACGAGTGCCGCATTTTGCTGAGTCGTTGTGTCCATTTGCACGACCGCGCCACTCACCTGCTCGATGTCGTGACTCTGTTCCTGCGTAGCCCGGTGCAACTCAGCCATCAACCCGCTTACCGCTGAGACTGACGACACGACCTCGGTCATGATCGTGCCTGCCCTTTGCGCGAGCAGCGAACCTTGGTCGATCTTCCCGACCGTCGCATCGATCAACTGCTTGATCTCTTTTGCCGCCTGCGCACTTCGTTGAGCGAGACTTCGGACCTCACTCGCAACGACCGCAAAACCGCGCCCGAGTTCTCCAGCCCGTGCCGCCTCGACGGCGGCATTCAGCGCCAGAATGTTGGTCTGGAAGGCGATGCTCTCTATCAGGCCCACGATTTCGGCGACCTTGCTGGAATGCACCGATATGCCTTGCATCGTCCGGACGACTTCGTGAACCACCTCGCCGCCCGCAGATGCCGTTTGTGAAGCCGCCAAGGCCTGTCGACTCACGGTATCGGCAGTCTCCGCGTTCTTCTTGACGGCCCGCGTCAGCTGCGCCATGTTCGCGGCTGCAAGCTCGAGCGACGCTGCCTGTTGCTCGGTTCGCCGCGAAAGATCCGCGCTGCCGGAGGCAATCTCCTGTGCGCCGACGTTGATGGTTTCCGTGCCGCCGCGAACGCTCCGGACAGTTCGCACCAGCGCGTCCTGCATCGTCCTGACGTCCGCCATGAGCATTCCCATCTCGTTCCGATATTCGGCGAGCACATCGCCCTGAAGATTGCCTGAGGCAATGCGCGCGAGATGTGTCTTGATTTCAGCGATAGGGCTCACCACGATTCCAACGAGGATCCGCCGAGCGCCTATTCCCACGGCAAGTGCGACCACCGCCGTTGCGGCAAGCATGGCGACCATCAAATGAAAGCGCGACTGCGCCTGCGCAAAACGTTGCCGTTGCAAGTCGACGACCGCGTTCTCGCGTTCCTTCATCGCGCTCTGATAAGACGCCACCGCATCCTGTGTCGCCTTCCCCTGGAGTTCCTTGAAGTGGCCGAAATCCATTTGGCCGAGCGCGTCAGCCGCGGGCAGGATCGCCTTGTCGAGGACCGACCGGCGGCGCTCTGCCAGCTGCTTCGCCGCATCGGAGTCCGCGCCCGATTGCAGTGAAAGATATTTCGAGAATTCTAGTTCGGAATCCTTTAGATCCTGTCGCGCACCCGAGAGCAAGTCCGGCTCCGGGTCACCCAGACCATACAACGAAAGGTAGCTGTCGAGTGAAACGCGTGCGCGCTGAAGCAAGGCGTCACTGGTCTTCAGCGCGACCAGCGAACTGGTATCCACTTCATACATCGCTCTCAGCGCGTCGTTGTTCAGCTTCAGCGCCAGAATGCCCGCAGAGCTCGTCACAGCAAGGATGACGACAAACACCGAAATTACGCAGGTCAGCCCGCTTTTGATACTGAGCCCCTTGAGCATGTTTCCCCCCGATTCATGATGTGTCAAATCGACCTCTCCACACGGGCCGTGACGACCTTTTTATTAATATGAAAAGATTCCAACTGCAATAAACCACTACTCCGCCGAGTAGCGCGCGGTCCTCGTCAGAGACGCCAGACGTTCGACTGTGAAGCTGACCCGACGGCTGAGCGTTTGTCCCGCAGCAAGAACCGAAAGCCCGTGCAAGCCATCGCCGTCGCGGATGTGGCGGTGTTCCGATTGATCATTCATCACCTGGAACGAAAACGAATCGTCTTCCGGATATGCACAAAGGCGATAGCAGTCCGTGTTTCCCACGATCGCGAGAGAAAACTGTCGCGCCGGCCATTCGACCAGCGCCCTCCCTCCCCAGCCAGTGAACGCGTGGTCTACCGCCTTCGCCGGTAAAGGGTATGTCACCCCGAATTGCCACGCGAACGGAGCCGGAACGAGCCTGGGAGTCTTTCCGTTCTCTCGTGCAATCCAGATCCAGCCCGCCGGCGCGCTTATGCGGGTATCCGCGTCGCGCACCAGGGCCGGACTGACCTCGATTTCGCACGGTAGCGGCGTGTGTCCCGTATTCTCGAGTTCGACGGCGATTTCCAGTGTCGGCCCGTCAAGCTCATATGTCTGGACTGCCCTATAGCGCTCTGCGACTTCGGCTATCAAGCGGAGACATTTTTCTCCGGTCGAGTCGATTTTCCAGTCGCCCATAAGTGCAACATCGGCCAGCGGAACCCGCCGACTTGCGCCGATTGGCTGTGATCCTGACGACGTCGCCGCAGCCCGGATGTCCTGCGCCACGTTCTGAACCCAGATCGACGGTTGACACGATAGTCGACGGGGAGCAGTTCTATGCCCTCGCCGCTGCGCCTGTCGAAAGACGGGCGTCCACACGCCCCGGTCGTTCCACTCTAGTTGCGCAATCCCGCCGTGGCGCCCCGCCTCTACGTCGAGCCTCAGATAGGCATTCGAAAGCGTCGTCTGCCGATACGCCTTCCCGCCTGTGCCCTGCTCTGGCTCTCCAGGTTGCGCCGCCTTCCCGAAGCCTGGCTCTCGTAAATCCGTTTCCCGCAACTCGAGCATGTTCTCCCCTCTCGTTCGGCCAGACTGGATATCAACCTGAGACGTTCAGGTCGTCGTGACGAGATCACCGCGACCACGCTTATCCCGCCCCCGCTGCCCACCGTGCGATGGCCCGGCCGAGGTCGGCACGAAATCCCCGCCGCCCTTGCGGCGTCGGCCCGCGTGCCGCTCGATGATCCGCTGCAGCAGACAGAACACGCAGAGCAATGCGCCGATGACGATGCGCGTCCACCACGAACTCAACGTGCCGTCGAAGGTGATCAGCGTCTGGATGGTGCCGAGGATGCCGACGCCGAATAGCGAGCCAATTACGTAGCCGACCCCGCCGGTCAACAACGTTCCGCCGATCACCGTTGCAGCGATCGCATCGAGTTCCATCCCCTGTGCCTGCAGTCCGTACCCGGAAAGCACATACAACGTAAAGATCACCCCGCCCAGCGCCGAGCAGAAGCCGCTCAACGCATAGACAGCGATCTTCGTTCTTGCGACTGGCAAGCCCATAAGGAGCGCAGAGCGCTCATTGCCGCCAATTGCATAAACGTTGCGCCCGAAGCGCGTAAAGTGCGCGATGAAAATGGCGATCACGAGCGTCGCAATGCCAACCAGCGATCCGGCATTGAGGGAGCCGCCGCCGACCGGAATATTCAGAGACGCGACAGCATGGAACGTCGGCTCGTCGATCGTGATCGATTCCGTCGTAATCAGGAAGCATGCGCCGCGAGCCAGGAACATGCCCGCGAGCGTGATGATGAACGGCTGCAGGCGGAAGAAGTGAATCAGCGCTCCCATCGCCGCACCGTAGAGCGCGCCGAAAACCAGCACGATCGGCACGACGACCCAGAGGGGCCAATGCAGCCACTGCGCGCCCACAGCGCACAGTATCGTGGTCAGGGCAACCACAGCGCCGACCGACAGGTCGATGCCCCCCGACAGGATCACGAACGTCATGCCAATCGCCACGACGAGCAGAAACGCGTTGTCAACGAACAGGCCCGTCAAAACCTGCATCGAAAAGAAGCCGGTGTACATGACAGAACCAAACCCGAACAGCGCGGCGAACAGCACGATCGTTGCGACGATGGGCAGGGTTCTCGGATCGGCCAGACGACCAGTCAGCTTTCTCATGATGGACTCGTTCCGGTGGATGCGCGTTCGCGCGCCGGGGAAAGAAGATGTTTCACCTGCCTGACAACCAGCGCACGCGCAACCTCCGACTGAATGACACTCACCGCGACCACGACAATCGCCTTGACAACGAGCGTTGCTTCCGGCGGCACACCGATCGAATAGGTCGTGTAGGTCAACGTCTGGATGATCAATGCGCCGAGCACCGTGCCGCCAAGACTGAAGCGGCCGCCAAGCAACGACGTCCCGCCGAGCGTCACGGCCAGAATCGCGTCGAGTTCGAGCAACAGACCCGCATTGTTTCCATCGGCACTCCGTACGTTCGAGCTGGCGATGATCCCGGCGAGCGCCGCCATCAACCCACAGATGACATACACGCCGAAGACGATCGCGCCGGAACGCAGCCCGACCAGCCGCGTTGCGACAGGATTGACGCCAATGGAGCGGACGAAGAGTCCGAGCGCGGTGCGGTTCACCAGAAGCGCGAGCGCGAGCGTCACGACGACCGCGATCCAGACCGAGCAGGGAACCATCGCCAGATATCCATCTCCCAGCCTGAGGTAGCCAGGTGCACCGATGGGAATAATCTGGCCGCCGGTCAGCAACTGTGCAACGCCCCGCCCTGCGACCATCAATATGAGTGTGGCGATGATCGGCTGCATCCCGACGAGCGCGACAAGCAGGCCGTTCCACATCCCGGCCAACAGTCCGACGGCAATCGCCGCCCCAAGCGCCATGCCAACGCGCGACGGATCCGCCTCGAGGATGATCGCGGCGGCCGCGCCCGCAATGGCTACCGTTGCTCCGACCGAGATGTCGATGCCTCGCGTCGCGATGACGAGCGTCATGCCGAGGGAGACCATCACGAGCGGCGCAGCACGATTGAGGATGTCGATCGGCGCACCGAAAAGATGACCGTCGAGGACTGTCACAGAGAGAAAGCTTGCGCGATGCGCCACGTCCAGAAGAATCAGCAAGACGAGTGTGATGGCGGGCCAGACCAATTGATGCCGCACCAGCGCGCGAACCGGTTTCATGACTCGCCTCCTGCGATGAGTTGATACACCTGATCCTCCGAGAGGCGATCGCCCGCGATCTCGGCGACCTTGCGACGGTCGCGCAGGACAGCAATCCTGTGACTGACGCGAACCACCTCGCTCATTTCAGAAGAGATAAAGAGAATTGCGAGGCCTTTCGCGCAAAGCGAACGCACACGGTCCATGATCTCGAACTTCGCGGCGACGTCGATACCGCGCGTTGGCTCATCCATAATCAACAGTTTCGGCTCGGTCGCGAGCCAGCGGGCGAGCAGCACCTTTTGCTGGTTTCCCCCCGAGAGCAGGCCGATGGGCTGCTCTGCGTCGCGTGCCTTGATCCCGAGTTGCGCGATGTATTCATCGGCCATTTTTCTTTGGCGGGCGTAACTCAGCATGCGCCACCATCCACGTCGTGCCTGCAACGCCAGAACGATGTTTTCCCGGATCGACAATGCCGCTACGATTCCTTCTTTTTTTCGATCCTCGGGGCAATAGGCAATGCCATGTCGCACAGCGTCACGCGGCGAAGTGAGCTTCGCGCGATGTCCGTCGATCAGCATCGTCCCAGTGTCCGGGCGTTCCGCGCCGAACACCAGCCGCGCTGTTTCGGTGCGGCCAGAACCGAGCAGTCCAGCAAGGCCGACGATCTGGCCTGGACACACGTCGAGATCGACGGGACTCATCAATCCACGCCGACCCACACCCTGCATGGAAAGAAAGGGGGTTGCCGCTGCATCCGGGTGTGGTCCGTCCGATGCGCCAGCCTTCATTGCCTCATTCATGCCTTCGCGGCCAGTCATCTTTGCGACCAGCACGTCGACGGGCAAGTCCTTTGCCAGGTACTCGCCTTCTCGTGCGCCATTACGCATGACGGTGATGCGATCCGACACGGCATAGGTCTGCTCAAGAAAGTGTGTCACGAACAGAATCGCCATTCCCGATTCCTTCAAGCGGCGCAGCACAGCGAAAAGCCGCGCGACTTCGCCGTCATCGAGACTTGACGTCGGCTCGTCGAGAATGAGCACGCTCGCGTCGACGGAGACGGCGCGCGCGATTGCCACCATCTGCTGGACCGCGATCGGGTAGGAATCCAGCGAGCGCGTGACGTCAATGTAAAGATCCAGAGCGGCCAGCGCGTCCCGCGCCTGCAGGTTGATCGCTTTCCAGTCGATTGCTCCGCGCTTCTTGGGGTGCCGCCCGGCGAAGATGTTCTCCGCCACGGAAAGGTTCGGGCAGAGGTTCACTTCCTGATAGAGCGTCTGGATGCCGGCGGCTTCGGCGTCCAGCGGCGCGGTGAAGCGAACCGGCTTCCCAGCGAGGCAGATTTCGCCGCGATCGTGTGCGAATACGCCCGTGAGCACGTTGATGAGCGTTGATTTGCCCGCGCCGTTCTGGCCCATCAACGTGTGAATCTCACCGGGAAACAGCCGAAAATCGACCTGCTGCAACGCCTTGACGCCCGGGAACGTCTTGTCGATGCCGGTCATTTCGAGTATGGGTAAAGGCTTCATGATGTTCGCGAGATCCGCGGACGGCCTCGGCAGTGGTGTCGGGGACGAGCCGGCGCGCTCAGGAGTGACGCTCCCGAGCGCGCCCGTCAGCGGCTAGATATGACGTGCAGATCAGTACTTTCGGCTCGGCATGACTTGCGCTGCGACATTCATCGGGAAGATGCCTTCGTCGGTCACGATGCGCCGCGGAATCTGCTTGCCGGCCACGATGTCCTTCACCGCGGCCATCAACTGAGGACCGAGCAACGGGCTGCATTCGACGTCCACGTTGATCTTCCCGTCCACCATGGCCTGGAAGCCACCCTTTGTCGCGTCGAAGGAAACGACCGTGACATCCTTGCCCGGTTTGATGCCTGCTTCTTCCATGGCCTGGATTGCTCCGAGCGCCATATCGTCGTTATGGGCATAGACCACGTTGATCTTTTTGCCGTACGTCTTCGCAAACGCTTCCATCACCTGCTTGCCGCCCGCAAGCGTGAAGTCACCGCTTTGCGACGCGATCACCTTGAACTTCGGATCGCTCTTGATCACTTCCATCAGGCCCGCATGACGATCGTTGGCTGGCGCGGAACCGACTGTCCCTTGCAGTTCTGCGATGTTGATGGGACCCGGCTCGTTCTTGTAACGCTCCTCGAGCCAGTGGCCTGCGCGCCGCCCCTCTTCCATGAAGTCGGAGCCGATCATCGTCACGTACAGCGAGGGATCCTTTACGTCGATCGCGCGATCGGTGAGGACGACTGGAATCTTTGCACGCTTCGCCTCTTCGAGCACCGGCTCCCAGCCGGATTCGACGACAGGCGAAAACGCGATAACGTCGACCTTCTGCGCGATGAACGAGCGGATCGCCCTGATCTGGTTTTCCTGCTTCTGCTGGGCGTCCGAGAACTTCAGGTTGACGCCGGCATCCTTGGCTGCCGCTTTCACCGACACGGTGTTTGCCGTGCGCCATGCACTTTCGGCGCCAACCTGGGCGAACCCAAGCGTAATCGGCTTGCCCTGTGCGAATGCGCTTGTCCCGGCAGCAATCGCGAACGCCGCCCCCACCATCGTACGTAGTGCGATCTTTCTGACCAGCTTCATTATTCTGTCTCCGATGTACGAGTTTCTAATTACTATTTTTCGCCACAGCCTGATGCTGTTCGAATCACCGATCGAATGGATGCTTTAGCCAAAACGCAAGTATTCCGCTCCCCTGTCTCGTTAGATTTGAATTTCCGGGCAATGCCGGCTAAGGCAAGAACGTCGTCGACTCGGCCCCTTGCCTCGAGACAGCGCTCGATCAACGGGTTCGGCACAGTCTATGGAGAAGCCCGATAACCTTCCAATGAAAAATTCGCCTTCTCCGATACACGTTTTGGCATTGGTGTAAATACCTATCTGTGCCTTCGCGAATTGTCTTGCCAACCTGATCTCCAGTGGATTTCGTCCTCGCGACTATAATAATTACATAGGGATACTTATGATTAGAATCGGAGTGATCTGTCGCGTGACAAAGCGAAAGGCTGTGCGCGCGACGATCCCCGAACCACCCATCGAACCGAAATCGCGCCCTGCCAGAGCGCATAACCACGCTCTCGGTCCGACACAAAATTTTGCGCTGCACACAAAAACTGAGCAAAAAGTACAGAACCGCTGCCCAGTTTTGGCGTGGCTGGCGCGCCAGGCCGGTGCTAACTTACGCTCGCTATCTACCGGCACGCAAGCTGCACCGGCCGATAACAAACCACTCGAACTAAAACCTTCCAGGAGACGGCAGTGAAAAGGTTCCACTATTCCGCACTGTGTGCGTTGCTGGGCGCAACCCTGCCTGTCGTGTCGGTCGCGCAGTCGTGCAATGTTCCTGTCATCAAGGTGCTCGCGCAGAAAAGTCTCGGCCTTACCGTGATGGAAAAATCCTTGCCGGACTACGAGAAAAAGACCGGAACGAAGATCGAGATCAGCTATTTTGGAGAGAACGACCGCCGTGCAAAATCGCGGCTCGACGCGTCGACCGGCGCCGGCTCATACCAGGTCTACTACGTGGATGAGGCGAATGTCTCCGAGTTCGCGACGGCGGGCTGGATCGTGCCCCTGCTGAAGTACTACCCCAGGGAAGCCGACTACAACGACTTCCTGCCCGGACGCCGCGCTGTCGCGAGCTATAAGGGCGTCGCGTATTTCGCGCCGCTCATCGGCGGTTCCGACTTCCTGTTTTATCGCCGGGATATTCTCGAAAAAGCGCATATGCCGGTGCCGCGCACGCTCGACGAACTGGTTGCCGACATCAAGAAACTCAACGCGCCGCCGAACCTGTACGGCTGGGTTGCGCGAGGCCAGCGCGGCTCCGGCATGAACGTCTGGCGCTGGGCGCCGTTCATGCTCGCCGAAGGCGGCACATGGACCGACAAGCAGCAGCAACCCGCATTCAATTCACCCTCTGCCGTCAAGGCCACGCAGCTTTACACGGACCTCTTCAAGTATGCGCCGCCGGGCTCAACCACCTATGACTGGAGCAACGCACTCGAAGCATTCCGCTCTGGCAAGGTGGCGTTCATGATCGAGTCGACGCCGTTCGCCGACTGGATGGAAGACCCCACCAAGTCGAGTGTCGCCGACAAGGTCGGCTACGCGAGACCGCCCTCACCGCTGCCGTCCGCCGCTTACGGGCATGGTCTGGCCATTTCTGCAGTCGGCGCAAAGGACGAATGCGCCCGCCAGGCAGCCGGCAAGTTCATTGCGTGGGCAACGAGCAAGGAGCAGGAACAGGCGCGCCTGCGCGACAACGTGTTCAGCGACTACAACCGCACGAGCACAGTCGAAAGCGACTATTTCCAGAAGCATGTCAAACCGCAGATTCTCGCCGGGTTGAAGGATACGACGCCGGTGTCGAAGGTTACGTTCTGGCCGAGCCCCCAATGGCCGGATATCGGTGACAACCTTGGCGTGGCGCTCGAGGAGATCTTTACGGGCACCCAGAAGGACATTCAGGGCGCGCTCAACGATTCGACCCAGTACGCGGAAGATGCCATGGAGCATGCGCGCAAGTGAGGGGCACCGCGGGGACGCGCGCGAGGCGCGCGAATCCCTTCTGTGCAACGGAGCGGCGGCATGCGCTCCCGCGTATTCAAAGCTGGAGAGCTGAATGTTCAATCGCGGTAAGACTAGCCTTCCGTTCGTATTTCTGGTGCCGCCTCTCGTTGCGATGGCGGTCCTGGGATTCGTGCCTACCATCGCGGCGATCAACCTCGCGCTCCGCAATCGCGTGTTGCGCTACCCGGACAGCGAGTTCGTCTGGATGCGCAATTTCGTGCGCCTTGCTGCCGATCGGCGCTTCATCAACTCCATCGAGGTCTCGGCCATCTGGGAGGTCGTGACGGTGCTCGGCGCGGTCGCGCTCGGAATCGTCGTTGCCATTTATCTGTTCGAGCATGTGCACGGCCGGTTGCGCAATGCCATCAGTGTGCTGTTGATCATCCCTGTGCTGTTGCCACGTGTTTCTGCGGCGTTTATCTGGAAGTTCATGTACTCGCCGCTCAATGGCATTCTCAGCTGGCTGATCGGCCTCTTTGGCATCACGAACACGGCCTTTCTCTCGGACCCGGCGCTTGCGCTCTATGCGGTCGCGCTGGTCGATATCTGGCAATGGGGACTGTTCTTTTCCGTGGTGGTGCTGAAGCTCCTCGAGACGCTGCCGCCCGAGCCGCTCGAAGCCGCACGGCTCGACTATGCGAGCACATGGCAGGTTTATGCATACATCGCGCTGCCAATGCTGAAGGCGCCGATCATGAGTCTCGTGTTCATCAAGATGGTGGAATCGCTGCGCTCGTTCGACCTGATCTACGTGATGACCAAAGGCGGCCCGGGCGTATCCACCGAAACGCTGGACATGTACGCGTACTCCCAGGGAATCGGCCTCGCAGGAAAGGTGTCATACGCGTCGAGCATGGCGGTCCTGATGATGGTCGCCACGACCTTGATTTTCACGCTTATCTGGAAGCGGGTGAACAAATGGGAAGACTGATCTCCCGCAGTACGATTCTGCTACTCGGTGTAGCGCTCGCCGTCGCGGCGGTGTTCCCCGTACTCTGGGCAGTGCTCAATTCACTGAAGAACCTGCTCGATATCGTCACACCCACGCCGCGTTTCATCTTCACGCCCACTCTGGACAATTACCGGCAGGTGATTTCGAGCCCGGAGGTGCTGATCGCACTGGAGAACAGTTCGGTCATCGTGGGCACCGCGGTCATCCTGGGCACGGTGCTTGGCGTGCCAGCAGCCTATGTGATCGCGCGTTTTCACGTTCCGGCAAAACGCGACATCCAGTTCTTCCTGCTGTCGCTGCGTTTCCTGCCGCCGGTCGCGGTAGCGATTCCGCTCATCGCGATCTGGGTGGACCTCGGGCTGTATGACACGCGGTTCTCGATGATCGTCACCTATCTGCTAACGACCTTGTCCACCATCACATGGCTCTCGATACCCGTGTTCCAGCGCATGCCGCGCGAGATCGAGGAAGCCGCCACGCTCGACGGTTATGGACCTTACGCCGTGTTCTGGCGCATTGCCTTGCCGACCTGTGGCAACACACTGCTGGGCGGCATCATCTTCAGCTTCGTGCTGGTCTGGAACGAACTGATGATGGGACTTGCGCTGACGTCCTCGCGCAGCGCCACCCTGCCGGTCGTCGCATCCGCGTTTACGTCGCTCGGTCAGGAGGTGCCGTGGGGCGTGATCAACGCGTCGACAGTTCTACTCGCACTGCCGCCAATCATCTTCGTGGGCGTGCTGATTCGCCTCCTGAACTCAATGGTCAAAGGAAAATAAGGAGAATGTTGTGAAGGCACTTGTACTGGAAGAAGCTAGACGCCTGAGCCTGCGGGACATCGATTTGCCGCTTGCGATCGGGCCACGCGATGTCAAGGTTCGCATTCATACCGTTGGCGTGTGCGGAAGTGACGTGCACTACTTCACGCACGGCCGCATTGGGCCGTTCAAGGTCGAACAGCCGATGGTGCTCGGTCATGAGGCGTCGGGCACGATCGTCGAGGTGGGGGCCGAAGTCGGTCACCTGAAAGTTGGCGACCGCGTTTGCATGGAACCCGGCGTGCCGCAGTTCGATTCACGTGCCACCATGCACGGACTGTACAACCTGGACCCCGCCGTGAGGTTCTGGGCCACTCCCCCGGTGCATGGCTGCCTGACTCCGTACGTGGTGCACCCGGCCGCGTTCACTTTCCGGCTTCCGGACAACGTCTCGTTCGCGCAAGGCGCCATCGTCGAGCCCTTGTCGATCGGCCTGCAAGCAGCCACGAAGGCCGCGATGAAGCCCGGCGACGTGGCCGTCGTAATTGGTGCAGGCACCATCGGCGCGATGACGGCGCTCGCGGCGCTCGCGGGTGGCGCGTCGCGCGTGATCCTCGCCGACGTCGTGAAAGAGAAATTGCGCCATTTCGCGGGCAATCCGGCGGTGACTACTGTGAATGCCGCAGTGGAATCGCTCCAGGACGTGGTGCGCCGGGTGACCGAAGACTGGGGCGCCGATGTCGTGTTCGAAGCCTCGGGCAATGCGAAGGTCTTCGAGACGCTGCTGGACCTCGTGTGTCCGGGCGGCTGCGCGGTGCTGGTTGGCATGCCGCCAGGCCCGGTCGCGCTCGACGTGGTAGCGATGCAGGCAAAGGAGATCCGGCTCGAATCCGTGTTCCGCTACGCGAACATTTTTCCGCGGGCGCTGGCCCTCATCAGTTCGGGAATGATCGACGTGAACCCGTTCATCTCCCGAAAATTCGCATTTTCAGACGGCATCAAGGCGTTCGAGGAAGCCGCTGCTGGCCGGCCCGAGGACGTGAAGATCCAGATCGAGATGGATTGAATCATGGCGACTATCGTCTGCGAAGGGCTCATGAAGCAGTACGACGCCGGGCAACCGGTACTGCATCCACTCGACCTGCACATCGACGAAGGCGAGTTCGTCGTTCTACTGGGGCCGTCGGGATGCGGCAAGTCGACGATGCTGCGCATGATCGCCGGGCTGGAGGAGATATCGGGAGGCAATCTCTCGATCGGCGGCACTGTCGTGAACGACGTACCCGCACGCGAGCGCAATGTCGCGATGGTCTTTCAGAACTACGCGCTCTATCCGCACATGAGCGTGTACGAGAACATCGCGTTTGGCCTGCGGCGCCTCAAAACGCCGATGGCCGAGATCGACCGCCGCGTGCGCGAGGTGGCCGCCATGCTCAATCTCGATGCGCTGCTAGAGCGCAAGCCGCGCGCCATGTCGGGCGGGCAACAGCAGCGCGCTGCCATCGCCCGGGCGATGATCAAGACGCCCGCGGTCTTCCTGTTCGACGAGCCTTTGTCGAACCTCGACGCCAGGTTGCGCGCCCAGTTGCGCACCGACATCAAACGCTTGCATCAGCGCCTGAAAACGACCACGGTCTACGTGACGCACGACCAGCTCGAGGCGATGACGCTAGCCGACCGCGTCATTCTGATGCGCGGCGGACGCATCGAGCAGGAAGGCACGCCGACCGAGCTATACCGCTATCCGCGCACGATTTTTGGTGCGGGCTTTATCGGCACGCCTGCGATGAATTTTCTCGATGCCTCGGTGCAACGCACTGGCGAAAGAGTCATCGCGTCGTCTGCGGTCGGTCACTGGGAACTACGCGCAAACCGCTTTCAGCGCTTGCAGGACGGACAGGCGATCAAGCTGGCGGTTCGCCCAAATTTCGTGTGGATTCCCGATGATGTGAGAGCGGATGATGCACTCATGCCCAGCGGTGCGGTGGAGCTGGTTGAAGTGTTGGGCGCAGAAGCGCTCATTACCGTTGACTGCTCAGGCGAGCGTATCACCGCGCTTGTACCGGCGAATGCCGTGCCTCACACCGGGGATCACGTCAGACTCGCGTTGCGCGAACACGATCTGCATGTTTTCGACGTCGCGACGGGGGCTAACGTGTCGCTTGGGCTGGCAGAAGAGGCAGCTGCGGCGCCCCTACCCGACCCGCTCCTGCACGCGGCGCCCGGCGTGGGAGTACATTAGCGTGCGAGCGCGCGTGTTGGCCGCGAAGCCAGGATTCCCGTGGAGACGAGAGCAATGAATCCGGATCTCGAATTGGTCCATACCCGTCAGGACGAGTCCTTTCGGGCCTGGGTGCACGACTATCCGCATATGGTTGCGAAATGGCACTTCCACCCGGAGTACGAAGTGCATGTCATCCGTGCTTCATCGGGCAAGTTCTTCGTGGGCGACCACATCGGGGACTTCCATCCTGGCAACATCGTGCTGACGGGCCCGAATCTGCCTCATAACTGGGTGACAGACAGCGGCGGCGGCGCGAGCGTGCCGTCCCGCGACCTCGTGCTGCAGTTCTCGCGTGATGCAGTCGAAAAGATGGTCTCGGCATTCGCTGAACTCAGCCCCGCGATCGCGCTAATCGATCAGGCGTCGCGAGGTATCCAGTTTCCGGACGCACTCGGCCTCGCGATTGCCCCTGTGATGCAGGAGGTTTCAGGTGCGCACGGTGCGCGCCGCGTGATGCTGCTGATGTCGATCCTCGACCAGTTGATCGCCTGCACCAGCAGGAAACTGCTCGCCGGTCCGGCATACAACGTCAGTGCGCAGCCCTATATGTCGTCGACCATCAACCAGGTGCTGTCCTACATCCAGCAGAATCTCGCCGGCAATCTGCGTGAAGTCGACGTTGCGGAAATGTCGAGCATGAGCGTCAGCACCTTTACGCGCTTCTTCAAGCGGCATACGGGCTGCACGTTTGTGCAGTATCAGAACCGGCTGCGCCTCAACGAAGCCTGCGAACTGCTCATGTGCTCGGATCTCGGCGTGACCGATATCTGTTACCGCGTCGGATTCAATAACGTATCGAACTTCAACCGGCAGTTTCTCGCGCAAAAAGGGATTCCGCCGTCGAAATTTCGCGCGTTGCACCGGCTCAACGACGCCCCCTCACACGCTCACAAGGCAGCGGCCTGAGACCACGCCAAGGCGGCGCAGCCGCCCGCTCACCGTCGGGAATACACTTTGAGTTATCTGGGAATCGACCTCGGCACGTCCGAGGTAAAGGTTGTGCTCACCGATGCCGAATCGAACGTCATCGCCAGCAGCCGGGCCCGACTGCGCGTCGATAACCCTCACCCCCTGTGGTCGGAGCAAAGCCCCCAGGACTGGTGGAACGCTACGCTCGACGCCGTCGCGGCGCTACGCAGTGAGCAGCCTCGCGCGTTCAGGGCGCTGCGTGGGATCGGCCTTTCCGGCCAGATGCACGGCGCGACGCTACTCGATCGCAGTGGCAACGTCCTGCGTCCGGCGATTCTGTGGAATGACACGCGCGCCTACGCGGAGTGCGTCGAACTCGAGGCGCTCGTGCCCGACTCGCGCAACATCACCGGGAATCAGGCCATGCCGGGCTTCACGGCGCCCAAGCTGCTCTGGCTTTCGAAGTACGAGCCAGCCGTTTTTCGTGCAGTGCAGAAAGTACTGCTTCCGAAGGATTACATTGCGTGGCGTCTGACGGGTGAGTTTACATCCGACATGTCCGACGCCTCGGGGACGCTATGGCTCGACGTTGCAAAACGCGACTGGTCCGACCGCATGCTCAACGCGACCGGGTTGTCGAGGGAGCACATGCCCCGGCTGGTTGAGGGCAGCGAGCCTGCGGCCCAGTTACGGGGAGACCTTCAGCGCGAGTGGGGCCTCGATGGCAGCGTGACGGTTTGTGGCGGCGCCGGTGACAACGCCGCGAGCGCAGTTGGCATCGGCGTTGCCCGGCCGGGCGATGCGTTTCTGTCTCTGGGGACGTCGGGCGTGCTCTTCGCCGCGACCCCGAGCTATGCACCGAACCCGGCGCAGGCAGTCCATGCTTTCTGCCATTGCGTGCCGCGGCATTGGCATCAGATGAGTGTCATCCTCAGCGCAGCGGCAAGCCTGCACTGGCTGTCCGGCTTGCTCAAGAGCAGCGTTGCCGAGCTGATCGAAATCGCCCCCTCGGGACAAAGCGCCATCGCGCCGATTTTCCTTCCCTATTTGAACGGGGAGCGGACGCCGCACAACGATGCCGCAGCAAAAGGTGTCTTCTACGGGATGAGTTCGGCGCATGGCCCCCAGCATCTCGCATACAGCGTGATGGAAGGCGTCGCGTTCGCGATGGCGGATGGATATGCGGCGCTGCGGGAAGCGGGAACGACGCTCACCGCGGCCGCATTGATCGGCGGCGGTTCTCGCAGCGCATACTGGGGAAAACTCTGTGCTTCCGCGCTTGGCTTCGAACTCAATCGAAACGAAGGGGGCGAACTCGGAGCGGCACTTGGAGCGAGTCGCCTCGCTCGTCTCGCGTGCACACGGGAAGAACTCGCGGCAGTGGTCAAAGCGCCCGCTGTCCTTGAACGATACGAGCCTGAGACAGCACTTCGGAGCGTGCTGAGAGACCGGTTCGAACGGTATAGCCGGCTCTATCAGGCGTTGAAATCCGAGTTTCGTACCTGAACGGCTCTGGACCGAAAGGCGTTGCAGCAGGAGCCCGAATCGGTCTGGGCGCACGGCATCGCCCCACGCCCACACCCAACTGAACTACGGCAAACCACCGGCTAGCGCACTCAGAATTTGTGCCGCAGTCCCACGTGCACGAGCATCTGGCTAGCCGTACTCGACTGCCCCGCACTGCCGAGTATCAACGCCCCGCCCATTCCGCCCATGTCATCAGCCACGCCGCTCACGTGCTGCCACACGCCCTGGACATACACGTCGGTGCGCTTTGATAGCAGGTAGTCGCCCATCACCCCAATCTCGTTCCAGTTCGGGCGGACGGTTCCGTTGCTCGCGGCGTAGTCGCCATGTGTAAAGGTGTACATCGCCATCATGGAGAACTGCGGAGTCACCTGGTATGACCCGTTGATTTCATAATTGCTGAATCTCAAGCGGGTGCCGTTCAGTGTTGCGCGAACGAGGTTGTTCCTTACGGGCTGGCCGATGTCCGTAAATGTATAAACGAAGGCGACTGCCGCAGGTCCGAAAGCGTACTTGATTCCCGCGCCAGCTATCTTCTGGGAATCTGCGACGAACGGCGCGGTGTCGGGCGTGACGGCACCGTTCGTGCTGGTGCCGAGGCCGTTGACGTTCGAGTACGCGCCGGCAATTACCAGAGGACCGTGCGTGTACTGAACCCCCACGCTGTATTCACGGTCTTGCGCGAAACCCGTTGTGTTGCTGAACGCGTATGTCGCCCCGACACTAAGGCCCAGATAGTTCGCGCTGGTGTACTTGATCGCGTTGTTGATGCGAAACGAGCCGTCCGTATTGTCGTTATCGAACGGATGCGAGAAGGCATAACCGCCCCACGACGAGTTTGCCGTCATTGGCGCCACATAATCATTGATCATGTCGAGTTGGCGACCCAGCGTCAGCGTCCCGAGCGTGCTCGAAGCCAATCCGAAATACGCTTGACGTCCGAACTCCCGACCGCCCTGCGATAGCGTGCCGTTATTGATGTTGAAGCCGTTTTCGAGCCTGAATATCGTCGTGAGGCCGCCTCCCAGGTCTTCAATTCCCTTTAGCCCCCAACGACTTCCCTGCGCGCTTCCGCTGACGATTTGCCAGCCAGCGTGGCCACCCGCATTGCTCGTGTAACTGGGGCCATCGTCGACGATCCCGTAGAGCGTAACGCTTGACTGTGCATGCGCGATGCCAGTCAATGCAAACATTGCGATTGCAATCGCAGAAAATGGGATAGTGTCTCTCATTATATAACTCGTAGTACTAATCAATTTGAAAACGGAGATCGATACGAATACCGACCACCCGGGCATAAGTTCTGACTATTCCGTGCCGAACGCTTCAGGACTCCCTGTCCTCCGTGCGAGGTCCGCGCGCACCTTGAACTTCTTTTCAGCGAACGCACGGTCCGCCTCGTGAACAGCCTTCACCGTTTGACCGAAGCAATCGGCCGCGAACAGCAGATCCAGCCGGTTCACCTCGTCAAGTTGCCGGCAAATGCGTTCCTCGATCACGGTGCTGCCATGCATTGCCCCCAGCACCGCTCCGATCATCACGCCAATCGAATCAGTGTCGCGTCCCGAATTGATGCCGTCCTCGATCGCCTGATGGAAGTCGCCGTAGTTTGTCATGATGAAGCCGAGCGCCAGCGGCAATTCTTCGATCGAAAGACGCCGCGAGGGCCGATAGGCGTCGGACGCAATACCGGCTTTTCTCGCGGTATGCTCGACATCGTCACCAATCGGCGAGAAGCGTCCGATGATCCGGTGAAATTCCGTGACCACCGTCTCGTAGTCTTTGCCGCGCAGTCGCACTGCGGCATCGGCGATCGCGTCAATCGCTGCACGCGTGCCGTCCTTTGCGACGCCGAGCGCTGCCTCGACAACCGCTTCGATCGCGACGCCAGGCACGAACGCCGCGGCTACCGCACTGGCGAGCACACCGGCTGCTTCGAGCCCATAGCTCTCCTGATGCCCGCTGGCAAATGCGATCGCTTCGTCATAGGCGCCCTTGGGATCGCCGGCGTTGATCGCGCCGATCGGCGCGATGTACATGGCCGCACCGCAGTTGACCATGTTCCCGATTCCTCCTTGACGCGGATCGCAGGAAGCAAGCTGATGCCGCAAATAGATCCATTTCTCCGGATAAAACAACCGTTCGATCAGCACCGTCTCGCGCTGCAGTTCGGGTATCCATCGCGGAACCCAGGCGATCTGGCGCACCATTGCATCGGCCATATCCCACGCGTCGAGGTGCCGACCGACCTCGTTGTACACACTCATCAGCGATAGCGCCATGAAGGTGTCGTCGGTGACAATGCCGCCTCCACGTATGCGTCCCTTACGGCCGGCTTCGTCATCTTTCGCGCGGTGCCATTCGGTATTGATCGAAGTGACTCGCCCGAAGCGCTCACGGATTTGCGACGCCGAAAGCTTCTCGACCGTGGCGCCGAGCGCGTCGCCGTACGCGATCCCGTACAGAAGTCCACGGATACGGTCCTGCAGTGACTGGTGGGCAATGCTCATACGTTTTCCTTGTCCTTGTTTTCGCCGCTGCCGTGTCGGGTCCGTTGCGTTTGGGACCTGCTCGTTACGCTCGATTCCCGCCTGCCCACCATATGGCCATGGAAGCCGTAGTACATGATGTACAGGTAGCACGACACGGTTAGCACCATGTACACAAACTGAAAGTCATACACTCGCTTCAGGTGTGCAAAGAGTTGAGGCATCACGGCTCCCCCCACAATTCCCATAATCAGCAATGCCGATCCGGTTTCGGTAAACCGGCCCAGTCCTTTGATCGCGAGCGGAAAAATCGCCGGCCACATCATCGCGTGCGCAAAGCCCAGTGCAGCGATGAACGCAATCGACGTATAGCCGTCAGAGAGATATGCGCAAACGCTGAGCAGCACGCCAATTAGTGCGGAGACGACCAGATAGCGCTGCTGCGAGATAAAGCGCGGCACGAGAACGAGCCCGACCAGGTAGCCAACGAGCATCGCGGACATCGTGTAAGAGGTGAAGTGTTTGGTTGCGTCGAGCGGCAGATTCAGGCTCTGCCCGTATAGGCCGATGGCGTCACCGGCCAGCACTTCAGCGCCTATGTACGTGAAGATGCAAAGCACTCCCAACCAAAGATGAGGAAATGAAAAGATGCTGCGCGCGGAATGACTACTGCGCTCAGCGACATTGACTTCCGATGGCTTGATGTCGGGGAGAGACGAAAATGCGATGAAAACGGCGAGCGCCGCGAGAATGGCCGCGAGCGTGAGATACGGTCCGTGCAGTCGGGCGGCAAATGCGTTGAGCAGAGCGTCGGCATGTGCTGCTGTCGGCGCCGCTTTGACCCGGCTGACGAATTCGCCCACGCTACCCATAACCAATGCGCCGAATACGTAGGGGGCAAGGATACCCGCGGTCTTGTTGCAGATTCCCATGGTAGCCACACGCCGCGCCGCGCTGTCGATCGGCCCCAGAATGCTGACGTACGGGTTGTAGGCGGTCTGCATCAAGGACAGGCCGGTTCCGATCACCAAAAGGCTTGCAAGTACGCCGGGGTAGCTGTGCGCACCAACGAACCAGCTGAAGGACAGCGCACCGATCGACATGACGCCCAGGCCTGCCGCCATCCCTCTTTTCATCCCGATTCGCTTCAGCGCGGCGGCATACGGCAATGCGAACAGGAAGTATGGAACATAGAAGACGACGGTAATCAGGAGCGCCTGAACGTCATCAAGCCTGAAGGCCAATTTGACGAAGACGGTTAACGGCCCGTTTAGCCAACTGAAGGCCCCGGTCACGAAGTACAGCATGCCGATGGTCAGCATCGGCCGGAGATATGTTCTGCCGGGCGGTTGGACGATTGGTTGAACGGTCAACATGGTTCCTGTCTCCTCCAATAAGTTTTGGCTTTGTCATGAGTATGGGAACGTTCCCATTCTGCAGAAAAAATATATCGATGTCGTCGCGACTTAGCGCCTCTCCCCTGATGCCACGGAGTCGCGCATCAATTTGCGACGCAGATCGGCGATCGATCCACGTTCAGTTAACGTGCATGGCAGATAAATCCGCGAGCCTTGGGCTGCCTCGACATCGCGTTTGAGGAGTTGCGCGACGGCCTCGGCGCCGATCTGACGAGCGGGCTTTTCTATCGTTGTGAGTCCTGGCCACGCGAATGCGCCCGCTTGAATGCCGTCGAAGCCAAGAATCGACACATCTTGTGGACAATGCAAACCCGTTTCTCGAACGGCGCCCATCGCCCCGAGCGCCATGAGGTCGTTCGCGGCGAACACACATAGATGTCCGCCCTCATGCCGCTCCAGCAAACGTCGCATAGCGAGTGCGCCGCCTTCCGTCGTGTAGTCGGCGTCTTCCACGGGCAGGGTGACGGGATCGATGTCATGCTTGATGCAATGTTCGTGTACCGCGCGCAAAAACCGCGCACGGGCAAGGCGCGTGCGCTGTCCGACGATGAGGGCGGGCCGAAGATGGCCTTTGGAACGCAGGTAATCCATGCCCAGAGCCACGCCTTGTGCAATGTCCGAGCCAATCGAAGCACTGTCGGGAAACCGCTCCGCGCTCGATCCAATCATGATGCAAGGCAATCCAAAACGCTCGAGATCGCCGAGTTGGTCGGCGACCGGATTAATGATCGCGCCATCGACACGCGCCTGCATCATGGTGCTCAAATGCATCCTTTCCTTTTCCGCGCTCCAGTTGGACGAAAAAATCAGGATGGAAACCCCTGCATCCGCGGCCCGATCCTGTGCACCCCGCGCAACCTCGCCCCAAAACGGATTCGCGATGTCCGGCAAGACAAGCCCCAGCATGCCGCTGCGGCCCGAACGCATGCTGACCGCCAGTTCATTACGTGTGTAGCCCAGCGCTTTCGCGGCCAGCAGCACCTGCTCTCTCGCCGAATCGGAAATGTTAGGCGCGTCCGACAGCACCCGTGCCGCAGTACTTTTGGAGACCCCTGCACGCTTCGCTACGTCGATGACGGTCGGCCTGCGTCCGTTGAGGGACTCCATCGCTGGTCTCCTGTTCGCTTATCGATTTTGATTTGGGAACGATACCACAGATTTTCCGATGGTCAAGCTGAACGCGGAAAACGTGCATCGACCTGTTGATCTCGCGCGCCGCGGTGCTTGATGTGTTGTGAAATCACTGCATCGGCGTGGACGCATCATCGACGCAGGCACCGCATGCCGATGCAATCCATCGGAAGGCGGGCTCGACCGCCGTCGAGCGCGCGGGCAGCTTCGATTTCATGAGCCACAGAGGCGGCATTGCAACCCCTGGCACCTGTGGCAGTCGGCATACGCGCTGTTGCGCCAGCGCTTCGCTCGCGAACAGCTGCGAGACCATGGCAATGCCGGCCTCCCGCTGCGCAGCCGCCACGAGCAAATGCGGATCGGCACTCGTCATGACGCGCCGGGTTTGCAGACCGCTGCGCCGCAGTTCGGGCAACCAGGGTGCCCATTCCTGTGATTGTTCGTGCACGAGCAGCGGTGCACGCGCCAGCACCTCGGGAAACGGCGCGTGATACAGCCGGCTCGCAGTCTCGGGTCCGCAGATCGCCACTTTTTCTTGCTCCATCAGCAGCAGGCATTCGACATCCGGCGACTTGATCGGCTTGGCCGATATCACGAGATCGATGTCGACGCGGTCGATCTCGGTGACCTCCATATCGGTCACCAGCCAGATCTCGACGTTCGGCATCGCGGCCGTCAGTTCGTCCATGCGCGGAATCAGCCAGCCCGAGGCAAATTCCGGCGGGCAATAGAGCAGCAGCGAATCGGGGTTGCCATACGGCTCGATCCTCTCGCGGCCGTCGCTCAGCAGCGCGAGCGCGCCGGCCACTGTCTGCGCAAACAGCTTGCCGGCCGCGGTCAACACGACGCCCCGGCCCACACGCAAAAAGAGAGATTGCCCGGTCCATTCCTCGAGTTGGAGGATCTGATGGCTAATCGCGGACTGGGTCAGCGACAGCTCCTGAGCCGCACGTGTGAACGAGCCCAGTCGGGCCGCCGAATCGAAGGCCAGCAATGCCTGGAGAGGTGGAAGTCTTCGCATCGAGGTATGAACGAAATCGATAGTTCCAGAAAAATCCTTCGCTTTTATATCAATTGTGTCCGGCGAATCATAGCGTTTATGGAATTCCGTCTGAAAAGACGACAAGTCGTATGAATCGATTTACTGGCACCTTACATACCGAGATCATGACCTCCGCCTTGCAAAAAGACCCATTCGCCACCGACTCCGCGCAAGCAACCAATCGTTCCCCGCAGCAGCAAGACCCCGCTTCGCCGACCTACGCCGGACCGCTGTCATTCTTGCGTCGCCCCTATAGCCGTGATCTCATCGGCGTCGACGTTGCCATTTCCGGTGTGCCGCTCGACCTTGCAACCACCTACCGCCCCGGCGCGCGCCTCGGCCCCGCTGCCGTGCGTGCGGCCTCGGTACAACTGGCGGAGTTGGGCATTTATCCATGGGGCCTTGCGCCGCTCGACGCACTGAACGTGATCGACTATGGCGACTGCTGGTTCGATGCGCATCGGCCGTGGACGATCCGCGATGCCATTGCGGCCCACGCCCGCACTATCCTCGCCTCAGGGGCCAAGATGCTGACGCTGGGCGGCGACCACTACATCACATACCCTCTGTTGATCGCACACGTCGAACGTTTCGGCCGCCCCCTCGGGCTGATTCATTTCGACGCGCATTGCGATACATGGCCCGACGAGCACGCGGATTCGCTCAATCACGGCACGATGTTCTACAAGGCGATCCGCGAAGGCCTGATCGATCCGGCGCGGTCGGTTCAGGTCGGCATCCGGACCTGGAACAGCGACTTCATGGGTGTACGCGTACTCGATGCCCCCTGGGTGCATCGTCACGGCACAGCAGCTGTGGTCGACCGGATTTTCGAGGTGGTAGGCGATGCCCCCGTGTATCTGACCTTCGATATCGACTGTCTCGATCCTGCCTTCGCCCCGGGCACCGGCACGCCCGTCGCGGGCGGACTCTCCTCGGCGCAGGCACTGGAGATCGTGCGCGAGCTGGACGGGATTCAGCTTGTCGGCGCCGACGTCGTGGAAGTGGCGCCGTCCTACGATCAGAGCGATGTCACCGCGCTCGCGGCCGCGCATCTCGCGGCCGACATTCTGTTCCTCATGCGCAAGCAACCCCACCCCTGAACGCGCCAACTCACTATAACGACCATAGACCCTATCGGAGACATCATGCCAGCACCGAAGTTACGGATAGCGCTCGCCTTGCTCACCTGTTGTGCATTCGCGACGACAGCGCTCGCAGACGAGAACACACTCAACGTCTATAACTGGGACGATTTTATCGCTAAGGATACCGTACCAAACTTCGAGAAGGAGACCGGCATCCACGTCCGCTACGACGTGTTCGATAGCGACGATACGTTGCAGGCGAAGCTGCTTACCGGTTCGTCTGGCTACGACATCGTCGTGCCTTCGTCGAGCTACCTCGGCGCGCAAGCGGCCGCGGGGATCTACCTGAAGCTGGACAAGTCCAGGCTGCCGAACCTTGCCAACCTGGATCCGCAACTGTTGAAGCTGACCGACGCGGCCGACCCGGGTCATCAATACGGCGTGCCCTGGGCATGGGGCACGACCGGTCTCGCGTACAACGTCAGCCAGGCGCGCAAGGCACTCGGGCCCTCCGTCGCGCTCGACAACTGGGACGTCCTCTTCAAGCCGGAATACCTGAGCAAGTTGAAGAGCTGCGGCGTCTCGCTGCTCGACTCGCCGACCGACATGTTTTCCATCGCCCTGCACTATCTCGGCAAGGATCCGAACAGTCACAATCCGGCTGATTATCAGGCCGCCTATGAATTGCTGAAGAGCATTCGCCCTTATGTGACGCAATTCGCCCTTTATTCATGGATCAATGATCTCGCCGGCGGGGACATCTGCTTCGGGGTGAGTTGGTCGGGCGACGTCAAGATGGCTGCGAGCCGCGTGCGCGAGGCACACAAAGATATCGTGCTGGCGTACGTCATACCGAAGAGCGGTGCACCGGTCTCGTTCCAGATGATGGCGATCCCGAAGGACGCGCCTCATCCGGACGCGGCGCTCAAGTGGATCAACTACATCGAGCGGCCTGAAGTTCACGCAGCGATAACCAACACGATTTACTACCCCAACGCCGACAGCGCCGCTTCGAAGTTCGTTAAACCCGAGCTGCTCGACGACCCGATGGTTTATCCAAAGCCCGAGGTCCTTGCAACGCTGTTCATGCAACAGCCGCTGCCCGCGGCAATCAAGCGTCTGGAAACGCGTCTTTGGTCGCAGCTGAAGGACGGCCGCTAAGGTCGCGCCTGTGACACGGCGGCGGCACGCCGCCATAACAGCACTTCAGCCCCCCGACGACACCGTCGCGAACTGACTAATGGCTTGCCGCTTCGCCGGCAAGCCTTGGCGGGCGGCTGCACCACTCCCCCCCGGACGCCAACCGATTTGGGCCCGGATAGGGACTCGCTTTGCCCTTTAAAAGGCCACACAGTAAGGAGACTTTCCATGCGATGGAAACTGATCTGCCTGTTCGTGAGCGGCACCGTCCCGTGTCTCGCGACAGCCGATCCGATCTCCGCGCGGATCGAAGGACTGCAGCAAGAACTCAAGGCGCTGCAGAAGGAGGTGGAGTCGCTGAAGGCCGAACTCGCCGCAAAACCGCCCGCTGCCAACGCGCCACAAATCGTCGATGCGTCGGCATCCGGCTACGGAAACGCGCCTGCAAGGCTCACCAACGACGACGTCGCCGACATGAAGCAGCAGCTCGCGAGCCAGCAGCTGAAAGTCGACTCGCTCTCCGATGCCGCCACCTCGGGACCGCTTGCCGGACTTTCGGTGACCGGATATATCGATCCAGCGTACGTCTATAACCGGGCCGCCAGGACCTCGTCGTTTCTCTTCGCGAATCACGAGTCATCCTATACGTACTTCAACGGCACGATCGGCGACGTCTACCTCAACATCAAGAAGACGTTCGGTGTCGGCCCCATGGCGCCATCGGCCGAATTCTCGCTGATGCCCAATCGGGGCAATGGCATTTCGCTGCTGGCAAACGAGCATGGCAACATTGGCAACAACATTCTCAACACGGCATTCGTCACCGTGCCGTTGTCGGGCACGACGACCTTCCTTGCCGGACTGATGAGCGCGTTCGGCGGATATGAATATCAGCTGTCCACGCAAACGCTGACTCTGACCCATAACCTGCTCTATGACTTCTCGGACCCGGCAGCCTACGTCGGCGTCGGCCTCAATTACACGCCCCAAGCCAGCAACTGGTCCTGGAAGTTCATGCTCGGCAATGAACAGGCCCGGACCTACGGCGCCGTCACGCAGACAGGACAGAATGCGCTTGGCGACCCTGTCACGACAAGCAACCGCGTGCCGAGCTTCGCCGCGCGAGCGGACTATACGTGGTCCACGGCGCTCGACACCGGTGGCTCGTTCACCATCGGGCGGCAGACGTTGCCGAGCGCCCACGATCCGGTGACAGGCCGCACCGTTTATGGAGCGGGCGGCCAGGCATCGAGTTCGGGCGGATACTTCATATTCGGCGAGCTCGACGCCACTTACACGCTTGCCGATGCGCAGTTCAATGCCGAGGCCGACTATGGCACGCAGCAACGCGCCGCGTTCAATGGCGGCAATGCACAGTGGTATGGCTTGTCATTGCTGGCACACCGCAAGTTCTCGATGCCGGTCGTTGGCCGCATGGGCGCCACCGCGCGCTACGACTTCCTCGTCAATAGCCAGAACGGTGGTGGGGGTGGGGGCATATTCCTGAACGGTAACGGCATGGACCCTTACAACGGCTTTGGCATTGGCGCGGACTGCCTGGCAAACTCGAAGGCAAACGGCGGCCTCGGATTCGAATGCAAGGGGGCGGTTCGTCAGGACGTTGCGCTGAATCTGCTCTTCTATCCGACGCAGCAGATTACGGTGAAGGTCGAGTATCGGCACGATTGGGCAAACAACCGGGTCTTCCTCCGCAATGATGGATCGTATGCCAAGGCGAATGACTTGTTCGCCATGCAGTTCATTTACGCCTTCTGAGCGGCATCGAAGCGAGCGCCGGCATGCGGCGCCCCCCGCTCACGCACCGATGCGCTTGAGATACGTACCAACGAGTTCGAGGAGCCGCTCCCTGCTGAAGCTCGCGTCATGGCCGCCGTGGACGACCTTGACTGGCAAACGCGCGAGACGCTGCATGGTCTTCACGTAATCCGGCACCGACGAGTGATGAAGGTCGTCGATCAACGGGCCATCATAGATCGCATCCCCCGAAAATAGCGTTTGTGTACGCGCTTCCCAAAGGCCGATGCTGCCCGGTGAATGCCCCGGCAGATGCAGCACCTCGAAATGCCGGTCGCCGGTATCGATGATGTCGCCGTCGACGAGTTCGCGTGTCACATTAGCTGGCTTGATGTGCCAGCTCGCGAGCTCATATCCCGCGTGCGGCAACGCATCCACCACGGAGCCCTCGTAAGGGAAATCGGCAAATGCACTCTTGAAGTACTCGGGATTGAAGCGGTCGTCCGCGAGCGTATATGACCATTGCGGATTACGCAGCCCCGGCGCCTCGAGCCGATGGACCATGCATTCGTCGAACTCGTGAAGATTGCCCACGTGATCGAGATGCGCGTGCGTCGCGATTGCTGCCGTGCGTTTGCCAAACAGGTGCTTGCCGGCCTCCTTGAGGCTCGAAAAACCCATTCCAGAATCGATAATCAGATCGCGATCACGGCCACGCACGTACCAGATGTTGCACCGGAACAAGGGAATCACATGTGGCTCCCAGAACAGATAGACGTCGTCGTCTAACTGCTTGCACTCGAACCATTTGGCAGCGATTTTTAGCATCACGGTCGATCGAAATTAATCTGGATTACATAATTCTCGCACGAGGCAACGGGTGACACAATATCGATTCCGCCATGATTTAACTGGCTGAAGAAGGAATACGTATCGTATTTGAACTGACCGACTCTTGCGTTTACCGCGACAGAAGCAGACTGGGTATTCAGCGGCGCGCCGCCGGTAGCTCTACATAAAAAGCTGGACCGAGGGCAATGCGGCGTCGCAGTTCAGCAGGTTGACCCGTTTCTGCCGCACCTTCAGCATGCCGTCGCGCAGCACAAGGGTGTGCTCGGCCGTACAGGCATAAACCTGCTGTTCCTCGCCCCGCGTCTCCACGTAGATGTAGCGGGTGCGCGTGAGGTACGTACCGCTCTCGTGGTCCTGCGCCACCACTTCCGGACACTGCAGCACGTGCAGGCAACGGCTTTCCGGCTGCAGGGAGAAAGCACGCGGGCTGCGCATGCGCTCGATGCGCAGTTGAAGCAGCAGGCGGTCTTCGTACATCAGCGACGCGTGGTTAATGCCATCCTGCTGGCCCGGCACGAGCGGAATCCAGTAGCAGCCGTCGTCCGCGAAGAGCGCGAGCCAATCGTCGAAGCGTTTGTCGTCGATCAGCCGTGCTTCTTCATAGACGAAGGCGATCAGGTCATCCCGCGCGGGCGGCGTCGTGAGTTGGGGCTGGCTCATTTTGTTTTATCTCCTGACTGGATTTCCGGTGACATGTATCGGGCCCATGCGCGGAACTGATTGCGCATGGAGATTTCGCTCGTGCCGTTGGCGGTGGTGTCCTCCTGCCCGACTTCGGAGGCATCGAAGTTGCGGTGCAGGCTCACCCACTCATTGCCGCCCGCACGCAACCCTTCCTGCATCGCGCGGTAGGCGTGCAGGTCGTCGTGGCCGACTACGGACATCGGCGAGTTGATCAGCCGCGTGTACATCAGCGTACGGCGCAACAGGTCCTCCGGCGCACCCTTGGGGCGGAAAGTCCACGATTCCACGATCGTCTTGCCGGGCGCCACCGGCCGCACTACGCGGATCGCCTGAATGGCGCCCTTGATGGTCAGGCTCGGATAGAAGACGGTGTTGTGCCGCACCGTTGCGAGGATCTCCGCGGCACGTGTCACACCATAGACCTCGGCCATGCGCTCCTCGTATTCGGGCATGCGGACATAATTGGCATGCAATGACACCGTGCCGACTCCCGTGTAACTGTGCCCGTTGGCGAACACCCTCACGCCCATCTCGTCGGAGAACGCATAGCCCGATGTGAAGGGCACCAGCTGTTCGATCGCCATCGGCAGGGGCTCGTCTTGCGGCTTGCCGGCCCACAGCTGTCTTGCCGTGCCCGCAGACGACTCGTGCGCCACCATGGGGTGCATGGTGTCGTTCAGGTTCTCGATGAACATCTTCCAGTTGCAGTCGTGGGTGTAGCGCAGTACGCCCCCCGCGACTTCAAGCTCGCCCTCCGGCGCGCGATCGGCCATGTTGTCGATGGACGTCAGCGCCTCGCCAAAGTACGCGTGGAACGCCGGACCGTCGTCAGCCAGGCGGGCAAACACAAAACCGCGATAGCTCGCCACGTGCCGCAACGCCCCCATGCCCTGGCTCGCGGGGCAGGCATCCAGGCTGGTGCCCTCGTAGCCTTGCCGCAGCGGTATCGACAGCAGCGCGCCATCCGTCTTGTACGTCCACGCGTGATACGGGCAACGGAAGAAGCGACCGACATTCCCGCTGGCCTGCGAAACTAGCCGGGCGCCCTTGTGTGCGCACCGGTTGCGCAGGACTTTCACCGTGCCATCGGGCTGCCGCACCATGATGACGGGCTGCCCCGCGATGTCCGCCGTGATGAAGTCGCCGGCTTGCGGCACCTGGCTGTCGTGACCGACGTACACCCACGCCCGTGACCAGAGCCGCTCCATTTCCAGCGCGAAGACCTCCTCATCGAGATAGACGTCCCGATGGACCTGCTCGTCCTGCACCAGCCGGCGCAGGGCTTCCGGATTGTCCCGGTATTGACCCATGATGTTCTCGCTCCCCTTCATGCATCGAGCACCAGCCGCCCGCAGCCGGCGCGCGACACGCAGATTTGCATCACATTGCCTGCCTGCCGTTCCGACTCACTGAGGCAATAGTCGCGGTGATCGAGTGCCCCTTCCAGCACCGTCGTCCGGCACAGCCCGCATTCACCGCGCTTGCAGTCGTAAAGCGGGTCGAGGCCCGCCTCCAGCATGGCGTCAAGAATCGATTCCCCGGCCGCCACCGTGAGCGTGCGACCCGACTGGCGCAGCTCGACTTCAAAGCCGGTGTCGGACGCCGCGGCAGGCGGCGCGGCAAACCGCTCGAAGTGAATGTCCTCACGAGCCCACCCGCGCGCGTACGCCTGGGCCAGCACCGCGTCGATCATCCCCGCCGGGCCACAGACGTAGAGGGGCTGGCCGGGACGCAAGCCTTGCAACAGTGCCGCGATATCCAGCACCGGCAGTACGCCCTCGTCGGCGTAAAGCGATAGGTACGCGCCGGCGATGCCGCGCAGTTCCTGCGCAAATGCCAGCTGGCGGGTGTCGCGGGCGCTGTAGTGCACGCGGTAGCGCCGCCCGGCGGCCGCCAACGCGGCCGCCATCGACACAATGGGCGTAACCCCGATGCCACCGGCAATCAGCACGGCGTCTTCGGCATCCACGTCGAGCACAAAGGCGTTGCGCGGCTGGCTGGTCAGCAACCGGCTGCCAGGCTTCAGCATGGTGTGCATCCAGCGAGAGCCGCCCAGACCATTGTCTTCGCGCCGCACGGCGATGCGGTAGACCTCAGGCGCCAGCGTGGCGCCCACCGTGCCGTTGATCAACGAGTAATGCCGCCAGTCCGCGGTGCCGCCAGGCGCGACCCGCACGCGCAGATGGGCGCCCGCGGTGTACCCCGGCAGCGCCCTGCCCGCCGGATCCCGCAGACGGAACTCGGTGATGGTGCCGGTCAGCGGAATCACTTCGTCGACCACCAGTTCGATCGTTGCGTCGGAGCCAGTCATGCCGAGGCTCCTTTCGCATCCGCCGTCATCAGCGTCGCCCACGCGCGGAACTGGTTGCGCATCAGCAGTTCGTTAGTGCCGCTCACCTCCTGCTCCGGCTCCAGCTGTTCGCCGTCGCGGTACTCACGGTGCAGGCTGATCCATGGATTGCCCTGGGCGGCTAGCGATCTCTGGACGCCCTCGAAAATATGGATGTCGTCATGTGCCACCACCGACATCGGCGAGAACGTCAGCCGGTTGTAGGTCAGCGTGCGCTCCAGTAGCACCTGCGGCGCTCCTTTGGGTGCCAGCGCCCAGACCTCGACCAGCGTACGGTCCATGCCCAGCGGCTTGATCACACGCAGCGTCTGCGGCGATCCCTTGAGCGCGAGTGACGGAAACAGGACCACGTTCTGCGGCGCGAAGCCGAGAATTTCAGCTGTTCGCTGCGCGCCATGGGCCGCCTCCAGCGTCTGCCGGTAGTCCACCGGAATCTCGTATTCCGAATGGATGCTGGCGTGGATCCCCAGCACGCTGTGCCCGTTCGGATAGATACGCGCGCCAGTTCTCGTGAAGAAGTCATAGCCCGAGCCGAATGGCAGCAGTTGCTGCAGGGCTATCGACTCCGGCGCATCGGCCGGCTGCGTATCCTGCACCGACCTGGCCGTCGCCGAGACCGACTCGTGCGTGGAAACCGGGTGCACCGAATCATTGACGTTCTCGAGGTACATCTTCCAGTTGCACCGCATCACGCTGCGCAGGCAGCCGCCGGCAATTTGCAGTTCGCCCATGGGGGAGCGGTCGGCGAGGCTGTCGAGCACCGTCAGCACGGGACCGAGGTAATCCGAAAACTCCGGGCCGTCCGCCGACAAACAAGTGAAGACGAAGCCGCGATGCACCGCCATGCGTGGCGCCACCAGGCCAGCTCCGGACTCGCAGGCGTGCATGCGGGTGTGTTCATAGCCAGTCTTCAGCGGCACGGCTAGCAAGGCGCCATCGGTCTTGTAGGCCCACGCATGGTACGGACAACGAAAGAACTTTCCGGTGTTGCCTTGCACCTGGCAAACCAGTCGCGCACCTTTGTGGGCACAGCGGTTCATCAGCACCCGCAGGCTGCGGTCCGGCTGGCGCACCAGGATCAGAGGCTGGCCGGCGATCTCCGTGGTGTAGTAGTCGCCCGGTTCGGGCACCTGGCTTTCGTGGCCGACGTAATTCCAGCTGCGCTGGAACAAGCGTTCCTGCTCGAGGCGGAACAATTCCTCGCTGAGGTAGACGTCGCGGTGCACGCGGTCTTCCTGCACCAGCGCGCGGATGGCGCCGGCATCGTCCCGGTAGCGGGTCATGTCAAGTCTCCTTCCTCGTTGCTCGCCAGTGCCGGGCGCGCGACAAAACGACAAGTGGCATGTGGGTGCACGGCGGCGCACGCGGTTTCCTGCACCCGCACAGGTTGCCCCAACACAATCGCGGCGACGGTGCGGAACATGCCTGCGATCGGCGCGCAGACCGGCTGGACCGCCGACCCGTAGCCCGCGGCAAAGGGGCTGTTGAAAACATTGAGAACCAGACCATCGCCGCTGCGCTCGAAGTCCCACCGCCCCCAGCCAAGCGCGGGCGACGTTTCGCAGATCAGATCGAGCAGCGCATTGCCGTCGCCCGCCCCGCGGCCGGGCAGGCCGTCGAGATAGGCGAGAATGCTGAGCTTGCCGTGCCGGGCCGTAGAGTCGGCGAAGGCGCACAGCGCTTGCGCCCGCGTGGTGTCATCCAGCAACTGCAGCATGCCCATGAGGACATCGGGGCGCATCAGCAGGTAGCGGCGATCATGGTCACGGACCTCTCCGCGCACCAGATCGAAAACGAGCCGCTGTGCGATCGGCGTGGCCAGGGGTGAAGTCGGGGTTGTCATCGCGCTCCCTTCCTTCAGGCCTGCCCGGGGCGCCTGCGCGCCTCACTGGGCAGCGTTTCCGGCGTGAACATGAGCGCGATCACCGTGATGCCCCCCAGCACGATCAGATAGAGCGCGACAGGCGTCGCCGAGTGATACTTCGCCAGCAGGGCCGTGGCGACCATCGGCGCCACGCCGCCGCCGATCACCGACGACAGTTCGCGGCCAACGCCCATGCCGGAGTAGCGCACTTCCGTCCGGAACAGCTCTGCCATATAGCTCGGCTGTACACCGACCATGGCGGCCAGCACCACGGAATCGGCCAGCACGTAAGCGAGCAGCACCAGAGACGGCTGGCGCGTATCGATCAGCCAGAAGAACGGGAACGCCACCAGCATCACGCCGATCGCGCCCGCCATATAGACGGTGCGTCGGCCGATTCGGTCGGACAGGTGGCCATACGCCAGTGCGGTGCCCATGACCAGCACCATCGAGATCGTCAGCCCTTCCAGCATGACCTGGTTAGGAATACCAAGATGCGCGCCATAGGCGAGCGAGAATGCGAAGAAGATATAGGACGCGCCGCCTTCCGCCATGCGCAGCCCCACCACCATCAGCACTTCCTTCGGCTGCTGGCGCAGCACTTCGATCACGGGCAGGCGCACACCGTGGCCGCTGCGCCTGGCCGCCACGAACTCCGCGCTTTCGGGAATCCGGCTGCGGATGTAGTAGCCCGCCAGCACCAGCACGATGCTGGCGAGGAACGGGACGCGCCATCCCCAGCTCATGAAGTCTTCGGCAGGCAGCTTCTGCGCCGCCCAGAAGGCGACTGCCGACAGCACGAAGCCGACGGTCGCCCCGCTCGGGCTCCAGGCCGACAGGAAGCCTCGCCGCGTCGGCGGCGCATTCTCACTGATCAGCAGGATGCTGCCGCTCCATTCGCCGCCAGCAGCCAGCCCTTGCAAGAGACGCAGCAACACCAGCAGCACGGGCGCCCAGATCCCGATCTGCTGATACGTCGGCAGGAGGCCCATCAGGGCGGTGGCAAGCCCCATCACGACCAGCGTCAGCACCAGAACCAGCTTGCGGCCGTAGCGGTCGCCCACGTGACCGCAGATCACGCCGCCGAGCGGGCGCGCGACGAACCCCACCGCGAAGCCGCCGAAGGCCGCCAGCGTGCCCACCAGCGGGTCCGTGCCGATCGGGAAGAACAGCTTGCCGAAGATCAGCGCCGCGGCCGTGCCATATAGAAAGAAGTCGTACCATTCGAGTGCCTGCCCGACGATCGATGTCATGACGGTCTTGCGCAACATCGCCCGCCGCCCATCGGCAGCCGCCGGCATACCGGCCGCGGCTGATCCTTGTTCCACATTCATGTTGTCTCCTTGATTCTCGTTCTCTGCCTGTTGTGGTGTGTGCGCCGGGCCGTTACGGCGTGGCGTCTTGTCTCCACGCGCGCACGGTGTCATCGGTGCCCGGCGAGGGGATGCCCATGGGAAACGGCCAGTCCGAGCCGAACAGCACATTAGGGCGGCCGAATACCTCCTGTGCCAGCCGCAGGCCGGCGGGCTGGTGCGCGATGCAGTCGGCGAAGAAGCGCCTCGCCGCCTGCAAGGGCGGCTCGATCTGTGCCGGCACTCCCGGACGCCCGGTGTCGAAGCCACGCTGCAAGCGTCCGCACACCACCGGGAACGCGCCGCCAGCGTGCGCGAGGCAGAAGCGGATGCGCGGGTACTGCTTCGGGACATCCGCCATCAGCAGTTGCGACGCCGCGACCGCGGTCTCGTAAGGATTACCAAGCAAGTTTTCCATGTAATGCCGTGTGAGCCTGCCGTCGCAACAGTGCGCCGGATGAAGGAAGACGAAGGCGCCCTGCGCGTCCAGCCGCTCCCACAGTGGCCGGTGCGCCGGATCGCCGTAATCGACGGCGTCAACGCCTCCTGCCGCCAGCGCGTATCCTGCATGAGCCGACTCGCCATAACACGCGGCCAATGCCTGCGCCACCGCCGGGTGCTCCATCGGCAAATGCAGCAAGGCACCCAGCTTTGCACTGTGGCGAGTGGCGATCTCGAGCAGGCCATCGTTGACGTAACAAGCCCAGGTGTGGGCTGCGACGGCGTCCAGGTGCTGCCGGTAGAGCGGCGGCGGCACCGATACCAGCGCACGCCGCACGCCGTTGGCCTCCATCCAGGCGAGCAATCGCTCGGGGTGATACAGGTCCATGGCCATCAGCGGCTGGCCGTCGATCACCATCACACCGTCGGCAGTCCGCCTGACGACACCGTCCAATGGCGGCAATGCAGCCCTGCCGCCGGGCACAAGGTGAGTATGGACATCCAATGCGATCGAGGACATGGGTTTTCCTTCGTCTTCCGACAATCCATACGCGGGGTCACCGTGGCTCCAGGTTGGCATTCATCTCCCCTCCCCAGAATTCCGGCGACCACGTCGGCCCCCAGATGTACGGCAAGACCGTCCAGTCCCGGCTCACCCATTGGTCGCTGATCTTGTCCATGTCGGCGTAGTACTCCACCCAGCTACCCCACGGATCCCGCACATACTGGAACAGGTTCGACGCCAGCGCATGTCGTCCCGGGCCGAAGCTGTCCCGGTAACCCGCCTCGCGCATGCGCCAGGCGCCGAAACCGATGTCGTCGATCCCGCCCATCTGGAAGCTGGCATGCTGGAAGCCGCGGTGCGTACTGGCGATCAGGCCGAAACAGTGGTGGTCGATCACGCCCTCGCCCGCAGCGAGGAAGCTCACCTTTCCGACTGCCCTGTCGGCCACACGCAGGCCGAGCGTATCGCACAGGAAGCGCTCCGCCCTTGCCAGGTCGGGGGTGAAGATCAGCACGTGGCCTATCTTGAGCGGGGCGCGCCCGCCATCGAGTGCCTGCCACGCCGCGACGTCCACCGGCCGGCGCAGCACGGCATCGGCGGCGGGCTCCGCGAGCGACCCCGGAACATGTGGGCTGAGATGAATCCATGTACCCCACGGGTCCTGGAACCAGAGCCCGTCCCGGTGGCCGCCGGGCGGGGCCTGCTCGAGGACGTCGAGTCCGGCCTGAGTCAGCTTCTCGATGAAGTCCGCGCGCTGCAGCGGATCAAAGTAGAAAGACACATGATGCAGCCGCTTGCCCGCGCCGGCCGACAAGATCAGTTCATCGTTGGTTCGGCCAGGCGAGCGCATGCGCAGCACGTCCGGTTGCACCGTCGCGGTTTCGAGGCCGAAGGTCTCGTAGAAGGCCCGGGCGGCGCCCAGGTCCGGTACTTCCAGGCCAAACCCGTTCAGGCCGAGCACGCTGGGTCCACGGATCATTGCGAACTCCCTTGCGGCGCGGGCACGCCGACGATGGATGCATAGAGGTCTTCGGCACGTTGCGGCGCGATCGGCACGATGGCGGCGACATGGTCGTCCGGGCGAATCAGCACCAGCGTGCCGTCCGCCACGCCGAGGCGCTCGCGCAACTGGTTGCCGACATCGAGCAGGGCGCGGTCGCGCAGGCCGGAGTCGAGGGGGGCGTCCCAGCGCGACACCACGAAGTGACGCAAGGCGGGGGACGTGTTGTGTGGGATCTGCGGCTGGCGGCGCACGTCGTCGAAATACAGCGCGAGGAAATTGCCGTCGACGAGATCGTGGACCCGAACTGGCCGGCCGGCGGGGCCATGCAGCAGGAAATCCGGGATGCGCTCGCCTACCTGCAGCGGCGGCGGCTCGGCCTCCGTTCGGATCATCGACCAGTCGCCGCTGCCGTTGATATCCAGCCGCACGCCCAGCAGCGTGCGCGTATAGGCGTTGCCCCAGTCCTGCAGCGCCGCGGTGCGTTTTGCCTCGTCCTGCATGGCCATGTGGTGACGCGCGGCCTCCGCCATCTCGCCCGCGCCTTCCTCCGCAACCGGGCGCTGTTCGCGCTCATAGCCGTCCAGCAGGCTGCTGTCGGCCCAGCCGCGCAGCACCCACGCGAGGCGCCATGGCAGGCTGATGGCATCCAGCACGCCGGTATTGAGGCCAAGCGCCCACATCGGTGTAATCAGATGCGCAGCGTCGCCCATCAGGAACACGCGGTCGCGCCGCCACTGGCGCGCAATGCGGTGGTGCACGCGGTAGCTCACCCGCCCCAGCAACTCGACCTTGTCGACCTTGCCGATGAAGCGCAGCACCTTGCTGCGCAGCGCCTCGTCGGTGGGTTCGTCCGCGTCCCTGGCGAGCGGATAGAGGAAGCGCCAGCAGTGCGGCTGCCGCACCAGGATCATCCACTCCTGCGCATCCGAGAAGTACGCGAGATAGGGATAGTCGCGCGGATTGGCCACATCGAGGTCGACCTTGAGATCCACCAGCATGTAGCGCACATCGAGCGACGTGCCGACCACCGGAACACCGCATTGCGCGCGCACCGTGCTGCGGCCGCCATCGCACGCCAGCAGGTAGCTGCCCTCGAAGCGCTGCGGGCCATCGGGCGTGTCGAAGATGGCTTGCACACCGCTGGCGCCGGAGTCGAACGACACCAGGCGGTGCTTCATCAGCAAGCGGCCTTGCGGCACGCGCTCCACCGCGTCGCGCAGGATCGGCTCGAGATGGTGCTGCGGCAGGTTGACGACGAACGGGTAGCGCGTCTCGTCGCGCAGCACGGCCGTGCGCACAGACGACTGCGAGAGATTGCTCTCCCGTTCGATCTCGCCGATCTCTTCGACTCGAAGCGCACGCTCCAGCACGGCATCGGCGACGCCATAGCGGCGAAAGGCCTCCAACGTGCGCGTCAGCAGCGTGCCCGCCTTGGTGTCGAGCGACAGGCTGCCGTCTTCCTCGAACAGCAGAAAGGGAATGCCGTAGTACGCAAGACCGAGCGCCGTGGTCAGCCCGATCGGCCCAGCGCCAACGATCAGTACAGGCTGCATGGTTGTGGTTCTCCGGTGAATGTCATTGCTCGTGCCCCGCGGGTTCGCTGGCCTGCCAGGCATAGTCCCGGCTGAGCACCGACGCGGTCATGGTGGCGGCATCGGACAGCAGGAACATCAGCGGCCCCGTGACGTCCTCCGGCTGGCCTACCCCGAGCGTGGCGGCCCAGTGCGCGTCGTCGCTCCCGGCATTGGCATGCCGGTACTGGGGCGTGTCGATGACGCCGGGGGCGATCAGGTTGACCCGCACCCGATGCCGGGCCACCTCCTTCGCAGCACTTTTGATGAAGGCCACCAGTGCGGCTTTGCTGGCGGCATACGCGGCGGACTCGGCCCAGCCGCTATGGGCCAGTCCCGACGAGAACGCAAGCACGCTGCCGCGCCGCCGCCGGATCATGCCGGGCATCGCAGCCTGGTAGCACCACACCACGCCATCGAGATTGATGCCGAGCGTGCGCTGCCAGTCAGCCGGCGCCGTGTCATGCACAGCCCGGCGCGGCTGCACCGCCGCTGCGCAGACCAGACCGTCAATGTGGCCGTGTTCGTTCTCGATGGACTGCATGGCGGCCATCACGGCATCGCGGTCGCTGACGTCGAGCCGGACAAACTGCAGGCGCGGCTCGGCGGCCAGCAACGCCGCGGCGGCGTGCTCGTCCACGTCGCAGACAATCACCGCTGCCCCCGCCCCCGCGCAGGCACGCGCAAGCGCCGCGCCGATCCCGTTCGCGCCGCCCGTGATGACGATCACGTCGCCGCTTGCATCGAAGCTGGCTTTCATGGGCGCCTCCGCATGTCCGTAACACTCGATTGTCCATACAGGTCGGTCTCGACCACCCGGTTGACCAGTTCGCCCAAGCCCGTACCGCGCACGGTCACGACGTCGCCGGCTTGCAGGAAAACCTGCGGCTCGCGTGCGTTGCCCACGCCCGCCGGCGTGCCGGTCAGAACGAGGTCGCCCGCGTGCAGCGTCATACCGAACGACAACTCGGCGATGAGCTCGGGAATATCGAAAGCCATCTGCGACACTGAGGCGTCCTGCAGCAGCTCGCCGTTGACGAGGCATTGCAGCCGGACTTCGCGCGGATCGATCTCGTCGGCCGTCACCAGGAAGGGCCCCAACGGCATGCTGCTGTCGATGCTCTTGCCCTTCAGCCACTGGCCGCCGTGACGGCGTTGCAGGTCGCGCTGAGAAATGTCGTTTGCGAGGCAATAGCCCCAGACGTGCCGCATGGCGTCTCTCGCGGCGATGCTGCGGCCGCCGGTGCCGATGACCAGCGCGAGTTCGGCCTCGTAGTCCCATTTGGCCGAGATGCGCGGATCGAAAGCGATGTCGTCGCGCGGTCCAATGACGGTGTGCGGACTCTTGGTGAAGAAGGTCGGGGCTTCGGGACGCGGCACGTCCTGCCCTTCACGCTTGCCCTCGCTTTCCAGAAAATGGTCCCAGTAGTTCCAGCCGACACAAAGCACATCGCGCGGCAAACGCTGCAGCGGCGGCAGCAGGCGCAGGCCATCGATTGCGATGCACTCCAGCGTGCCGTCGCACAACGCGCTGGCGATACTGCACAGCGCATCCTGGCCACCGGTGATCACATCGCGCAGGTCGCCCATAGACAGCGGCAATGGGGCCACCTGGTCGCCTTCGACCACCCCGATGCGCGCCCGGCCCTCGTAGATGAAACTTGCAAATCGCATGATTCGGACTCCGATACGTGTCTCAGGCGTTCGGCAGAACCGCGATCGCGCTGATCTCGATCAGGTATTCCGGCGAGACCAGCTTGCTGACCTCGACCATGGTCGAAGCCGGCAGTGGCGCCTTGAAAAACTCGCGGCGCACGTCGTGGATGCGGTCGAAATGCTCGATGTTGCGTACGTACACATCGACGCGACAGATGTCGTCGAGCGAGCCGCCGGCGGCTTTCACGGCGGCGCTCAGGTTCTCGCAGACTTGCCGGGTCTGGGTTACGACGTCGCCGATGCCGGCGATCGAGCCGTCGGGCCGGCGCGCCGTCATGCCGGAGATGAAGACCAGCTTGCCGCTGGCCTCGATGGTGGTGGCCTGCGAGAAGTGGCCGTTGGGTTTGCGCAGTTCGCCGGTGAGAATTTGCGTTTTCATGCTGTCAGGTCCATATCGTCTACAAGGTTGGCAATCGAAGAAGGCAGCGCGGCGGTGAGCGCGCGCGCCAGGGCGGCGAGTTCGATCAGCACCGGCCGCTCGACGCGGCAGGCGCCGCCGGATTCGGCACGCCTCGCCCAGCCGATCTCGCCGGGGGCGTAAAGACGTTCCGTGCCGGGCGCGCGCCGCGACGAGCGCACCGCGGCCGCCGCGTCGCTGACGGTGCGCGCGAACGCGCCGGCGTCGCGGAAATGCGCCACATCGATCGCGAGGAAAAAGTGCGCGCAGTTGTAGGCAATGGCGCTGTCGCCATAGAGCGGTTGCACCGCCGCGCCGGTGGCGCCGCCGGACAGGCCGCCGCACAGTACGTCGACCATGAAGGCGAGGCCGAAGCCCTTGGGGCCGGCCGCCGGAAGCAGCATGCCGGCGATGGCGGCGGCCGCGTCCGTGGTGGGCAGGCCTTGCGCGTCGGTGGCCCAGCCAGCCGGAATCGCGCGGCCGGCGGCGGCGGCCAGCCGGATCTTGCCCATCGCGCTGGCGCTCATCGCCATGTCGAGTTCCACCGGCATGCCGTCGTCACCGGGCACCGCGATAGCCAGCGGGTTGTTGCCGACGACGCTCTGGGCGCCACCCGGCGCGGGCATCAGCGGACGTGTGTTGGACATCGCAATGCCAACGCAGCCATCGCTTGCCAGGGCCCGCGCATAGCGGCCCGCCGCGCCGAAGTGAAAGGCGTTGCGTACCGCCACGGCGCCGATGCCGTGCTCAACGGCCCGCTCCCTCGCGATCGCGACCGCCTGTCGCGCGGAAAGCTGGCCCAGCATGTTTGCGGCGTCGAGCACCACGCAGGCGCCGTGGTCATGGGCCACAGCGGCCCGCGACGCCGCCGTCACGGATCCGCTGCGCAGGCGCTGCGCATACATGTGGACCAGCATGACGCCGTGCGAGGAGATGCCTTCCATGTCGGCATCGACCAGAGCCTCTGCGACATACGCGGCATCGGCAGCAGCTACGCCGAGCCGCTCGAAGATCGCGCCGACCGCCGCGCACAGGTCCCGCGGATCGGTCTCGCAATGGCTCGAGGGCGTGGGAATGCCGGGAATGGCGGCACCTTTGTGGTCAGTGGGCATCGCGCTCATCCGTGTACCAGCTCGGCTGCTGCGGATAGTGCGGACCGTCGTAGATTTCCACCACGATGGTGTCTTCGTGCGCGAGCGTCGGGCCGTGGATGTGCCCCTTGGGATTCCAGTAGAAGCTACCCGGCATCAGCACCACATTCGTGGCCGTGTATTCGTAGCGACCCTGCAGGCAGAACATGAACTGGTTCGATGCATGCGAGTGCGGCACGGGAATCGACACGCCCTTCTCGAACCGGATCAGCGCGATGGAAGCGCCGGTGGCGTCGTCGCGCCACAGCATTTTCTCGTAGAGGCCCGGCAGGGACTTGGGGCGCCACGGCATGTCTTCGCTATTTAGGAGTACTTCTTCTAGCGGGGGAATGGACGAGGTAGAACTCGACGGGTTCACGATGTTGTCTCCGGTTTGTTTCTGGTGGTTTGGATGAAGTGAGGTTAAGAGGCCTCAGAGCGCCAGAGAAGCGGCCAGGCTCCCCCCGCCACAGACGAAGAGGTTCTGCCCCGTGATCCAGCCATTTGCGGGATCGGCAAAGAAGAGCACCGCGCGTGCTACGTCGTCCGGGCGGCCGAGGCGCTGGAGCGGCAGTGAAGCGGCCAGGGCGCGCGCGCGTTCGCCATGCTCCGGGATATCGCGAATCAGCATGCCGGTGACGATGGGCCCGGGCGACACCGTATTGACCGTGATGCCGGACGGCCCGGATTCCAGCGCCCAGGTGCGGGTCATCGCGGCCAGCGCGGCCTTGCTCGCGCCATAGGCGGTGCGTCCGGCCAGGCCCACGATCGCGCGCGACGCCACATTGACGATGCGGCCGAAGCGCTGTGCCTTCATGTGCGGCAGGCAGGCCTGCGCCAGCTTCATTGCGCAGCGCACGTGCAGCGTCATCATCAGGTCGAACTCGGCATCGTCTACGTCTTCGAGCAGGGTGTTGCGCACCGCGCCGGCGTTGTTGACGAGGATGTCGGCGTGCTCTGCCTGAGCGAGCGCCGCCAGTGTGCGAATGCCTTCGGGCGTCGACAGGTCCACGACGCTGGAGATGAGGCGCGGATGCGTACTGGCGGACGGCTCGAGCCCTGCGGCAATCACGCGCGCGCCTTGCGCGAGCAGCGCCTCGCTGACGGCCAGTCCGATGCCCGCGCTACCCCCGGTCACCACGGCCGTACGTCCCGCGAAACGCTGGGTTTCATGGTGGAGATGGCTCATACCGCCCCCCCGTGTTCCGGCGATGCCACGCAGCGGACGCGCAGCACACCAGCGGGCGCCCATGCTGCGCGGATCAGGCTGACCGCCACACGGGTGCCCGGGGCCAGCATGTCGTCGGCCAGCGCGAAAAGCGTGACATTGGAATCCGTGCGAACGGCCGCCACATGTAAAGGCAGCAAACTGACGAAGGCTGGCTCCAGTGTGTGGTGCAGGCGCGTCACCGATAGCACGACGGCCGCGCCGTTGTCGGCCACGTAGTCGATGTGCCCGTGCAGGCAACGCGGGCAATAGCGTTGCGGCGGATAGAACTGGTGGCCGCACTGCGCGCAGCACGGCAGTGCGAGGCCGCCCGGCGGCGTGGACTCCGCCATGCTGTGCCAGGCAAGCGAGCGGCACTGCGCAAAGGAAGCGTCGTGGCTCATGGCGCGACCCCTTCGATGATCGCGGCGCCGGTGGCGAGGCAGCGGTCGTACACGGCCATGCCGTAGCCGCTGGCGAGCCCGATGCGGGCAGCGCGTACCTGATTGGCGCCGGCCTGCGCAGTGACCTGCCGCAAGACTTCCACCAGCCCCAGATAGCCGCCGGCCGCACCGGCCTGTCCGCAGCCGAGCTGGCCGCCGCTTGTGTTGTGCGGAAAGTCGCCGCGGAAACTCAGATCGTGTGACTGAATGAGAGCGGCAGCGGCGCCGGGCGGGCAAAAGCCGAGCCCTTCCAGTTGCAGAAACACTACCGCGGGGTAGTCGTCGTAAGTCGCCAGCACATCGATGTCCCCGCAGCCGACGCCGGCCTCGCGATAGAGCCGGCTGCACTCCTGGGCCCAGCCGCCTCGCAAGATGGCTTCATCGTCGGCGTAGGCGTTGTGGCGCTCGACCATCGACCGGATACGGGCGTACGGCAGGCCGAGATGGAGGGCCCGCCGCCGCTGCATCACCAGAAAGCCCTCCGCACCCGCACACGGCATCACGACATCCAGCTTGTGGAGCGGCTCGGCGATTGGCCGGGCGTCGAGGTACGCCTCGAGCGAAATGGGATCGCGCAACAGCGCGTGCGCGACGGCACTGGCATTGGCGCGCTGCGAGACGCAAAGGCGGCCGAAGTCGGCTCGCGTGGCGCCGGTGGCATCCATATAGCGCCGGGTCAGGTGCGCGAACGGCATGTTCGGACCCGCCGCTCCGTAGGGATATACCGCGTCGATGGCCGCCCAGGAGAAGCGACTGGCCAGCCCGGCAAAACCACCGCGCGGGTTGGCATCGGCGCCTATGCAGGCCACGACTTCCGCATCGCCAGCCTCCACCGCCCGTGCCGCGCGGCGCAGCGCGATCACACCGCTGGCGCCGCCGAAAGGTACGGATTCCAGCCAACGCAACGACAGCCCGAGCGACCGCGACAGGCTGGCCACAGGGTCGGGTGCCAGCGTGAAGCTGGAGACGGCGAGGCCGTCAATACTGTCTTTCGACAAGCCGGCGCCAGCCAACAGTTCACGCAGGCATTGCGCGACATACCAGTCCGCTGGCTCGGTGCTGTAGCGCGCGTAGCCTGTCGTGACGGGTACCGCCAGCACGGCTTGCGCGTCTTCGGGTTGGATTGCCATGGGAGACTCCGGCGGCCGCTCAGGCGTTGTCCGCCGGATGCGCGGCGGAGCGTTTCTTCAGGGCGCGCAGGTCGAATGCGGCGCCCTCGCCAGCCAGGCGGCGCATGATTTCGCGCAGCACCCCACGCTGCAGCTTCTGGGAAGCAGTCAGCGGAAGCGCGGACACGAACGCGATGTAGCCCGGGAGCTTGTAGTAAGCGAGCCGCTGCGCCGCAGCCTCGAATATTTGCAGGGCCACCTCGTGCGAAGGCGCGTGGCCGGCGGCAAGCTCGACGCACGCCATGACTTCCTCGCCCCGCGTCTCGTCTTCGACGGGTCCCACGCCGACGTTGCGCACAACGGGCAACTGATTGAGCACGGCCTCCACTTCGAGCGAGGCGATGTTCTCGCCGCTGCGCCGGATGATGCTCTTCTTGCGGTCGACGAAGTGCAGGGCGCCGTCGCTACCCGCGCGCACGATGTCCCCGGTATGGAAGTAATCGCCAGCCCATGCGGCTTCGGTCAACTCTGGCTGGTTGGCGTAGCCCGAGAAGAAACCCGCCCGGGGGTCCGGACCGGCGGCGCGCACCCACAGTTCGCCCGAGCTACCGGGCGGCACGTCAACACCTGCGTCGTCGACGATCCGGTATTCCATGTGCCCCGACGGTCGGCCGAAGCAACGGCTGCCGGCATGGCGCGGCTCGACGTTGGCCGCCACCGCCGCTCCCGCGCCGACTTCGGTCATCGACCACGACTCCACCAGCGGAAAGCCGAAGCGCGCCTCGAACGCCGCCTGGTGTTTCGGATGCACGCCAGCGCCGAAGCCGAACTTCACTGCGTGCGCGCGGTCGCCGGGCTGGGGCGGGAACTGCAGCAGGATGGCCGGCATCACGCCGAGGTAATGCACGATGGTGGCGCCGCTCTGAGCGACGGTCTGCGCCCAGGTGCCGGGGTGGAAACGGTCAAGCTGAATGATGCAACCACCGCTCAGGATCATCGCCATCGACGAGCAGGCCAGCGCGTTCATATGCACCAGCGGCAACGGGGTGATCAGGCGTTCGGCACCGGGCTCGATCGTGCACAGGCCGCCGAGCGACAGGTACCAGCGGCCGAACGCCAGCATGTAGGCATTCGAGAGCATGCAGCCCTTCGGCAAACCCGTGCTGCCCGAGGTATAGACCAACGCACACTCGTCCGTGCTGGCTGCGAACGTGCCGGGCAGCACCGGCACCCGGGGCGCGTCGTCGCCGAGGCAGCAAACCGGCGGCAATGCCCTGTCGGTGCCGGCCAGTGCGAGGTGCAGTGCGGGTTCCAGTGCCGCCCTTCGTCCTTCCAGCGTGACCACCATCACGGCCGCGCTGTCGCGCAGCACATGCGCCATCTCCGCAGCGCTGTGCTCTGCGTTGAGCGGCACGATCGACACGCCGATGCCGTTGAGCGCCAGCCAGCACAGGAAGAACTCGGCGCGGTTGTCGAGCATCACGGCGACGCGATGGCCGCGCGTCAGGCCAGCTTCGCGGAAATCGGCCTCCAGCGCCTGCACGCGAAGGGCTGCTTCGCCGTATTCCCAGTCCACCGCTTGCCCCCCGTACCCCGCCGTTGCTTGCGCGGGAATGTGGAGAAAAGGATGCGCCGGATAGCGGTCCGATGTTGCGTCAAAGGCCGCTCGAACCGAGCCGCCAGAGATTGCGGCGCTATCGCCCGGTTGCCCAGGAAACCCGCACGAGGAATCAAAAGCCATGTCGTGTCTCGCCCATTTCATTGTCTTTCTGATGTCGGCCGGTTGTTGTCCCCGGTCAGACTATGAGCGAATACTAGTCATCGAGTATCTTGATGTCAAGCAATCAATTGCGAAGTTATTTGGAGCCAAGTAAAATTCGCGTATGACTACCCTTGACTATGTGGACCAATTTCTCGCCGAATGGCGTACGGCGCGCCCCGACCTGGATCTGCAACACGCCGACATGCTGATCAGGGTGATCCGTCTGGGCGGCGTGCTGGAGCGAGAGTTGGTCAAGCTTTCCCAGGCGCACGGCATCACTTCGGGCCAGTTCCAGGTGCTGGCGGCGCTGCGTCGGCGCTACCCGAAAACGGCATCCCCGTCGGACCTGAGCCGCATCGCCATCCTTACGACCGGCACGATGACCGTGCTGCTGGACCGGCTGGAAGACAAGGGCCTGGTGCGCCGTCTGCCCGATCCGAATGACCGCCGGCGGCTCGAAGTGGAACTGACGGAAGAAGGCCTGGCGTGCATCGATCGTGCACTGGACGAGCGGGTCGGCCGGCTGAACGCGCTGACGGCGATGCTCGATCCGGAAGAGTCCGTCGCTGCAGGCCATGCACTGCGTCATTTGTTGAACGCGATCGACGCTTCGAGCGACAGCGGCGACTGATCGGCGAAGGGGATGCCAGCTCAGGCGCCGCGCGGGAAATTTCAGTGCGAATCGATCCGGTCAGCCTTTGGCGTCGCGCCTTGGCTCGATGGGTCGATGTGACGGAGCCAAGTAAACGCCATGAAGGTATGTCAAGTAAAAAGGCGAATCCATCGCTTCCAATATTAATTTGCACTACGACCTATATCTTTGATCCGCGATTACCGATCACCAGACAGCAAGGGGACACCGGCAAGCCTGCCCGCAAACGCTGCGTCCTCGATGCGAAGGTAGATTCCCTCGCCGTGGCATACTCACCCCGAGCGGCAACGGCAATAAGCTCAGCATAACGATCAGAGCGAGCCACGACGCACCGCGATCCTTGCTGCGTTGCATCCTGGAGGCGTACATAACGATGCCCCGACACAATCCGGCACTGCATCGCAGCCAGACAGCACCCATGACCAGGGCGAGGCGGCGCTTCCTGATCGTCGGCGTAATCATTTTGTTGGCTGCGTTTGGCTGGGTGGTGGCGATCGTGGCCGCACCCGCGTTCCAACGCACCATCGTCATGACCAGCGGCGCTGACAACGGCATCTATCGTGGCTTTGCGGATCGCTATGCGCCCATCCTGAAGCGTGCGGGCATCAAGCTCGATATCCGCAGTTCTTCCGGCGCGGTGGAGAATTATGAGCGGTTGAGAGACCCGAACAGCGCCTATGAAGTCGGTTTCATCCAGTCGGGTACCACCAACCCGAAGGAGACCGACGGTCTGCAGACGATCGCTGCCGTGTCGTACGAACCGATCTGGGTGTTCTATCGCGGCGACACGACGGTCGACCGGCTGTCGCAGCTTCGTGGCAAGAAGATTTCGACGGGCGTGCCCGGCAGTGGCCTGCTCAATGTCGCGCAGGTATTGCTCGGCTACAGCGGCATCACGAGCCAGAACTCCACCCTGCTGCAAATGGATGCGCCGGCAGCGTATCAAGGGCTCGAAAGCGGTCAGATCGACGCGGCTTTCTTCATCGGCCGGCCCGACGCCGAGATGCAGAAGATCCTGCTGAACAGCGATCTCAAACTGATGAGTTTCGCCCAGGCAGACGCGCTGGTTCAGAAGTTCCCATCGCTTTCGAAGATCGTCTTGCCACGCGCGTCGACGAGTGTCGCCGATGATCTGCCGCGCACCGACGTCACGCTGCTCGCGGCAACGGCGCTGCTGGTCTCGAAAGACACGCTGCATCCGGCGCTCGTCTATCTGCTGCTCGACGCGGCTCACTCCGTTCACGGTGGCGAAGATTACTTCACACCGCTCGGCACCTTCCCTAACCTGAAGACGGAAGAATTCCCGCTCTCCGACGAAAGCGTCCGCTACTTCAAATCCGGCCAGCCGTTCCTGTACCGCTATCTGCCGTTCTGGCTCGCGAGCGTGATCGAACGACGGCTGTTGATCCTCGTGCCGTTCGCGGCGCTCCTGATTGGCTTGCTTCAGGCATTGCCGCGGTTGCTCGAAGCACGGATGAAAAAACGGCTCGTCGTCTGGTACCGCGAAATCAAGGCACTCGAAGACGAAGTGTGGAGCAACAGCGAGCCGAGCCCCTCGCAGATCGCGCAATGGAGCGAAGAAATCGAAAACATCGACGCAAACGCGAGCCGGATACGCATTCCGTACCGCTATTTTCAGGACGTCTACGCGCTCAAGCAGGCGATCGGTGTTGTGCGGGACCGGATAGCCCACGTTGCGCAGCGAGCGAACGAATAGCGACGCTCGCCCCATTTATCTTTATTCTTCCCGCGGTCCGACCCGCATGGCGAAGCACGCCACACAGGCGTACATCGCCGTTCGCGCCCCCAAAGAAACCATGCAGCCAGGCTAAATCACCGGATTAAAAGGTATTTATCCGTCAATCCCCTTTTTCGCGGGCTGCCTAACGCAGGCATAATCCTATTGGAGCAGCGCGATTAAAAGGGTCGTTTTCGTATTCCTGACTATCCATGGACTACGCAAGGCGAGACGTTCGAGCGCCTCCAGTCCCACGATAGATTATCTGGCGTCGTCACGGCGGCGCCAGGCAGGAAAGGATTCATGAAACCGGCAAGGAATTCGCGGTGGTCACGCTTTGGCCGATACGCGGCGTTGGGTGTATGCGCGGCGGCGCTCGCGTCGGCGTCTGGCTTTTTCTACTGGCGCCATCAAGCGAATCTTGCGCAGTCCCAGCCGGCTGCGCTTACGGGTGTCGCCAGCGCGATGCGGCATGACGCATCGCCATGGACGAAGCGCGAGAAGGATGCCTCGGAATTGCTGCGCGATATTCGCGACCGCGATGTCGCCGCAATTGGCGTGAGCCGCGAAGCAATTCTCGTCTCGACGATCAAGGGCGAAAAGTATTATGTGGCCGATCACAATGGCGCATTCGCGAACGCCCTGCTGCTCGGCGATCTGAAACCGGGCGCGACGCCGCCCTGGCAACTCGTCTGGCTGCCGCACGCCGATGTGCGCATCGGCGCCGAGCGCTGGACAGAAGCCCTCGACCGTGTGCGCGACGCGTTCAGTCTGCTACTCCCCGTGCTGATGCTAGGCGGCCTGCTGTGGTTCATGCGCCGCGAAATGGGCGGCGGCGCGCAATTGCTCGGCGAATCGCCGACTTTGCGCTTCGACGACGTGATCGGCGCAGGCGAAGCGAAAGCCGCGCTCGCCGACGTGCGCGCGTGGCTCACCGAGCCCGCGCAGTTCACGGGCATGGGCGTGCGCGCGCCATGCGGCGTGCTCATGACAGGCGGCCCGGGCGTCGGCAAGACGCGTCTCGCGCAGGCGCTTGCAGGCGAATGCGGCGCGAATTTCATCGCCATCACGGGCAGCTATTTCAGCGCGAAGTATTACGGTGTGGGCATTCAGAAGGTCAAGCGCCTGTTCGAGCTCGCGCGCAAGAACGCGCCGACGGTCATCTTCATCGACGAGGCGGACGGCCTGGGCAAGCGCACCGATACGGGCGGCGGCCCGGTCGAAGCGGAAAGCAACCGCATCATCAACCAGCTGCTCGCGGAGATGGACGGGTTCGCGTCGAACGAAGGCGTGATCATCGTCGCGGCGACCAATCACCCGGACAATCTCGACGAAGCGCTGCGCCGCCCTGGCCGCTTCGACCGCACGGTGCAGGTGCGTTTGCCCGACCTGGAGGATCGCGCAGAAATTCTGCGCTTCTACGCCGGCAATCTGAAGTCGAAAGCCAACGATCTCGATTTCAACCAGCTCGCGCGGCTGACCACGGGCCTTTCCCCGGCCACGCTCTCGATGATCGTGAATCAAGCGGGTCTCGTCGCGCGCAAGGCCGGCAAGCGGCAAGTGGCCGCGGTGCATTTTCTCGAGGCCATCAAGATTGCACGCATTGGCGACGTCAACGGCGCGGAGCGCGCGCTTTCGGACGACGAACGCACACGCATTGCGATCCATGAAGCAGGACATGGACTCGTCGCCGCCCTCCTCGGCACCGGCGTGCTCGAAGAAGTGACGATTTTGCCGCGTGGCGGCGCGTTGGGCGTGGCGCTGATCACGAAAATGCAGGACAAGTACCTGTATCGCGAAACGGAAATGCGTAACGAAATCCAGGTGCTGCTGGGCGGGCGCAACGCGGAACTGCTCATGTTCGGCGAAGCGTCGAGCGGCGCGGCGCAGGATTTGCAGGAGGCCTCGCGCATCAGCCTCGACATGGTGTCGAAGCACGGCTTCAATGCGGATGGCAATCTGTTCAGCCTCGCGGCGCTGCCGCAGCAGGTCGCGGGCTTGCAGTTGAAGAGCGCGATCGAGCACGCGAACGCACTGCTGCACGAACTCAACGACGCGTGCTTCGCGTTGCTGCGTGCGAACGAGCCGGTGCTGCGCGCGATCGCCGATCAGTTGCTCGAGGCGGAGACGGTGCCCGGCGAGACGGTCTATCGTCTGATTCGCGAGCATGCGGCGGCCGTGGCGAGCACGCAGGCGGTGACCGAAGCGGCCGCCGCGTAAGCCGCTTGCACCGCCGTCATCGTTCGAGTCTTCAAGTCCTTTCGAGCGCCGCCATCGCCCTCACGATCACGAGCAGCACAGAAAGACTCACGCCGCTCGAAGCACGCAGTTCCGTAAGCAACTGCCCATAACGCTCGAGCGCCGCCTCGTGCTGAGCGCACCATGCGTCGACGAGCGTTTGTGCGTCCGCGGTTTCGGAGCCTTGTGCAAGCACGCTCGTGGTGAGCGCGCGCTTGAGGTGCGCCACCTCGGCGAGCGCAGCCGCGCGCGCCATGGTGTCCCAATGCGTCGGCGTAGGCAGCGTCGCCGCACGCTCGCCAATCCAGCTGTAATTGAGCCGCGTACCCAAAGCGAAGTATGCCGCCGCAACGCGCTCAAGAGGACGGTCGCACGCCGCCGCTACATCCGCGATGTCCAGCAGTGCTACCGAAATATCTCCACTCGCCACGCGCAGCGCGAGCGCATTTTCGACGCCCGCCTTCACGAGTTCTCCCTGGCGTGCCGAAAGCGCTTCGAGATCCGGGTCGGGCAGCAGCGTCGGCAATTGCGGCGCGAGGCGCTGAGCGGCGTCGCGGCAGCGTGCCAGCAGCGTGCTCACACCATCGTTGTCCACCGAGCCTGCCTGCAGATGCCGCAGGAACCATAGCGCCGCGCGTTCGAGCAGCCGTGCGATGTCGACGAACATGCGCGCCTGCACGTCGTCGGGCACGCGGTTGTCGAGCGCGTCGATGGCGCGCCAGATATCGTTCAGACCAAATACGTCGCGCGCCATGATGCACGCGCGCACGATTTCGCCGGGCTGCGCGTCGGTTTCCTCCATCAAACGGTGCACGAATGCGCAGCCCACGCGGTTCACGAGCGCGTTCGTCAAATGCGTCGCCAGAATTTCACGCCGCAGCGGATGCCGATGCATGGGTTCGCTAAAGCGCTGCTGCAGTGGCTGCGGGAAGTAGTCGATCAGCAAGTCCGCGACGAGCGGGTCTTCCGGCACCGATGAATCGAGCAGCGCGTCGTAGAGCCACATCTTGCTGTAGGCGAGCAGCACGGCGCGCTCCGGCGACGTGAGCCCGAGTTTCGCGGCCTGGCGTTCGGCGATTTCATCGTCGGTCGGCAGGAATTCGATATGGCGATTCAGACGTCCTGCGCGTTCGAGCCAGCGCATGAGGCGCGATTCGGCATCGAGCAGCTCCACGGCGTAGCGGCCCGCGATCGAAAGCGCCTGAGTCTGGTAGTAGTTGTCGCTCAGCACCAGCAGTCCGACTTCGTCGGTCATCTCCGCGAGCAACGCGTTGCGCTGTTTCGTCGTCATCTCGCCGTCGGCCACCACGAGTCCGAGCAGGATCTTGATGTTGACTTCGTGGTCCGAACAATCTACACCTGCCGAGTTATCGATCGCATCCGTGTTGATGTGGCCGCCATGCTGCGCGAATTCGATGCGCCCGAGCTGCGTGACGCCGAGATTGCCGCCCTCGCCCACGACCTTGCAGCGCAGTTCCGAGCCGTTCACGCGCACCGCGTCGTTGGCTTTGTCGCCGACTTGTGCGTTGGTCTCGCGCGCGGATTTCACATAAGTGCCAATGCCGCCGTTATAGAGCAGGTCGACCTTCGCCAGCAGGATCGCGCGAATCAACTCGGTTGGCGAAAGCGCCGCCGCCTCGATGCCGAGTGCCGTGCGCACCGCCGCCGAAAGCGGGATCGTCTTCATGGTGCGTGCGAACACGCCGCCGCCCGCCGATATCGTAGCCGGGTCGTAGTCGGCCCAGCTCGAGCGTTCGAGCGCGAAGAGCCGCGCGCGCTCGGCAAGGCTCACGGCCGGATCGGGATTCGGGTCGAGGAAAATATGGCGGTGATCGAAAGCTGCGACGAGCTTGATATGCGGCGAGAGTAGCATCCCGTTGCCGAACACGTCGCCCGACATGTCGCCAACGCCGACCACGGTGAAATCGGTGGCCTGCGTATCCACGCCCATTTCGCGGAAATGCCGCTTGACCGACTCCCACGCGCCGCGCGCCGTGATCGCCATCTTTTTGTGGTCGTAGCCCACGGACCCGCCCGAGGCAAATGCATCGTCGAGCCAGAATCCGTATTCGGCGGATATCGCGTTCGCGTAGTCGGAGAACGTGGCGGTGCCCTTGTCGGCGGCCACGACGAGGTAGGGGTCGTCGGGATCGTGGCGCACGACATCGGGCGGCGGCACGATCGCGTTGTTCACGAGATTGTCGGTGAGATCGAGCAGGCCGCGCAGGAAGGTCTGATAGCACGCCACGCCCTCGCGCATCCATGCTTCGCGGTCGCTCGCCGGCGGCGGGTTCTTCACGACAAAGCCGCCCTTCGATCCCACCGGCACGATCACGACGTTCTTCACCATCTGGGCTTTCATGAGGCCCAGCACTTCGGTGCGGAAGTCTTCGCGGCGATCCGACCAGCGCAGGCCGCCACGAGCGACACGCCCGCCGCGCAAGTGCACACCCTCCACGCGCGGCGAATAAACCCAGATCTCGAACATGGGCTTGGGTTCGGGCAGGCCAGGCACTTTCGAAGGGTCGAATTTGAACGAGAGCGAGGGCCGCTCTGCGCCATTGGCTTCGCGGCGGAAATAGTTGGTGCGCACCGTCGCATTGATCACGCCGAGGAACTGCCGCAGGATGCGGTCTTCGTCGAGATTGGGCACCTGGTCGAGCGCACTTTCAATGGCCTTGAGCATGAGTGCCGTGCGCTCTTCCCGTGCCTGTGAATCGCGCGGATCGAACCGGAGTACGAACAGTTCGACGAACTGCCGGGCGATCGCCGGATTGCCGGTTAGCGCACGCTCGATATAGGCGTCGCTGAATGTCGAACCCACCTGGCGAAGGTACTTCGCATAGGCACGCAGGATCGTCACTTCGCGCGCGCTCAGATAGGCGCGCAGCACGAGCCGGTTGAAATCGTCATTTTCGATGCGTGCGTTCCAGACGCTTTCGAATGCGTCTTCGAACAGGCCCTTCACGCGCTCGATGTCAAATTCGGCGTCGTCCGCGAGTTCGAGGCCGAAATCGTGGACCCAAGCAGGCGCGCAAGAAGGCGCCTCGATCACATAGGGCCGCTCTTCATCCACACGCACGCCGAGGTGTTCCAGCATCGGCAGGCTGCGCGAGAGCGCGATCGCTTCGCCCGTGCAATAAACCTTGAAGCGGAACGTACGTGGGGCCGCCTCGATAGGCCGGTACAGATTCATCGCGATGCGCTGCGTTCCCTGCACGCGCTCGATCAGCTCGATATCGCGTACTGCCGTGCGCGCCGGATAATCGTCGCGATAGCCCGGCGGGAACGAATCGGCGTAGCGATGCAAGAGACTCGTGCCCTGCTCTTCGCCGAATGCGTCGAGCAACGCATCGGCCAGATCGTCCTGCCAGCGGCGCGTGACCTGCACGAGCCGCGCTTCGAGTTCGTGCGTGTCGACTTCGGGCATCGAGCCGGGTTCGGCGTGCACGACGAAATGAATCCGTGCGATTGCCGACTCCGAAAGCAGCGGCGTGAACTCAACGGAAACGCCGTTGAAGGCGTCCACGAGCAGGTTTGCAATCCGCCGCCGCAGATCGGTGTTGTACTTGTCGCGCGAGACGTATACGAGGCAGGAAACGAAGCGGTTGAAGCGGTCGCGCCGCACGAATAGGCGCGTGCGCTGGTGTTCCTGCAAGCGCAGCACACCGAGCGCGATGTCGAAAAGCTCGTCTTCGCTCGCCTGCAGCAGTTCATCCCGCGGATAGGTTTCCAGCACCGTCACCAGCGATTTGCCGAGATGGCCTTTCGGCAGAAAACCCGCGCGCTGCACGATATTCGCGCATTTGCGCCGCACGATCGGGATTTCGGCGGTGGAGACCATATAGGCGGTCGAGGTGTAGAGGCCGACGAAGCGGCGCTCGCCGCACACCTTGCCATCCGCGCCGACTAGCTTCACTCCAACGTAGTCCAGATAGCCCGGCCGGTGTACGGTGGCACGCGAGTTCGCTTTCGTCAGGAAAATGGGCCATGCGCCGCTGATGATGTCGACGGCCGCGGGCGGCAACGGCGTGATGTCCGGCGTGCCCGGCGCGCGCAGCGATTCGCGCAGAATGCCGAGGCCCGAGCCTTCCACGCCACGCAGGGCGTAGCCGCCGTCATGCGCGACCAGCGCGTAATCGCGCTGGCCGAGGAAAGTGAAATGGTCGGCCACCATCCATTCGAGAAACGCGCGCGCTTCGATGTCCTCTGCGCTCGTTTCGCGCGCTTTCATCGTCTTGATGGTGGTGCGCGCGGCCTCGAGCAGGTTCGGCCAATCTTCTACCGACGCCCGCACGTCGCCAAGCACCTTGGCGATGTCGCTGCGCAATTCGTCGAGCTTTGCTGCATCGCCGCAGCGGTCTACCTCGAAATGGATGAACGAAGCGAGTTGTGATTGCCCGTCACCGGCGCTAGCGCCGCCTTCGTCTACACGCTCGATCGTCCCGTCCTTGCCGCGCCAGATCCGGAATACGGGGTGCAGCGCGGAATGCAGCGCGAGCCCCAGACGGTTGACGGCCATGGAAACCGAATCGACGAGAAATGGCATGTCGTCGTTCACGATTTCGATGACCGTATGGTCCGAATGCCAACCGTGCTGTTCGAGGATCGGGTTGTAGACCTGCATGCGCTCGCTGCCCGGTACAAAGCGCTGCGCGGTTCGCCAGTGCGCCATGGCGGCGCCGTAGAGGTCGGCGATGCTGCGGCTACGCAGATCCTCCGCGTCGGCGAAATCGTAGTAGTGCCGCAGGAAAGGCTCGACGGTCTGGAACGTCGGCTCGGGCAAGCGCGCCCGCGCAAATTCCATGACGTCGGAGAGCAGATGGGCGACGAATTCTTCGTTCCTCGCTAGCATGACGAACTCCTTGGCGGATAGTCATCGACTGCATCGGCGGTTCAGTCATTATGCACCGGCAAGGTGATCGAACGATGAATGCGTGCGCACGCGCTGTCTCACGGCGAGGCGCCGCACTGCAATGCGGATGGTGGCGCAGAACTTGCTGACTGCGAATGCCCGGTTCAACGCGCTTATATCGCGCTCGACGAGATGTTCGCTCGTGAGTGCAATGCCCTGCCCCGCAATGGTGACATCGATGGCGAGCGACGATTGACTGAAGTGCGGCCCTTCAGCTCGCCCACATCATTTGTGCAACCGAGGGCGTTGAAATATTCCGGCCACAGATCATGACAGTCGTGGAGCAGCACATAGTTTTGCAGGTCCGAGATCGTGTGCACCGGGTGATCGGGCTTGAGCAGTTGCGGGCTGGCTACGCCGAATACCTGCAGCGGAAATAGCGGGTCGCTGACGAGGCCTTTCGCGAACGGCGGCTTGCCGAGCCGCACCGCGATATCCACGCCATCGGACCTGAAGAATTTTATTGTCAGACTATAAGAAACATCATTCGACAATCCAATCATAACGCCATACAGTTTCTGGACGATTTCCCATACGGCGCAGTTCTGACGCGCTGAATCCAATTCAAGGAGAGAGCACGATGGCAGTAGAAAAAGTCGCACTCGTCACGGCGGCCGGCAAGGGTATGGGCGCGGCGATCGCGCGCGAACTGGCAGCCAGCGGCTACCGTCTGGCCTTGATGTCACCCTCCGGCAGTGCGGCCGAACTGGCGAGAGAGCTTGGCGGATTCGGCTTTACCGGCTCGGTGACCGAGCCGGACTGTATCGACCGATTCGTCCGCGAAACGCTCGAGAAATATGGCCGCATCGACGCTGTGGTGAACAACACGGGGCATCCGCCGAAGGGGGATCTGCTTTCTGTTACAGACGAACAGTGGCACCTCGGGCTCGATCTCATCCTGCTCAACGTCGCTCGCGTGTTGCGTCGCGTGACCCCTGCGTTTCTCGAGCAACGCGGCGGCGCGGTGGTGAATATCTCGAGCTTCGCCGCCGATGCGCCCGAGCAGGCCATGCCCGTTTCTTCCGCGCTGCGCGCCGCGTTGAGTTCGTTCACGCGCCTTTATGCCGACCGCTACGCGAAGGACAATATTCGAATCAACTCCGTGCTGCCGGGGTTTATCGACAGCTGGCCCGAAACGCCCGAGATTGTTGCCCGCATTCCGGTTGGCCGATTCGGGAAGACACAGGAGATCGCACAGACGGTCGCGTTCCTGTTGTCGGATGCCGCGGGGTACATCACGGGGCAAAACATCCGTGTCGACGGCGGCATCGTGCGTGCTCTGTAGCGCGGCAGATATGGATCAGATCGTCGACGAGGTCTGGACACGCCTGAACGCGGGCGCAAACGCGGGCAATGAGCGCTCGCCCTTCACGATGCTGCAGGTCGCGACGATTGCGCTGGACGGTGCGCCTTCCGTGCGGACGGTCGTGTTGCGCCGTGTCTCTCGCGAGCGGCGCTCAGTCATGTTTCATACCGACGTGCGGTCTACAAAGGTGTCTGAATTGCGGCGCGACCCGCGCGTATCGCTCGTCGGCTGCGATCTCGACGGCGGGATCCAGATAAGGCTGCACGGCGTTGCGAGAATCGTCGAGACGCCCTCGGATACGAGAGCTGTCTGGGACTCGAGCAGACCTCGGACGTTGATCGTCTATCGCACGCCGCTTGCGCCCGCGACACCGGTTGCGTCTCCCGCCGAGGCGCATGCAACGACGCTCGCCGAGGATCCCAACTCATCGGCGGGATTCGAAAACTTCTGTCTGATTGATGTGACCGTATCGAGCATTGACTACCTCGATCTGAATCCCGCAGGGCATAGGCGCGCCAGTCTGGTGTTTGAAGAAGGGGAATGGCGCGGAACCTGGCTGGCGCCTTGAATTGACGAGCTGCGATTTTAATGCGCCCAAACGCCAGAACCCCGGTTCTCTTTCGGAGACACCGGGGTTCTGGACGTTACAGCATAAGGAGCCTGACGATTACCTACTTTCACACGGGCAATCCGCACTATCATCGGCGTGGAGCTGTTTCACGGTCCTGTTCGGGATGGGAAGGGGTGGGACCAGCTCGCTATGGTCATCAGGCTTG
>NZ_JBFPKI010000022.1:0-74073 GCF_040948675.1 Paraburkholderia sp. BR14312
AGAAGATGACATTGGTTCCACCTGAGTTAAGGACATCCGGCATCAAATCGACATGGACCAACCTCGCGCGGCGGCTCGTTGGAACGATGGGCCGCGTATCAGCGAAGTGTATTTCAACAGCCTGCTAGGTGCCATTGCAAGCGTTTGACGCTTCATCGTCCTCTTGTCCATCTCATTGCCTGTGAGCTCAAGAGCGCTCGAGGAGCACGACCGGTGGACCTTCCAGCGTTGGCTTCCCTAACTGCAAAAGGGTGGGTTAGGCGTGCTCGACGAAATCCAATGCCAAGCAGCGCATCGCTCGTCCTCGCACGGCAATCATGCTGACGCACGGGTGCCGGGGAGTGTGTATTTTGAATAGACGAAGACATCGCTACTGCACAGTTGGACAACCAGGTTATGACTGGTCTTTTGGCGTCCCCTGATGATTTGCACCCAGCAACATATACATCGCCGGTACCACGAACAGTGTGAACGCAGTGCCGATCGATAGTCCGGTGAGGATCACCAGACCCATTGCGTTGCGGCCTGCTGCGCCCGCGCCCGAGGCGACGACTAAGGGCAGTACGCCGAGCACCATGGCGACCGTCGTCATGAGGATCGGGCGCAAGCGTGCACCTGCCGCTTCCTCCAAGGCTTCTCGCTTGCCGCGGCCCACGCGCTGAAGCTGGTTCGCGAACTGCACGACAAGAATCGCATGTTTGCTGACGAGTCCCATGAGCGTGACAAGTCCAATCTGCGTATAGATATTGAGCGTCGAAAAGCCGGCATTGATGAAGACGAGAGCACCGAAGAGCGCCATCGGGACGGACACCAAAATGACCAGGGCATCGCGGAAGCTTTCGAATTGCGCTGAAAGCGCAAGGAACACGATAATCGTCGCGAACATGAGCGTGACCGAGGAGTTACCGGACTCTTGCATGAACTGGCGCGATAGCCCTGCGTAGTCGGTGTTGTAACCTGCCGGAGCTGCTTCGTTCGTGGACTGACGAAGGAAGTCGAGAACTTCGCCCTGGGAGACGCTAGGTGAGATCACAGCGGAGATCGTTGCCGCATTGAGTTGCTGGAACCGATTGATCGATTCAGGGACGACTGCTTGCTTCAGGTGCGCAACCGTCGATGCCGGAATCATGCTGCCGTCCGGCGTGCGCAAGTAATAGTCGAGTACCTGTGACGGATTCAGTCGATCTATTTGCTGGACTTGCGGAATCACCTTGTATGAGCGGCCAGCGATCGAGAAATAGTTTGCGTAGTTACCGCCGAGTGCAGCGCCTAGCGCCTGTCCTACATCGCTTTGCGTGAGGCCGAGTGACGCGATTTTGTCGCGGTCAACTATGACGACCGTTTCCGGCTTGTCGATCCTTAGATCGCTATCAATAAAGAGAAACATGCCACTTGCACGCGCTTTCTGGAGTACGGCTTTCGTCACCTGGTCGAGATTCTCGAAGGGCTCTGTCGTGCTGATCACGAATTGCACGGGGAAACCCTGTGCGCCCGGCAAAGGCGGGAACTGGAACGCGGCGACACGAGCACCAGCAATGCCATTCCACCTCTGCTGGAGCTCCTGCTGTAGTTCGGTTGCGCCTCTTTTCCGCTTGTCCCAAGTCTTGAAGAGAACGCCACCGAAGCCCTGATTCAATGTTGGCAGGCCAGTTAGCTGAAACAGCTGGGCATATTCGGGCAAGCGCTTCGACATTTCTAACACCTGATCGGCGTATGTCTGCATTTGCTGGACTGTGGCATTCGGCGGCCCCTGGATCAGCGATAGGACGATGCCTTGGTCCTCCTGCGGCGCAAGCTCTGCCTGCGAAGTCGAAAAGAGATAAACGGTTCCGCAAAGCAGCATAACTCCCATGACGACGAACACGGAAGATGTGTCGAGGGCCGCATGCAAGAGTCGCGCATAGCCGGCATGCACACGATCCAGCTGTCGATTGACGAAAACGGCGAAACGCCCGGACTCGTGCACATTTTGGAAAATGCGCGAGCACATCATCGGCGACAGGGTTAGCGCAATCACGCCTGACACCGCGACGGCGCTCGCAAGGGTGAACGCAAATTCAGTGAAAAGGGTGCCTGTCAAGCCGCTCTGAAAGCCGATAGGCAGATATGCGGCGATCAGCACGGCGGTCATTGCCAGAATCGGGCCGCCAAGCTCGCGCGCGGCAGTTAGCGCGGCTTCCATGGGAGACTTGCCTTCATTCATGTGGCGGTCGACGTTCTCGACGACGATGATCGCATCGTCGACCACCAGCCCAATCGCGAGCACCATCGCGAGTAACGTCAACAGATTGATCGAGTAACCGAGCAACTGCATCATGGAGAACGTGCCAATCAGCGAAAGCGGCATCGCGACCACGGGTACGATGACGGCGCGCAAACGACCGAAGAAGAGGAAGATAACGGCCGTGACAATCAGCAACGTCTCGACGAGCGTCTTCACTACTTCATCAATCGCGCTGTTGATGAAGTCTGTCGCGTCGTAGACGATATCACCAGCCATCCCCGTCGGGAACTGCTTCTGCAGATCGGGAAACACGGATTTAACGCGTCTGGCCACATCGAGCACGTTTGCGTCAGGCGCTACCTTAATTCCGATAAATACAGAACGCTTGCCGCCAAATGCGACGCTGGAATCATAATTGTCCGCGCCTAGCACGACATTGGCAACGTCCTCGAGACGCACGATCACTCCGTTCTTTTGTTTGACAGCCAGTTTCTGAAAGTCCTCCACCGAACGGACGTCGGTACGCGCGTTTAGACTGACGCTGGTCATCTGGCCTTTTGTTGTGCCGAGTGTCGCGAGGTAGTTATTGTTGTTGAGTGCTGTGTAGACATCAGAAGCAGTGACATTGTGCGCTGCGAGCTTGGTTGAATCTAGCCATGCGCGCAATGCGAACTGGCGACCGCCCAGTACTTCCGCGGTCTGCACGCCCTGAATGGAGTCGAGTTTCGGCTTCACAACGCGCAGCAGATAGTCGGTGACATTGTTGGGCGGCAGCACGTCGCTGTAGAAGCCCATATACATCGCGTCGGTGGTCTGACCCACCTGCATCGTCAGCACTGGCTGCTGGGCCTCGCGCGGCAACTGGTTACGCACAGACGCTATCTGTGTATTGATCTCGGTGAGTGCGCGGTTCGGATCATAATTCATGCGTAGCGTCGCGTTGATCGTCGACACGCCCGTGCTGCTTTTCGACGACATGTAGTCAATGCCCTGCACCTGAGCGATGGCGGCTTCTAGCGGCTGCGTGATAAACCCAGCCATTGTGTCCGCGCTCGCACCGTAATAGGAAGTGGTAAGCGTGACTACGCCCGTCTGGGTTTGAGGATATTCACTGACCTTCAGCGTGGAGAGCGAACGCAAGCCTAGTACGAGGATCAGCACGCTCAGTACTGACGCGAGGACTGGCCGGTTGAGAAAAATGTCGGTGAATTTCATTGGGAGGCCTCTCACTCCTCCTGAGGCGTCGGAGCAGGACTGTCCGCAGGCAGCACACGATTATTGATGATGAGCGGTGTGCCGTTCTGTAGCTTGAGCTGACCGCTCGTGACGACCTGCGCGCCTTCGTCGAGACCCCTCAGGATCGCCACCTGATCCCCGCGCGTGGGTCCCGGCGTCACGAATACCTGTTGCGCCACCGGCATTGTTTTACCGTGCGCGTTTTTTTGCTCGCGCCGTCTAATGACGAATACCGTTGCACCGTACGCATTGTGCGCGATCGCGGTTTGCGGCAAGGTCAGATAGCGCTGCTCGCTGCCCACATCTATCTTCACGTTCGCGTACATGCCGGGCAACAGCTTGCGCTCGTGGTTGTCCAGGACCGCTTCGATCTGAACGTTGCGGGTTGTGCTGTCCACGCGCGGATTTATCGCGCGGACTTGGCCACCGAAGCTAAGGCTCGCAAATGTGCTTGTATTTACGGAGACGTGCTGTCCGGCCTCGAGTTTCGCCAGTTGTTCCTGGGGTAGGTGAAAGTCGACGTAAATGGGATCGACGACTTGCAGGGTAACAATTGCGTCCCCCGGGTTGATGTACTGGCCGGGATTAACGGTGGTGATCCCCACGCGTCCTGCGAAAGGTGCGCGAATGGTTTTCTTGGCGACGAGGGCAGCTTGCTGTTCGACTTGCGCCCGTCTGCTCTTCAGTTCGGCTGTGTCGGCATCCAACTGGGCTTTTGAAATGGCCTGTATGTCATACTGTGCCTTGTCGCGCGTGTAAACCGTTTGCGAAAGGTCCGCGGCAGCTTTTAGCGATGCGAGCTGTGCGCGATCAGAGTCGGCGTTGAGGCGCAGGAGAACCTGTCCGGCCTTCACCTCCTCACCGGAACTGAATTCGAGCTCGCGCACGAGGCCTGCGACTTCTGTCGTCACGTCGACGCCGCGCACCGCGCGTAGGCTGCCCGTGGCGGAAAGCTGCGGCTGCCAAGTCTGATAGCTGACCACAGCTGACGTGACCGTGGCCGCGGCCATGCCATCGCGCATCATGAACTTTTTAATCATATGCGCTTTGTAAAGATTGAAGCCGATCAGCGTGCCGAGTAGACTGCCCACGCAGATCAGCATGATGGTCATCCGTTTTCCTGTTAGTCTTTTCATCGTCATCGTAGTGTCCTTGCACGGCAAACTCACGAGGCACAAGCGTCTTTGGCGCGCTACCCGTGAAACGTATGCGGCGGCAGCAATCGTCATGAGCAGTCACTGGGAGCGGGCGCCGGCGTTTGCATGCCCAGCATGCCCCTTCTCGTCATACGCCGTGTCATTCCACCAACCGCCACCCAGTGCCTGGAATAAAGCAGCTGTATCTGCATAGCGAGCTGCTTGCGCCTGCGCGAGATTCACGACGGCCTGCTGATATTGGCGCTGTGCGTCGAGCAGCGACAGATAGCTGACTCCGCCGACTCGAAACTGTCCGCGCGCCACATCCAGTGAACTGCTAGCCGCGCGCCAGGCGTCGGTTTGGGCGGCAAGAGCAGCCGCGTCGTGATCGAGCGCGCGCAACGTGTCCGCCACATCTTCGAATGCGAGCAGCACGACTTGCCGATATCGCGCGTTGGCCTCGTCAAAGGCGGCTTCCGCCGCTCTTTTTTTTGCGGTCAATTGCCCACCATGGAATATTGGTTGCGTGAGTCCCGCGCCGATGTTCCAGATCATGTCGGCATACTTCAGCATGCCAGCCGGCGTTAAAGACTGTGGGCCGTAATTCGCGGAGAGCATGAGTTGTGGATAGAGGTTTGCCGTGGCGACACCGACCTCGGCGCTCGCCTGGTGCAGCACGGCATCAGCGGCCAAAATATCCGGCCGCTGCCGGACCAGCGAGGAAGGCAGACTGACCGGCAAGGTTTGCGGTAGTGTGAACATCGACATCGTGAATTCGGACACACCTGCTTCGCTCGGTAATCTGCCCGAAAGCACGGCAAGCTGGTGTCGAGTCCGATCGAGCGACTGCCGCAGCAGCGGTAGCGTCGCCCGTGTTTGCGCGACTAACGTCTCTTGCGAGAGCACGGCAATCCGGTCCGCACCGCCGAATTCGAATTGCTTGCGCAAAACGCCAAGCTGCGTCTCCTCGTCGGCTACGATGTTCTCGGTCGCGCTGATCTGCTCACGCAGCGACGCTTCCTTGACGGCAGTCGTCACGATGTTTGCCGACAGTGCTAGGTAGGCGCCTTGCAGCTGAAAGCGCTCAAAATCGACCTGCGCGCCCTGCGATTCGAGCTCGCGCCGAACTGCACCAAACAGATCCAGATCATACGAAACACTTACCGACGTGTTGTATAGAGTCAGTATTTTGTTGATGTTGGGCTGCCCCAACGTCGCGCCGTTCAGCTTCTCCCGTATCGCGTTGAGCTTGATATCGACAGACGGGGAGAGTGCGCTGCCTTCTTGTGCGCTCATATTCTCGGCGGCCTGGCGTAGCGCGGCACTGGCTGCTGCGATCGTTGGGCTATTTTTAAGTGCTCCGCTTATCAGCGTGTTGAGCGGCTCGCAGCGATAGAGCGTCCACCATTGAGCGGGCAGGTCGCCGCCGGCCGCAAACCGCTGCTCGAGACCCGCCTCGCCCTGCGACGAAGCCGTGCGATCAGGTAAAGGCGTTGCTGTGTAATGCTGAATCGCGGGTGGCGCTGGCGTGTGGTATTCGGGGCCGACCGTGCAGCCGGCCAGCGAGCCGAGGAGTGGAAACACTACAGCGATTACTGCGGCACGCGTGACAACCCGGCCTGTTGTGCAGTGAAAAGCTACCGCGCTGGATTGCGGATGCAAACGTGCACGACCGGAGCTGCATTTGACCTCGTCATTCATCTATCTACCTGGCTTGCGAGCGATGGGTGTTCTCAATTGTTGGATGCAGAACTCCTCCAGTTTCAACGGTGTTGCTGCGAGCGTGTATGCAATCACGAATGATGGCAACGGTCTGAACTGCGGAGCCAATTCAGGACCATATCGGCACCTTCGTCGATGGACTTGCAACATGTGTCGATGAAGACGTCCGGATCCGTCGGCGCCTCATACGGGGAGTCGATGCCGGTGAAGCGCTGGATTGCGCCGCGCCTTGCCAGCCGATACAACCCTTTGGGGTCACGGGCTTCCGCCGCGGCTAAACTCGCGTGGACATGGATTTCGGCGAAGTTACGTCGGCCCGCCGTAGAGCGGGCGAGTTCCCTATCGCGGCGGAACGGCGAGATGAGACATACCAAAACTACGATGCCGGCGTCGGCCATTAATTTTGCGACCTCTGCGACGCGCCGTACGTTCTCGTGACGGTCTGCATCGGTAAAGCCAAGGTCTTTGCATAGACCGAGCCTGACGGAGTCGCCGTCAAGAATGTAGGTGAGTCGGCCAGCTGTATGGAGACGCGCCTCCACGGTGTCAGCAATAGCCGACTTTCCCGCGGCTGATAGGCCGGTAAACCAGAGAATGGCCGGCGTTTGCCGAAGCAAGCGTGCTCTTGCCTCCGGGGGAACCCGGAAGCCGTGCGCATACAACTCTGAAGTGGAAGGCTCATTCGCCATACTTGCCTACTTGGATCGGTCCGGTCGGGGCATGAGCTAGCGCTCACTTGTTGCGGCATTGCGGTGAAGATCCAAAGTCATGCGAGTCCAAAAGAGACCGGCTCATCGACTGACGCCGAAATCTCGTCTCTGCATGTCTTGGTAAATAGAAGACCATTGCACCAAACGTGTTCGACACGCCCCCATTCACACGCCGACGCAGCATCGGGAAAAAAGCCTCGTCCCAGGTGGTTGGCGCTGGTGTTGCACAGCAAGGGAAGGCCTGTGAGCTTCTCGTATTCGATTAGCAGCTGCGCAACAGGGTGTTCGGATGACCTTGCAATGGTCTGCAACCGCGCAGAACCGTCGAGATGCACGACGGCAGGTATCTTGTCCCGCCATTCGTCGCGTGTTTGATGATCGAACAGCATGTAGGGGTCTGGAGTGCCGGGGAGAAATACAGCAGGCGCCCGGTCTTCAAGACATATAGGTGCCACAGGACGGAAATATTCCCGATGCTTGACATCGTTGAGAAGAGCCTTCATGCTCGGCGAAGTCGCAGCGGCGAGAATACTTCTCGCCCCAAGTGCTCGTGGGCCCAGCTCGGCGCGTCCGGCAAGGAAAACGACGGGTCTATTTTCGGCGAGAATATGTGCAAGTTCAGCTAAGGAACAAGGCGACGCAGACCAGCCGGGCACTCGGGTGCCCGTTTTCATTGCGGGGCCGCTATATACCGACCACTCTAACGGCATGAAGCCCTCGTTCGCGGCTATCGCGCAGCATGCGGTACCGATCGCCGAACCGCTGTCGTTCGGAAAGGGCGGAATCCAGGTAGCATCGAACAAGCCACTTGTGCGTAATGCACTGTTCCATTTGATATTGAGCCCGCAGCCGCCGGATATGCACAGATTGCGCGGCCCGGGAATACAATGCTGCCGCAGGGCCTTCTCCATTTCGCGGACGAGTAGGCGTTCAAGGAAAGTATGGAAAGAGGCGAGTACGTCTTCGGGAGGTTTAGCTTGCAGGTCCGGCACGCATGCGTGGAAGAAATCGCGTATCGCTGCGAGCGATGTACTCGGAAGGTGGAGATTCTGGCGATAGTTTCGCGCGAGTTCTGTGTCGCCTGCGAAGCGTTCCAGGTAAAGGTGACGAAATATATCAACGATGTCTTCGTCGACTGACCCCAGCGCGATGTACGCCATTAGCTTGCCAGCCACTCCCAGGTCCCACTCAGCACCCGCCGCCTTTGCGTACGGCCCGAAATGATGTCCGGCCGCCGCATACATTTGACCGATGATGGGGAACAGCTGGTCAATGAGCCGCACGTCGTCGCGTCCTACATGGTACAACCGTGGCACCATGCCGCCATCCCACACTAGGCATAACGCAGGTTGCCCTAGTTGTGCGAATGGACTCGTGCAGTATGCGGCGGCGACATGGCCGGACACGTGAGGGTAGCTCCTGTACCGATATGACTTGCCGCCGATCAGCAGCCCAGTGCCGTCGACCGAAGCCAGAAGATCGCCGTTTCTTCGTTCCGTATAGGGGGCACCCTCGAGGACGATTGGGGTGGGGCCGCTCAGCGCCTGGAACTTTGACGTCACATCGCCGTCCCAGCCGTCTATCACAAATTCGTCGATGTCGTCTGTCTGTAGACCGTGCTCGGCTAATGCGGTTTCAATTTCATCGAGGTTCCGTATATCGTGATATCTCGGATTGTTGTCCCGCTTCTCCTGTTCGATGCAAAAAAGGAGCTTTCCATCTTCGACAACGGCGATCGCTCCGTCGTGTGTCAGCTTGAGGCCACAGATGCGCATGGTATCTTTCACCCTAGCGAGGTAAATCTGATTGATGGGAAAAATGCACTGCGTTCTGGAAGCGTGCGAGCAGGCAATCCTCATTGGACGACTGGCCGACGCACTCGACTCGCTCAATCTCGGTGAACCGTTCGTTTAGCATCTTCAGCACCGTTTCGGCACCAGCAATATGTCCCCAGCGTCGACAATTGGCGTCACGTGCTGAACCGAATATCAACTGGCCCTCAGGCGCGAGTACGCATGCCAGATTGCGGATAGCATCTCGCACTTCGGCGATGTCGGCGAGATAGTAGAAAACCTCCGCGACTACGATCAGTTCGAACCGCTCTGCGCTAGAAAAGTGCTGGACGTCTGCAACGATCCAGTTCACGTTCGGCGGGTAATTTAAGCGCTTGCGTGTTCTCGCAAGCGCTTGCGGCATCACATCCATCACGGTGAGGCGCCCACAGTATGGCGCCAATTTCTCTGTGAACGCGCCCCCCGCACAACCAACCTCAAGGGCATGGGCAACGGGGCCTTTAGAGAGGGATAATCGAAGCATGTGCATATGACGCTCATGCTCGAACGGATTACTGTCCAGTTGCCACGGGTCGTCCGCGTCCAACTCCCGTCGCAGCAAGTCAAAATGCGTTACGGTTTTCAATTTACTTACCCGAGAGTGTGCGTTCTAATCTCGTTGCAGGACAGATCGAGCCGCTGACCGCATGTCCGGTACAGATGCAGGCGAGTCATAGCTCAGGGCCATTGCGTTCGATTTGAGTCCCGTGCGGCCACTCACTCATAGCCCTATCAATTGGCAAAATCACCGCCAGTACATCTTCAACACGTGTTGCCGGCAAATCGAGGTGAACGTTGGGAAGCGTTGAACGGACGCGAACTCCCGGAATGATCGTTCCCATTCCATGTCGACACAACCTCGTGAAGTGGTTCTTCAAAGCATGGCGGACGGTGCCAAATGCGAATGGGACGCGAAGCTCCTGCAATACAGGATACATCGCGCGAATGGATTGGCTAATTCCGAGCCCCTCGAGGTCTGGCCGCACTCCATACAGACCCAGTTCCGCCACCAGCACATCGGTTGCGCCAACCTTGATGAAGCGGCGCAACGAACCCATGTGCGCCGCCACACCTTGCGAATCGTAGGCAATTGCGCGGAGTTCGGGCCTCGCCCCGGCCCAACTTCGACCGCCATCGAACGGCTTAGCATTGAACGGTCCGGTCGGGCCATACGTCGTCCGAAAAAAATGGGCCAATTCGAGATGATCGGAAAGCTGGAGCTCATTTTCCCAGCACAGTTTCCACTGCACCTTTGAGGACATGGAAAGATACCTTGTTCAATTGCGTCTACGCGCAACCAGTGGCGTGCGATTACCCAGGAGGCGGAAGCCTCGCATTCGGGATGTTGCGCCAGTAGGGAACGCAAGATCGTAAAATTAGTCTTTCGATAGCAGACTTGTTTGAAGGATAGATTTGGTGCTGCTTCTATGGAAATGAGCATGGGCGAACATGGATCCTGCCATTACAGGAAAGTCCACCTCTCCCTGTTTCAAAAAATCTCTCATGTTTCCCGCCACTGAAGTGACATTTCAACTCGTCGAAGTTGAGTACGGTCTGCTCCAGAGGCCGTACTTCCTGCCTTTGAAGAACTGTCCTGTGAGAGCAGGGATGCATGGAAGTCCCAAGGTACGTCTGTACCGCTTCCATGCATCCGGCGGGATCATCGAGGAGGTTTTCATAGTCTATTGAAAGCAGATTCTCTGGCGCGAAAGAGTCGACGACTTGACGATGAAAATCGTCTGCAGCTTTGAAGTAGGATTCGCATAATTCAATGGTCAACGCGACCTGAGGAGGCGGAGCTGATCCATTGTCCGAACCGTACTTCAGCCATTCACCACTTTGTCTCGCTTGCACCAGGGATCGCAGCGATTCCAGCGTATTCCTGCGGACTACAAGCATTGCCTTCAGGCATGGCCACCGTGCCAATTCCTCAAAGAATCCTGGGCGTTCCAGAAATTGCGGCTGATTGATCTTGCAACCGATATGCGTGGCGTGTGCCTTTCCCTTTTGGACCGGATAGCGAAGATAGGCAAGCTCGAGAAGTTCCAGATTGCTGCACCTGAGCCGGTTGGTATCAGGCCAATTGGTGTCATAGGTGTTGAGCAACTCGCCATTGCTCAACACGCTCGGATGAGCATTCAGCAGTTCTTCCAGATAGTGAGTGCCGGTTCTGGGCATCCCGAGAATCACGAACGGCTGAGTTTTCGGCATCAAGTGGGTCATGGCGTCCATTTCATTAGGTTGAAAGCGGTGGTTCGGGTGTAGCCCCAGTCTGACGCTTGTCACAAGACTGCTGCTGAGGCGCAACGCCGTCGGCATCAAGACATCAGCCGGTGGCGGACCAGTGTCGCAGACAGGAAGAACGGCAGTATTGTGTAGACACAAAGCACGCCCAGATGCAGCCCTATTCCGCCGACCGGACGTGCAAGCATCGCCGGACGGATCAATTCAACGGAGTGGGCAAGCGGCAGGAACTGTGCAAGGTCTTGAAGCGCGCCGGGCAGTTGGCCCACAGGGAAGACGACACCACTCAGGAACAACATGGGCGTAAGCACGAGCGTCTGGTAGAAAACGAAATAGTCATAACTGGGCGCGATCGCAACGAGTACCATTGCCACGCTCGCGAAAGCGAGGCCAGTCAGAAAAACGACAGGGATCACAGATACGATGCTCGAAAACGCCGCGTAACCGAGCGTCGCCGCAACTACCATCACGGCGGAGCCCGCAAGAAGGGCTTTTGTAGCGGCCCATGCCAATTCGCCAAGAATGACATCGCCAATTGTCAGTTGGGTACAGAGCACGGCTTCCCACATGCGCTGAACTTGCATGCGAGCGAAGGCAGCGTAAATCGTTTCGAAAGTCGCTGAGGTCATGGCGCTTGTCGCAACCATTCCAGCCGCCAGGAATGCAATGTAAGGAGTGCCATCGATGTGACCTATCATTATTCCGACGCCGAAGCCGAGACCGAACAAGTACATCATCGGGTCAGCCAGGTTGCCGAGAAGGGAGATAAGTGCCGCTTTTCTCCACGCCAGATAATTGCGCCGCCATACTGTGCGCCAGTTCCAGGCGTTGCCGGGTAGAGTAATCATAAACACTTCGCGCATTATTCAATCCTTCATTTCTCGTCCGGTCAGCCGAAGAAAAACGTCCTCCAGGTTCGCGGGACGTTGCACAATACGCAGACCGTTACGCTCACGCAGTCGCGCGCATACATGTTGTGGATCGGCCGTGTAGCAGAAGAGTGCATCACCGCTAACCTCTGTACGCTGCGCAAACGGCATGAGCAGCGCTTTGAGTTCATGTGGGTTGCCGCCGTATATCTCGATAACATGACTTCCAATCTGCTCCTGGATTAATGCATTAGGTGCACCCTCAGCAATGCTGCGTCCCCTGTCGATTACACATAGCCGATCGCACAATCGCTCTGCCTCTTCCATAAAATGGGTAGTGAGAAGAATTGTTTTACCGCGTGCGAGTAAACAGCGCAAACGATCCCAGATGAGGTGGCGCGCATGCGGATCTAGCCCGGTTGCCGGTTCGTCCATGACAATAAGTTGCGGATCGTTGATGAGCGCGCGTGCAATGGTTAGGCGGCGCTTCATCCCGCCCGATAACTCTGTGACGCGTGCGTGAGCCCTGTCCTCGAGACGTGCGAAGTGCAGCAAGGATGGAACGACCGCCTCGATTTCGCCTTTGCTCATCCCAAAGTAGCGCCCGAAGAGTTTCAGGTTCTCGCTCACACTAAAACCTGGCTCCAAGTTGTCGAATTGCGGAACGACACCAATGCGCCTCCGCGCCAGGCGTGCCCGCGCTGGCACCGGTTCTCCGAGGACGGTAATCACGCCTGCGTCAGGCAGCGCCATACCCAGCACCATTCGCGTGGTAGTGCTTTTGCCGGCACCATTAGGCCCGAGCAGACCGAAGCACTCGCCGGGCTCTACACGGAAGGACAATCCGTCGACGGCAAGCTTACCGCCATAAGATTTCCTTACGCTGGAGAAGGTGATCGCTGCATTAGACATGGAGCCGGAAATGTATACAGACCACTGTTTAAGGAAGATTCCGTAGCGCGCGCGATGCTACGCATTACTCGCTTTTGGGAACATGGTGCTCGTCGCGGTCTTGGACGGCAGAACTGCGGGAAAGCCAGTCACTGTTGTCCAATGTACATAGAGCGTATGCCTTTACAGGAAGCAGGAGCAAAAGATTTATGAGTGTGTGCACTGAAAATCCGAGAAATCGAAGCTCGCGAGCGCGAATGGCCGCAACGGAGCAACGGACCATCGTCATTGAAGCAATAACGAAGCATGCCTGCCAAGGAGCAGTGGCTGTGAGCGCGATCTGCAGAAAGCCAGAGATCATTGAAATGGCCAGCAGCAGAGAGCCAATGTTCTGCGCTACCACATCAAGAGTTAGGTAGCGGTCAAGACGAGGCAAAAGGCGAAGGGCGAGCAGCGTGTCGCGATAGGTACTGCGCGCCCAGCGCAGTTGCTGGCGCAGGTATGGTCGCAGCCTATCCGGAACCACGGTCGCGGCGACTGCATCTCGAACGTACTCCGTCCGATAGCCCGCCGCGAGCATGAGAATTGTCAGATGGCGGTCTTCGCCGAAATCGCTGCGCTTGCCCCGGAACATTTGCGTTTCGTACTGGTCCAGCAGCAGCAGAAGCGCTGTGCGCCGGTATATTGCACACGGTCCGCAGCAGCACATCACAGCGCCAAAGCGAGCTTGCGCCGCGCGCTCCTCGTTGCACGCAAGCCAGTATTCCATATCGATCAGGCGGGTCAGCCACGTGTCGCTGCGATTGCTGGCTACCAATTGACCCATGGCTGCACCGACCGATGGGTCGCTCATTGTCAGCACGAGTTTCTTTACTGCGTCCGGCGCCAGAGTGGTGTCGGAGTCTACGTTAAGTATGAGATCTGAGGTCGAAGAACGTATCGCGGCGATTTGCGCTTTACGCTTTCCCACATTCTGTGGAAGAAGCAGTACCTTGAATCGCGGATCATGCTCGTGCTCCCGATACACCACGGTCAACGCATCGCGGTTGGCGGATCCATCATCGACTACGTGAACCTTGATAGCGCCCGCGTAATCCTGGGCGCCAATCGAGTCGAGACACGCCCGCAGCGTTTCGGGGTTTTCGTTAAAGCACGGGACGATGACGTCGATGTCCGGCAAATACTCTATGTCGAATACCTTGATGCATGCAGGTGGGCCGCCGCTAGTCGGTAGAGTGTGAAGAACCTGCGCGCTTTTATAGATGGCCGAAAGTGACGCGTATAGTAGGACAGATGTCGTGTTGATTGCGGCAGGAATGTTCATCGGGTCAGTGTGCTAGGAGACGTTGGGATTCTCAGTACAGGCCTGCCGTGAGCGATGGCGCGGGAGTCAGGCGCGGTAATACCATCCAGGTTCATGCATGATTCGAGGGGCAATTATTCTCGTGCCTGTAGAGTTGATGTTTCTCCATGGGGCAGGAAAGACGCTGTTATGGCGTACGAGAGAAATTTCCAGTAACGCACCTCATGGTAGCGAGGTCGCCCAGGACGCTTCCATCGGTATCGGCTGAAAGTCAGATCAGCGAACGCCTGCTTCTGGGTCAGTATTTCCTTAGTTCTATCCATGATCGTCCGCGCGCGGACCACGCGCATACTTGAAGCTGTTGGTGAAACGTCCCTAGGGGACCATATCGTCCACTTGTCGACCGGCTTGGGGTCAGAGATACTCCTAAAGCGAGATTTTCCGTTGAACTTACGGAAGTGAACCGATGACGAAGCCCCTTTTCTTCAATCCTGGAATCAGGCGTGATAGTGCAATGACAGTCTGCGCGCGCGAAGCATCGCGATGCTGCAAGTCGCACTCTTCGGGAGGAGCCCCGTCGTGCAGCAGTACGATCGAGCCGGGCAGCACTGATGCCAATACGGAATCGACAATCGCCTCGGCGCCCGGACGGGACCAGTCTCGTGGATCTACCGACCAGTGGAGTGGCATTAGTCCCGATTTCATGGATTCGGCGATAACGTCGTTCGTCCATTTGCCATATGGCGCACGCATATATCGCACCCCTGCCGCAGGACAAGCACGCTGGATAAGCGCGTTCGCTTCTGCTATCTCGTGCCGTATCTGATCTGGCTCACATTTCGACAAATCCCGATGGGAGAGACTGTGATTCGCGACATCGTGGCCTTCGGAAACCATGCGCCGGATAAGTTCCGGATACTCCGCCGCGTAGGCACCGAGTACGCAGAAGGTTGCCGGTACCTGTTGCCGCGCCAGCAGATCTAGTACTTTCGGCGTCCATATTGGGTGCGGTCCGTCGTCAAAGGTAAGGTAAACCTTACGCTCACCGTTACGCTTACGCTCGTTTAGCACTTCCGCAATAAATTGCGGCATTTCCCAATCGCTGAGTCTTCTCATGGTCTTTCACTCATCTTTTGATGAGTCACCGTCTACCCTGGAACCGTCCCCAGTCGCAACGCGAAATGCGGCGTAGCAGATCAATATCTGGGAGTTGATGTCGAGTGTCGTTCAGTAGAACGACATGAATACTCATATTAATGACTTGCATGTCAAGCTGAATTGCCGTAACTTTGCGGTACCTCAATAAATTTGTACAATCGATTGTTTCGATATGTGTCATCCATAACGCGGATAATTAAAGATGCGCTTCAAAGGCCTCGATCTGAATCTTCTCGTCGCGTTGGACGCATTGATGGCGAAGCGTAACGTCACGCTCGCGGCACGCGACATCAATTTGAGTCAGCCTGCCATGAGCGCAGCGGTGTCGCGGTTGCGAGACTATTTTCGCGACGACCTCTTCGTGATGAGAGGCCGAGAATTCGTGCCCACATCACGAGCGATAGAGCTTGCCGGACCGGTGCGGGAGGCTCTATCGCATATCCAGCTTTCCATCATCTCGCGCGACGTTTTCCAGCCGGCCAAGTCGGATCGCCGGTTCAGGGTCTGCCTATCTGATTTCATGACGCTCGTCTATTTCCAGAAGGTCATTAAGCGCGTTGCACGCGAAGCTCCCGCGGTCAGTTTCGAATTGCTTTTCCCAGATGACGAGCCTGGGGATTTGCTGCGGCGTGGCGACGTCGATTTTTTGATTCTGCCCGATCTATTCCTGCCGGATACTCACCCGAAAGCGCCGCTCTTCGACGAGAAGCTTGTGTGTGTCGGCTGTCCTGCCAACAAGCAGTTGTCGGAGCAGCTTCCGCTCGACCGGTATATGTCCATGGGACACGTGACGGTGAGGTTCGGGCGGGCACGCAGGCCTTCGATCGAAGAGTTTTTCCTACTGGATCTCGGTCTCAAACGGCGCGAAGAGGTCGTCGTCCCGACCTTTCACCTCATTCCGTCGGTGCTAACGGGTACCCGTCGCATTGCGACGATCCCTTTGAGGCTCGCTAGGCATCTCGGGGAAGCCTCTCCTCTGCGGATCGCCGAAGTACCGCTTCCGCTATCCACTTTTACTGAGGCTATCCAATGGCCTGCGCTGCATAGCGGTGATCCTGCAAGTATCTGGATGCGCGAGCTATTGCTGGAGGAGGCGCAAAGTCTTGCGTAGCGTGATGTCATGTGTACTGCTATTCGGCGAGCCCACACTCTCCGCCAGCGTGTAGCGGAAATCGCGCAACGTCGCGCGAATTGCCCTGTCGACTTCTTCCTCCGATGCGCCGCGATAGCGGAAGCGTGCGAGGATGTTGCCCGAGCAGCTGGAACCGTTGAATAAGTGACGTCTCGCCGGGAGCACAGCTTCGTAAAGCCCCGGGATAGTGTTCGGCAATTGTGCGTCGACGAATATCTTGCCCACTGGCTCTGGCAGCATCAGGAATCCACCGCGTGTGATCGAGGTTGACGCGATTAACGCCGCCTGCGCCCGTGCGGCGTACCGCGCTTCGTCACCTGATTGGTGAGTGACCCAGAGGTCGAAGAGGTCGACGCCGTACAATTCATGGAAGAGAAAGGGAATTTCCCCGCTGCCGACACGGGCACCGACATCCAGAAAATAGAATCCGTCGCAAGCTCCGATTATCTCGAGATGAAACGGTCCATTGCTCAAGGCGAGCGCTTTCAGGCATGCCGCCGCGAATTCAAGCACCGCATCATTGAGCGGCCCCGGGTCGAGCATCACCGAGCCTAGGGGTTTTCCTTGTGCAAACTGAAGACGGTTGTTGATGTAGCGGGACGCGCGCGCAATTACCCATGTGTCGTCTCGCACGAAACCGTCAACGTGATAGACGGGTCCTTCGATGTACTCCTCGCACTCGTACTCAACCAGCGGTAGTGTCGGCCACAACATATCCAATCGCGCACGGGTGTCGATGCGCGGTACGTCTAGGCCTGCCGCGCCGGTACGTGGCTTTACCATGATCGGAAAGCGCATCACAGGGGACGAATTTGCTTTCGCAAAGGCCACATCTTCCAACGCTGCAACGCGTGGCACACGCAGGCCCGCGGCAGCAACGGTATGCTTCATAGCGGTCTTGTCACGAAAGCGGACGACGGTATCTGGCAGATCGCCAGGGATATTGAACGAATTGCGCAGTCGCGCGGCCTTCAGAAGGTCGAATTCGGACAATGCGATCAGCCTGTCGATGCCGCCGAGCGCCGATTGACAGGAGCTCATGGCCTTATGCAGCGCATCTTCATCAAGGATGTCTGCTAGCTCTTCGACATGCGCGGTTTGAGAGGCGTCGAGCGCAGCCGCGCCGTTCGGCGTGCAGATGTAAGCGACGTTATTCGTCGCGTGATCGATGTAGCGATGGTAAGCTGCAAAGCCGTCGGACCATCGGTTAAGCACGACTATGCGGCTACGCGGGGCGTGTTTGTTGGTTGTCATGAAGGGCAAACCGTTCAGATATCGTTACAGGCGCGGCCGGATCCGAGCGCTCTCAGCGCTTCAGCAAGGCGCAAATCAAGGTCGACCGATCAGGCGCGATGAACAACACATGGCCGACACGGCCGCTCGTCGCGGGACTGAGCCGCCGATTGAGAATGGACCACCACCTCCTGGAAAACTGGTATGGCGCGAACGCGTTCGACGGCGGCCGCGTCGCCTACCGGTGCGAAGAACCGCACGCCGCTGACACACAGGGCAGGTCTTGCATCGACGTCGGGGGCTGGATCAGGATCGCCGAGGTGGCTGCGTATCGCTATTTCCGGCAGAGAGATTGACCTGCTGAGTTCGATGAGCCGATAGGTGCGATCACCTCCGAGGCAGGCCGCGATCTTGATCAGCACCGGACCGTCGCGTGTTATGCGCACTTTGGCGTGGAAAACACCGACGGTCAGTCCAATCTGCGCCGCGGTGTGCTCGACGTAATTGACGAGCGCGGCTCCTTGGTCCGCGCTCAAAGAGGCTTCGACAAAGTGGCCCAATTTTGCGAAATTCTGCTCTGCGCACAAAAGATTTTCGGTTACTGCGACGACGCGGGGTCCGTGCTGGCTGCTGACATAGCCTTCGATGCAGTACTCTGGGCCCTTCAGATACTGTTCAAGGAGCAACACGTTGCCGGCCTTGTGGCCGATATCGACAACGCCGTGATGCATGGCACACTCGACCGCAAGTTGCAACTGGGAAAGAGAATTGACGTACCTCACATGCATGCCGCCGCGGACAGGCTTGAGGACGGCTGGAAAACCTACGTGTAAAGCGGCTGTTATGACGTCGCGACGATGTGCGATGAGGGCGAACTCAGGAACCGCCAGTCCGGCGGCGGCGAGATGCATGCGGCTGCGATATTTATCACGCGTGAGTGCTGCCGCTTCCGGCTGCAAATGGGGAAGACCAAGGAGCGCCGCTGATTCAGCTGCTACGCCGGTTGCGTATTCGCAACCGGGTACGATCGCATCGACGCCGATGGCGCATGCGGCGGCCGCCACGGCGTTCGGCGAGGCAGTGTCCACCATCGTGTACGACACCGCGGCGGCCTGCAGTTCGCGTGACAGGGGGGGCTCATCGCTTTTGGCCGAAAATACGTGGGTGGCCACGCCAAGGCGCACGGCTGAGGCGACCAGTGCGGTCCCGGACGAGCGCGGCTCAATCACGATGATGGCGGTCATTTGATCGCTGCCTGTTCAGTGCCGGTTTCCGGCCGGGGTAGGGTCGCCACACGCAACTCTTCGAAATACTCGTGAATCATTCCGACAAAGTTGTTCAAATAGATTTCTGCTTTCTCCATTCCGCCCCAGCCACCGATCGCGAGCTTCAGAGCGATCCATGTGGAGTCTTCCAGGCTGCGCGATTCGGCGTACTCAATGTGGCTGAGTGTACCCTTTACGTGATCGTGCCCGAATGCGCGCGCGGCTGATTCCGCGATGACCTTGTTGTAGCGGCCCGAATACCATGCCTGCAACCAGTTCAAGAGCATCGTAGGGAGCGGGCCATCGCGGACAATGCTGAGGTAGAGATATCCGATTAGCTTGTCTGTGCTATTGAATGGTCTAATGCTGTCCACGCTTGCTGCGGTCAGGCCGAACCTCTCGAGGTCATGCAGAAGAAGGCATTCTTGCCCATACTCTTGTGCGAGGTGTTGCGCCAGCATCTGCGCGAGCGAGTTGTCCTGGCAGCCTATCTTGTAAAGCGCGAATGCGCCTACCTCGTTGTTGAGCCGGATGCGCAACACGGTTTCGACGAGATGGCGCCGATAGTACTCACTGTCGATCCAGTCGCCGCAGTGGAACGCAGCGGTTTCCGGCGAAATTGCGAGTGCCTGGTCCATGGCATGCTTGGCAAGCTCCTCGAAGCGAACCCGATCGTTGGGTGTATTCATGTGATCTCCAGATAGGATGAGAAGGAGCGAACGCGGCCCGCTGCGTAGCGGGTCAGCGGCGAATAAACCGGAGACACGAACTGCGCGTGGCACGAAGCAATGGTGGCTCGCTAGCTTTGCGAAAGTCCCCACGCTTGGCCTCGAAGCAGCGCACCGGACGCCGTGCAACGAGAGGGCGTTGAAGGCCGACCGCTCTCGGGTGGCCCCAAATTGGGTCGCTCTTTGCAGAGCGGTCTGCTTTGGCAAACGCCATCGCATCGAAATGATTGCTGTCAACCGACAACTGACCCAATCGTTTCCTTAAACACAGCGAATGCTTTTTGTAACAGGTATCTAGGCTCCATTCCCATTCGTTTTTTGCTCACCCATGCTCTCGACTTGGGCGACGGAAGGATACTAACTGCAGCGGTATGCGTGGTATAAGCTGATAATGTTTATGTTTGCATGAGGGAAATTGATGATTCGCGATCTCGACAGCACACTACTGCGTACGTTCGTGACGGTAGTGGAAGCCGGCAGTGTGAGCAATGCTGCCATGGAGCTGCATCGTACACAGGCTGCCGTCAGCATGGCCCTCCGGCGGCTCGAAGACGAAGTCGGCCAGCGCCTCCTTGAGCGTTCACCGCGCGGCGTGAAGCCGACCTCTGCGGGCAATGTTCTGTTGCCGTATGCACACAAGCTGCTCGAAATTGGCCTTGCGGCGCGTTCCGCTCTTACTTCGGGTGAAGTTGCGGGTACCGTGAAAATTGGACTTCCCGAGGACATCGCGATGAGTCACCTCCGCCATGCACTGCGGCAATTTTCGACATTGTTTCCTGATGTAGCCCTGGAGATCGTCGTTGATGCGAGTCCGGCCTTATCGCAGCGGCTCATGAGCAACACACTCGATTTCGCGATTGGTGATCCAGCCCAGATCCCCGCGGAACCGCTCGTCACCTGGCGACATCCCCTTCGCTGGGCGGCTGCGCGCACGCGCAATGATGATCTCGGAGACGGTCCGCTGTCGATTGTTGCATTCGGCGGTGCATGCAGGTGGCAGGAGAGCTATTTTGCCACGTTGCTTGAAGCAGGTATCGCTTGGCGCGTGGCCTGCAAAAGCACGAGCCTCTCTGCGGTTCAGTCAGCCGTTGAAGCTGGGCTCGGCGTTGCGCTACTTCTGGATTGGCAGGTGCGCCGCGATACGATGCGTGCGATCGATCCCAGCGCAGTAGGGTTGCCGCTGCCGCCGGTGGCGGAATTCGGTCTCTTTAGTCCTGGGCGATTAGAAGACCGCTCGTCTGCGGCCAACACACTTCAGCGTTTTCTCTTCCGTTCGCTGCAATTGAGTACTCTTGGAGACGGTGTACACGACGGAGCGTCATCAGGCTTGCCACTGCGTGCTTCAAACTAATGAGCCTCTGAGGTAAAACGCGTCGAAGGGCCGAACTTCGGCGCGCCAAATGGAGGTGCAGACGATAACGTCCTGTCTTTTGAATCCAGCATCAATGCTACGTGAAGCGCGTTCTCTAATTCACGCGCAGTCATGCTATTTCCCCACAAATCAAGTGCGACTCATGCATTTAAACATAGACTGCCGCACAAATCTAAATTTGTCGTAAAACCAACGCTTTCTTTCGGTAGTATCCCATCTGCGCACAAAGATACCTCGTGTTTTTGTCGTATTTCTGACACCGCGACTCCGATTGTCGCGTCTCTGTCTGTTTTGTCGGCTTTCGTGCCCGTTGCGATAAGAATTCACCGTGGCTTGCGCAAATGTAGCGCCGCCATTCATTGTGTTGGGACCCGGGTCCCGCGGCGCTAACGTGCAATTTCCGGAGTTCAGATCTATGTCGCAGCTCGATGTCAATGAGAGTCATCTCAATTTTGATGTGGTCTACAAAGTAGTAAAGACGTTGACCTCGTCACGAGATACCGAAAGGACGTTGGAGAGATCTTTGCATTACCTCTCATATGCGTGTGGATGGCGCTCCGCGTTTATTGCGGTCACTGAGCCAGACGGCCATCTGGGCGGCCTGTGTGGCACGGGGTTGTCAGCGGGCTGGCGTGAACGTCTGCGTTTCTTGCCCAATGACGGGGTATTGGGGCGAATACACACAAACGACTCAGCGGTCGTGGTGGCGAGACTGCGTGATGAACCACTCTTCGTGGACAGCATCGATATCTTCGACGGATTGGAAGGTGAGCATGTGGCACTGCTCGGGGCGCCGATCAGGTATGAAGGGCGGCCGCTCGGCGTACTTGTTGCGTTCTGCGAGAACACGGACGGACAGCGCGCCTTTGCGAGCGACCTCCAACTCATGAAGGTCGTCGCGGCGCCGATGGGCCAGGCACTTCTGCTTGATCGTGCGTCGGGACAGATGGACCAAACCGCGCGACAGGAGATGAAACGAGCGGTCAACGCAGACCAGACTTCGTCTCGTATCGACAATGTGCTCGGAGAATCTGCCGCCATGCAACGCGTCTTTTCGCAAGTTCATCAAGTAGCGCCAGCGCGGACGACGGTGCTTTTGCGCGGCGAGAGCGGAACTGGAAAGGAGCTGATCGCGCGCGCGATTTATGGGTTATCGCCCCGCAAGGGCCGGCCGTTCATATCGGTGAACTGTGCGGCGCTCACTGAAACACTGCTAGAAAGCGAATTATTCGGCCATGAGAAGGGAGCGTTTACCGGTGCGCAATATCAACGCAAAGGGCGTTTTGAACTGGCGCACGGTGGGACACTTTTCCTCGACGAGATCGGCGACATCTCGCCTTCGTTCCAAGCCAAATTGTTGCGAGTTTTGCAGGAACGAGAGTTCGAGCGGGTGGGTGGCACCACCCCGGTAAGAGTCGACGTGAGGCTGATCGTTGCCACGAACCGCAACCTCGAACAAATGGTGAAGGCGGGGGAATTTCGTGCGGATCTCTACTACCGCATCAACGTCGTTAGTATCCTTTTGCCGCCGTTGCGCGAACGCCGTGAGGACATTCCGGCAATGGCGCAGCACTTTTTGGATCGCTTTAACCGCGACAATCGTCGATCTTTGCATTTCAATGAACAAGCGTTTCGGGTTCTTTCCAGCTGCTACTGGCCTGGCAATGTGCGCGAACTGGAAAATTGCGTTGAGCGTACCGCGACCATGGCGGATCACGACACGATAGATCGATTTTCCTTTCTGTGTGAGAGAGGCCGGTGCCTCACCAAAGAGCTACATTACATCGAACGAGAAGACGCTGTGCGTGCTGCCCGCACGTTGGACGCTACAAACAGTGAAGTGCCGAATGCCCTGGCGAGCGTAAGTGCCGGTGATTGGAATGGGCGTAGCTTCGATACGCCAAGCGGTAGCGACATGCCGGGCAGCGAGCGGGAACAGCTTGTGTGGGCAATGGAGCGCTGTGGATGGGTGCAAGCGAAGGCCGCACGACTCCTACATATCACGCCGCGGCAGATCGGCTACGCACTGCGTAAGCACGGGATCAAGCTGCGCCGCTTCTGAAGGCAGCGGCGGTTGCGCGGATGCATTTGGAGAGACTGGGCGAGAAGGCTACCGGCAGGCTCTCGCGTGTCGCAACATTGTAGTGATTGGTTCAACTCCTTCAAAGCAGGTAACAAGGACGACAAATCCGGCTTCGGCATAGCGTCACTATGACTGTTAGCTTGGGCTACGATGGTGGTACGCAATTTGCCTGTAGTCGTGGACTTCTATTGTCAGGACTCTACGATGTGGCTAAAGACGAGCGCTGTCGAGATCTTCAACGAACCGGGTTGCGCAAAGAACCTCGCGAAGAGCGAAAAGGAGCGCAAGCAAGGCTGTTCGAAGCAGGTTTCGCCGGGGGCGGCCGCTGGCGGATGCGCATTCGACGGCGCGCGGATCGCATTGCAGCCCGTGGTCGACGTTGCACACTTGGTGCACGGGCCTATTGCATGTGAAGGAAACTCTTGGGACAACCGCCATTCGGCATCGTCTGGGCCGACTCTCTACCGCACCGCGTTCACAACCGATATCAATGAACTCGATGTAATTTACGGCGGTGAGAGGCGGCTTTTCAGGAGTCTGCGTGAAATTTTTGAAAAGTACGATCCGCCTGCCGTGTTCGTCTATCAGACGTGCGTGACCGCATTGATCGGCGATGATATAGACGCCGTATGCAGGCACGCGTCGGCAAAGTTCGGTAAGCCCATCATACCGGTGAATGCGCCCGGCTTCGCAGGATCCAAAAACTTCGGCAACAAGCTCGCAGGGGAGACGATCCTCGATTACGTCATCGGCACGCGCGAGCCGGCGTACAAGACACCATTCGATATTAATCTTATCGGTGAATATAACCTCTCGGGCGAGTTGTGGCAGATAAAGCCGTTGTTCGAGGCGCTCGGCATCCGGCTCCTGTCCTGCATCTCGGGAGACGGCCGCTACAGCGAGATCGCGAGCGCACACCGCGCGAAGGTCAACCTGGTGGTGTGCTCCAAGTCCATGCTCAACGTTGCGACAAAAATGCAGAAGCGCTACGGTATTCCATACCTCGAGGGTTCATTCTACGGAATTGGCGACACGAGCGACACGCTGCGCGGGGTCGCGAGGCTACTGGTGGAGCAGGGTGCGCCGGACGATCTTATCGTGCGCACCGAGCACCTTGTCAAGGCAGAAGAGGCGCGCGTATGGGGGCGCGTTGCCCCGTACAGGCAGCGGCTCGATGGCAAACGTGTGCTGCTCATCACGGGCGGCGTGAAGTCATGGTCAGTGGTCGCGGCGCTGCAGGAGGCCGGGCTCGAGATCGTCGGCACTAGTGTGAAGAAAAGTACGGATGGGGATAAGGAAAGAATCAAGGAGATCATGGGCAATGACACGCGCATGGTCGACAATTTGACGGCGCGCGAGATGTACAACATGCTCCGGGATGCGAAGGCGGACATCATGCTGTCTGGCGGGCGCTCGCAGTTTGTCGCGCTTAAGGCGCGCATGCCCTGGCTCGACGTGAATCAGGAGCGACACCATCCGTACGCTGGCTACGAGGGCATTGTTAAATTGGTGCAGGAGATCGACCGCGCAATCCAGAACCCAGTCTGGCAGCAGGTGCGTATTCCTGCGCCGTGGGACGACGAAGAGGTAGTGCATCGCGAGGGGATTCTTAAGTCTTCCACGCACATCAATCCGATTCCGCGGGGCGCAGACGGTGAGGCATACGATTGGAACCTCCGCGCGGCGTTATCGAGTTGAGTTTCGGAGTGGAGCACATATCATGGCGATAGTCGTCGAGTCAGAAAAAGCCTGTACCGTTAATCCCCTAAGAATGAGTCAACCGCTCGGCGCGACGTATGCAGCCATGGGGCTTGACGCATGCATGCCGGTAATGCACGGCTCGCAGGGCTGTACGTCGTTCGCGCTCGTACTACTGGTGCGCCATTTCAAAGAAGCCATTCCGCTGCAAACAACGGCGATGAGCGAGGTCACCACGATTCTCGGCGGATACGAGAACGTAGAGACAGCGCTGCTGAACATTCGCAAGCGCGCGGCGCCTAAGATCATTGTGCTCTGCACGACTGGCCTGACTGAGACGAACGGCGAAGATGTGGAGGGGCACCTTGCGATGGTGCGAAAACGTAAGCGCGAACTGGACGATACTGAACTCATCCTCGTATCGACACCGGACTATATTGGTGCCTTTGAGGACGGCTACAGGCGCGCGGTGACCGCGATCGTCGAGACACTGGTGAAGCCGTTGCCGACGATACCTCAGCAGATCAATCTGGTGCCGGGCAGTCATCTATCGCCTGGTGACATCGACGAGCTTCGGGAGATTATTTGCGCATTCGGGCTGGAGCCGATTGTGCTTCCAGATGTTTCCGGCTCCCTCGACGGCCACCTTGATTCTGCGTGGCGTGGGACGACGCTGGGCGGAACGACGATTGATCAGATCCGTGCGGCGGGGGCGTCGTCATTCACAATTGGCGTTGGTGAGCAAACGCGCGACGCCGCCGAGACGCTCGAAGCAATTGCCGGCGTGCCGTTCGAGATCCTCGAGCGGCTAACGGGGCTGGAGCCGAACGACCGGTTCTTGCAACGTCTTGCACAACTTTCGGGGCGTGCAGTCCCGGCCCGGTATCGCCGGCAGCGCAGCCAACTACTGGATGCGATGCTCGACAGCCATTTTTACACGGGTGGTCTAAAAGTGGCGATTGGTGCGGAGCCGGACATGCTGCTTTCGATCGGTTCGCTGCTCCGTGAAATGGGTGCGGAACTATCTGTTTGCATCAGTACCACTGCTTCGGCATCGCATGCGCTGTTGCCGGCAAGCGAAGTCATATTGGGGGACTTGGAGGACATGGAACGAGGCGCGAGTAACTGCGACCTGCTGATCACGCATTCGCACGGCAGGCAGATGGCAGGTCGCCTCGGAAAGCCGCTGATGCGCGCGGGCTTTCCGGTGTTTGACCGCGTCGGCAACGCCCATCGTTGCCAGATAGGTTATCGCGGCACAATGAATCTTATTTTCGAGATTGCCAATCTTATGTTCGAGAGGATCTCGCAACCTCATCCCGGCGACTGGAAACTGGCGCAATCATCGGGCGGCCTTGATGTTTCGGTTCAGGGTTAGGTTTAAGAGAAGGGTGTTACATGCCGTAACTTGAACTTGATGAGGAGACCAGCGCATGAAGATCGCCTTTGCGACACAGGACAAAGTGCACGTCGACGCTCATTTTGGCTGGGCGAAAGGCATTGCGGTATACGACGTGACGACGGAAGGACATTCACTTTTACAGATTTTTGATTTCGGCGACAAGCTGATGCAGGACGGTGATGATGAGAAACTTGCGCCGAAGCTCGAAGTGATCCGCGACTGCGCGATCTTGTATGTCGCGGCCATAGGCGGTACGGCGGCTGCGCGCGTAGTAGCGCTTAAGGTCCATCCAGTGAAGGTGCCGCAGCCATTGCCGATCGAAGAGATTCTAATCAAGCTGAGCAGGGTTCTGAAAGGCACGCCGCCTCCGTGGTTGCGCAAGAAGCTCACCAGGGAACGTGGCACATCGTACGATTTTGCGGGGGATGACGAGTTGCCCCCTGGCTAAAACCGATCTCCCTAGTATGACGGTTCTTGTTGCCAGTGACGCCTGTAGTGCGTCGTCCGATAAGGAGGACATGATGTGCAACGACTCGCGGGAACTTAAGACGCGCCTGAAAAAACTCAACGCGTTGGCCACGCAGGCCAAGATGGATCTGCATGATCTGTCAGAAGATCTACCAACGGGTTGGGAGCAGATAATGGTAGTCGCGCAACGCTGTCACGACGCGCATGCGGCGTTGATGCAGGCACGTCAGACCGCAGTTTCGGCTTCCGATTAAACTCCGGACCTTCAAATGAGCCATCCTTTTAGTGTGATACTCCCAAGCGGAGAGGCTTGGATACCTCACTTTGTTGATTCACTCGACGAACAAAAGTGCATCGGTTGCGGGCGATGCTTCCGGGTTTGTTCTCGCGGCGTACTTCAACTGTTAGGCATCGATGAAGCTGGCGATCATGTTCCACTGGATGATGACGATGAAGAGGAGGACGAGCATGAAAAGAAGGTCATGACAATTGCGCATCGAGGTCTCTGCGTTGGCTGCACGGCATGTGCGAAGATATGCCCGAAAGGGTGCTACACACATGCTGCGGCTCAAGTGTGAGCAAGCGAGAATTCCTATGGATTACTACGCGGTGTTAATGCGCCATGCGGAAAGCCCGGACGACTTGACGGTGCTTGCGGTCGCCGGTGTGCTCGCGGCGGCGCTCGACGAAGGCGGTACGGAAAGATTGCCTATCCCCGGACTGGATGCAGCGGAGACACACTGGATGCTTGCTCGCTGGTTCCCTGATGCCGAGAGTTCTCTGGGTCTTTACTTTGGCGCGTCGGCTGCAGATTCACAGCTAGGACCGTCTTATGACGACATCGATCTTGTAATGTTGTTAAAGACACACGCCAATCCGGGGGCAGGCACAACGACCGAGATCAATTGCATTTCTCACGCGCTGGTCTACGCTTGCGCAGGCAAAAAACATCTGTGGCAGGAGTTGCGCCTTTCTTCGCGCGGCGAATTGTCGGCGCTTCTCGAGTACTGGTTTCCGGCGCTTGCTGAAAAGAACGTTCACGGCATGAGGTGGAAGAAGTTTCTCTACAAGGAACTTTGCGGGACCGAGGCGTTGAACGTCTGCCGGGCCTCAAGCTGCGGGGAATGTGCGGAATATTCCAGTTGCTTTGGGCCGGAATGAATGTGCGGATCAGTGGCGACTCCGATTGACGTAGGTATATTTGATTCGTTTCCCTGTCGGTTGCAGGAAGAATCGCGTAATGTATGTGATTTGGTGGGCAGTACGGAGAGTGATATGAAACGAAGACCATTAGGGATATTAACGTTGACCGACGGGGGCAGTTATGAAGAAGCTAAAGAGGGTGCTGTGTGGTGCTCTGATGGTCGCTGCGCTGGTCGGGGCGGCGGTGTTGGCTGCTGCTTCGGATAAGGAATGCACGTGGCAGGATGCGGAAAACCCTTTAGAGAGTTTTACCCTCCAATGGTGGCCCGGCGGGGGGGAGGAGTTCACGCGGCGGAGCGAATGGACTGAGTATTGAGCTTCACCAATGCTGACGGGTGAAGCCTATGCCAGTTGGTGTCGATATCGCAAAAAAAGTCTTTCAGGTACACCACGTGGACGAAGAGACCGGCGAAATCGTCAACAAGCCGATCAAACGGGCGGAGTTTCTCGCGTACTTCGCAAACCGCGCAATCGAGCAGATGAAGAAGCGCCGGCCACTGAACGTCGAGATCGTTGCACTGGCGGACAAGATGGCCCGTACCATTTTGGCCATCCTCGCACATGGTTGTTCCTATCGGAGTGGATATGTGAGCGCCAGGCCAGTTTGAGCGATTTTCGAACGCACATGAAATCAGCTCTGTAGTCGGAGGATGGGACGTCAAAAGGTTGCGCTGGCACTTGAGAGTGATGGCAAAACATGTCGGACCGGGACTCGCCAGTGCGACCTGCAAAGTCGCATGTATCTCTGTTTCACGGGGGCTGCATGACCTGATGAAACCGGCTGTTCCATCAACTGTTCCCTACCCGGACATGCGGAGCTGGTAACGGCTCGGTGTGAAGCTTCGGGGACAACGTAGCCACCGGTCACGCGGTACGCCGAGCCGTGAGGTGAGGCGGAATCTGCCAGCACGAAGGCGGAGAGGCGCAAGGGATGGATGGGTACGACCAACACACGTGAACGTCTGGAAGGCGCTGTTATACGGAACAAGCCAAACGTGCTGAGAGGCTTGCACCAAAAGGTACGCGGCAAGGTATGGTCTTCTGGTGATGGACCATCATGGACAGAACGCCGCCGGCGCATAGGACGGGTCCGCACCATCCGGAGATACACGCGGAACAGGGTAAGCCCATCGCGCTGCCGGTTAACGGCAGGCGAACCGTAAGGAACGCTGTTGGCGCGGTGGGTAAAGGAATGCGGAGAAAGCGAATGCCTGGCTGTAATGGCCGGGATACGGGCTGCGACATTGCCCGACGCGAAAGCGGGCAGACTTCCGCGCGGTCATTCATGGCGAGAGAATCTTGATTAACCGTTGCACGAGGGAAGGCAGATGACGGAGAACGACGCGATGGTGTCGGACACTGGTGCGCCCTCGCACGCCGCACGACAGTGGGACCAGGCGAACTGGTCACACATCGAGGCGGAGGTGAAGCGGCTTCAGATGCGTATCGCCAAGGCAGTTCGGGAAGGTCGATGGGGCAAGGCGAAAGCCTTGCAACGTCTGCTGACCCGCTCGCACAACGGCAAGATGTTGGCCGTCAGGCGAGTGACGGAAAATCGCGGCAAGAGAACGCCGGGGGTGGACGGCAGGATTTGGCTATCTCCGGCGGCCAGATGGAATGGGATGTTGTCACTGCGTCATCGAGGCTATCGCGCGATGCCATTGCGACGTGTTTACATCCCCAAGAGTAATGGAAAGAAGCGTCCGTTAGGAATTCCATGTATGCGGTGCCGTGCGATGCAGGCTTTATGGAAACTCGCACTGGAACCCATTGCGGAAACATTGGCGGACCCGAATTCCTACGGCTTTCGGCCCGAGCGCTCGACTGCCGACGCCATCGAGCAGTGCTTCATCACTCTGGCAAGACGTACCTCGTCGGAGTGGATTCTGGAGGGTGACATTCGCGGCTGTTTCGACAACTTCAGTCACTCCTGGCTTCTGATGCACATCCCGATGGATAAGACGGTTCTGCGCAGATGGCTTGAAGCCGGATATATCGATGAGGGATCCTTGTTTGAGACGCGGGCGGGTACACCCCAGGGCGGAATCATTACGCCTCCTACAATGTTGCATACTTTTCTCTCCTGCGTCTGAGTCGGTCGAATTTTCGCTGCCGCGAACCGGCGGTTGCGGATCGACACGGAACACGACGACGATCTCGTCCTTGTGGATTTCTACGCGCTTGACCAGGCCCAGAACGATCTTGCGTTTCGTTTCAAGATCAATCGCATCCAGCTTTTCAGTGACGGCGGCTGCAAACTCCTCAAGCCGGTTAATGACGAGAAACAGCTCGCTTTGCATCGCGCCGTGGCGCCGTGATTCCTGGATCTGCTGTTCAATCTGTTCGAGCCGACTCTTCAACTGCTGCATCCTTGGCTCGAAGTCAGCCTTGTCGATGATACCGTCGGAGTAGCCGTCGATCAGTCGCGATTTGCTCTTTTCGAGCTGAAGCCGCTGCTTTTCCAGACTGCCGGTATCGAAGCCGCGCTTTTCGCTACGCTCCATCACGTCGAGTCGACGTTCATACTCTTCTTTCAGTCGATCTGGATGCCTGATCAATTCCACAACCTGATGCCATACCAGCTCATCGAGCTTGTCTGTCCGTACCTGCAGGTTGTCGCAGATACGTTCGCCGCCGAACCGGTAGGCGTCGGTTCCAACGCAGCGGTAATAGGCATAGTCTCGCTGATGTCCCTTGGCCGCCGACTTGCTCACTTTCTTCGCGTAGTAGGCGTAACGGCACTGTCCACAAACAGTGAGCCCCTGCAGCAGGCGAAGCGGCGCATTATCCCGGCGCTGGCGTGCCAGCTTGCGGTTCTCGGCAAGCTGCTCCTGAACGATTTCGAACAGTGCTTCGCTGACGATTGCCGGCACCGGAATTTCGATCCACTGCTGCCGGTCCGCGCGTTTCGCTGAATACGGTTTCCTGGGCACGTCGGCGCTGTGACGCTGGGCACGCACGCGCACCTGATGATCGCACGCCTGCGTTTTGCCAAACGCAGCCCGCCCCATGTACGCCGGATTACGCAAGATGCCCCATACCACGCTGCGATCCCAGTACGGCTTGCCCGATGCCGTCACGGTACCGGCCTCGCCAAGCCGACGTATCACTTCTCCGAGGCTCAGGCGCTCCAGCCCGACCCACTCGAAGATCGCTTTCACCGTGGCGGCTTGCGGCAGTTCGATGACGTACCGGGCTGGCGTCCCGTCGAGCTGTCTTCGGATATAGCGGTAGCCGTAAGGCGCCCCTGATAGCACATTGACGGTACCGCGTTTCGCACCGTGAAGCTTGCCGCGGCGGTGACGCTCTGCGATTTTTGCCCGCTCGTACTCCGCTATCATGCCCTGCATCTGCAGCAGCAGTGATTCTTCCGGCGTCGTGCCAATTGCATGATTGAGAAACACGACCTGTACGCCGCACGAGGAGAATTCCTCCATCAGCAGGGCTTGGTGCGCATATTTGCGCGCCAGGCGGTCTGGCGCGAGGATGTACAGCCGATCGACCGTCCCGAGCGCGGCGGCGTCGCGCAGGCGCTCCAATTGCGGCCTGACCAGCGTTGCACCGCTCACCCCAGCATCGACGAAACACATGTCCTCCACAATCTGCGCCCCGTCGGCCTGAATTCGTTCCTTCAATGCGGCGATCTGGCTGTCTATCGTGCCGCGTTTGCTTTGCTGCTCGGATGACACTCGCGCGTAAAGCGCGACCATGGCAACGTTGCTCATCGTTTCCCTCGCTTCATAGCTTTCGCCGTTGCTGGCCTTGCTTCCGATGCGCGCCTCGTGCTTCGGGCATCAATCGGACTGAGCTGGTCGTAGGCCTTCTCCAGTTGTTCGCTGGAATAGCGGTTCGGCTCGAAAGCGAGACGCACTCGCCAGTGTTTGCGTCGTCCCCGTGTCATCGACTGGGCTCCCGGTTAGCGGGAGCAACGGCCTCAAGCACGAGAACCGCATTACTGGCAGGACATTCTCTGGACCATGGCGCCAGACACTCCCTCGATATGCGAAGGCCCCATCTTACCCGCGAGTTTGCTATGTTGTTGCCGGGGCTGTCTCGCCCGTGGTCGCGAACATGGCGTTAGACGGGTTGGAGGCGGCAGTCTATGCGAGTGTCGGTGCAACGGCACTCGCGCGCCAAAAATTCAAACTCAACGTCATCCGGTACGCCGATGATTTCGTGGCGACCTGTGCGTCGAAAGACGTACTCGAATCCTGCGTTCTTCCCGCGATCCGACGTTTCATGGCGGATCGCGGGCTGGAACTGTCGGAGGAGAAAACGCGAATCACGCACATATCGGAAGGATTCGAGTTCCTTGGGCAGAACGTGCGCAAGTACGGCAGCAAGCTGCTGATCATGCCAGCGAAGAAGAGTATTAAATCGCTGCTTGACAAGGTCCGGGAGATCATCAAGGGTAACGCGAGCGTCACGCAAGAGATGCTGATACGACAACTCGACCCTGTCATACGGGGCTGGGCCATGTACCATCGTCACATCGTGGCGAAAGCAACCTTCTCATTGATAGACTCGCACATCTGGCGCCTGCTCTGGAAGTGGGCGAAACGCAGACACCCCACGAAGGGAGCACGATGGGTTAAGCAGCGTTACTTCCGCGCGAACGGACAAAGGTCTTGGAACTTTGCAACGAGGGGGCTGGCCGCCAGTAGCAGCGGCGATGCTTGGCTCTTTCGTGCTTCAACGGTCGCGATTACGCGCCATGCAAAGGTCCGTGGACCAGCTGATCCGTTCGACCCGGAATGGACGACTTACTTTGCTCGTCGTCGAGCTTCAAAACGTTCTGTCAGGCTGCCCGGTGCCAGTCCATGGTGCTGAAGCATGGCTTGAGCCGGATGCGAGGTGACTTGCCTGTCCGGTTCTTAGGGGAGCGCGTGCTGGCAACAGCGCGCGCTTACCCGACAACCTGGACAGTTCGTAGAGCCTCGAGCTCGCTTGACGAATGAGGGTCGAGTCAGCGGATTTCATAGAGGGCCGCGGCCGTAGGCTGCAACAAGCCCGGATATAGAGCAGCAACCCATCCTGTCAGGATTGAACATACGGACCTTGTGCAAAGGGAGGCGCTCATATAGACGAACTGTGGGCACTCATCGAACCGCTGCTGCCCCCTCTCAAACCACGGCGAACCCGTTATCCGGGGCGCAAGCCGCTCGACAATCGTGCGGTGCTCACCGGCATTCTCTTCGTCTTAGAGACAGGCCTGCGTTGGGACCTGCTACCTCGAGAGATGGGGTGCGGCAGCGGCATGCGTTGCTGGCGGCGCCTGCGTGACTGGCAAGCCGCTGGCGTGTGGGAGCATTTGCACGAGGTGCTGCTTGGGCGATTGCGCGCAGCCGAGCAAATCGACTGGCCTCGCGTCATCGTCGATTCCTGTTCAATCCGCGCTGTGGGCTCAGGTCAAAAACAGGACCAAATCCCACAGACCGCGCGCGACCCGGTTCAAAGCACCATCCCATCACCGAAGCGCAGGGTATCCCGCTCGCGGTGATTCTGACCGTCGCGAACCGCAATGACGTCACTCAACTTCAAGCGCTGGTCGAGGCATTTCCGGCCAAGCATGGCAGACCATATCAAAGCCTCGGTTCGTTCAGGGCGACAGAGGCTACGACCACGACAAATATCGACGTCCACTGCATGCTGCCGGCATTGCAACCGAAATCGCTCGACGTGGTCTGCCTACATAGTAGTGGGCTAGGCAAAACACGCTGGGTTGTTGAGCGGACCATCTCGCGGCTTCACAACTTCCGCCGACCGCGCATCCGCTTCGAACAACTCGCTTCCATCCACAAGGCTTTCCGCTGCTGCATCATATGTTGGCGACACCAGCAAAAGTCATTCTGTTAACACCTCTTATTGCGCCAACGGCGGATGGAATACCGGTGGCCGTGATCACCTATTTCGGCTTTTCCTTAAGTTCCCTAACCTAACCGCCCTTGCCAACGTAAGCTCGCTTTTGGCACAAATCGCGACTCATAAATGTGCTTGATGCATCCAAAAAAAATAGCGACTTATACGGAACGAACCCGCGCTGTTACGATTCGTACATCGTTGCCACGGGGCTAGGTGCGAGCGCGGAGTTGGACGCCGTCCAAGCGGATTGCATTGCCACAGGGTTTGCGCTGGTGGCACACGGCGATCTGTCGAATCCAGCGTGCGCGGAGTTGTCGCGGCCCGTGACAAGCTAGTTCAGCGCGCCTCCGATGCCTTTTTTGTTCGCGAGCTTGGAGCTCGAGAGCGTGATGCGGCGGCCGCGCTGGATTGCCATTGTCCGTGTGTCCTCGCAAGGATGGCCCTGTCTACTTCGAACCGGTCAAAGTGTGCTAAGGCGGTCTCGCAATAGCAGTCGCCATCTGCGTCGTAGGGCGGCTCCGTGTAGCGACGGTCAGGATATTTGACCACCTCGTTCACCGAGCTGGTGGTCGGAATCGGCTCAGCAGCTCGGCTGCCTCAACTGCATCGTGATGATGAGGCGGATGGGCGCGCTGTTCCATGGTCTGCCAAGGCCTCTTGACGTCGCTGTTCATCGCCACGCCGTTCGTTCTTCTGCAATGTGGCGGCCATGGCCTGCCGTGCAACTGATTGCTTCCCACCGTTGCATGCGTAGCGATCGTGTTTCCCCTCATGCGGTCCTGCTGAAGTTTGACGACGACTTGCGAACAAAGCGGCAGCTGTCCACAACGTAAATGCGCTGTGCGTGTTGATTCAACTGCCGGCAAATCCACATAGACTGTTAACCTAACAAGAACAAACCGTATGGCTTTACGTCGCATCGCAACCGCATTACTGCTGGCTGGATTGATTACCGCCCATACCGCGCAGGCAGATGTGATGCTCAATTTCGTCGATGCCGGCATCGATCAGGTCGCCAAGGCGGTCGGCGCGGCGACAGGGAAGACGATCATTGTTGACCCGCGCGTCGAAGGGCGGCTGAATCTCGTCTCTGAGCACCCTGTTTCCGAGGATCAAGCATTGAAAACTCTGCAGTCTGCGCTGCGAATGCAGGGTTTCTCGCTGGTGCAGGATCACGGTGTGCTCAAGGTCGTGCCCGAAGCGGACGCGAAAGTGGAGGGTGTGCCGACGTACATTGGAAATGCGCCTTCGGCACACGGCGATCAGGTCGTCACCCAGATCTTTCGCCTCAGGAACGAATCGGCGAACAACCTCCTGCCAGTGCTGCGTCCGCTCATCTCGCCGAGCAATATGGTTGCGGCCTATCCATCGAATAATACGATCGTCGTCACGGACTACGCTGATAACGTCCGCCGCATTGCGCAGATCATCGCGGGCGTCGATTCTGCGGCCGGCCAGCAGGTGCAGGTAGTGGAACTGAAGAACGCGAATGCGACCGACGTTGCGACGCAGATGACCAAGATGCTCGACCTTGGGTCGATCGGCAATACGGATGCGACGCTGAAAGTCTTGGTGCAGGCCGATCCGCGCACGAATTCGCTAATGCTGCGAGCGTCGAACGCAGCGCGCCTCGCGGGGGCGAAGTCGCTGGCGAAGCAGCTTGATGCGGCAACCGGGCGGCCCGGTAACATCCACGTTGTGCAACTGCGGGGCGCGGATGCCGGGCGTCTTGCGAAGACGCTGCGCGGCATGCTCGGCAAGGGCGGCAATGATTTGATGTCCACAGTGGGCGGTGGTGCCGCGAACTCGTTCAACCAAGGAAACATGGACTCGTCGGCGGGCACGCCGGGCCAGCCCCCACTGCCAGGCGGATCCTTGGGCGGTTCGTCATTCTCGTCGATGGGAAGCAATGGACTTGCAGGCGGCGGCAACAACGGCGGTCAAGGTAACAACGCGGCGTTTCTTGGCGAAAAGGAAGGCGGTGACAGTGAAGAGAACCAGCCCGGCGGGATGATCCAGGCCGATCCGGAGACGAATTCGTTGATCATTACCGCGTCGGACGCCGTCTACGGCAATCTGCGCAGCGTGATCGATCAGCTTGACGTCCGCCGCGCGCAAATATATATCGAGGCGTTAATCGTCGAACTGTCGGCGACGACAAACGCGAACCTCGGCATCCAGTGGCAGGGTGCGCTGCTTTCGAATGGTGGAAACAACGGTCTCTACGGCAGCTCCAACTTCAATTCCAACGGCAGCCAGGGCATCGTGAACCTGACTGCGCAGGGGGCGATCATCGCGAACGCCCCCGCCGCAGCGCTCGCGACGAAGGGCGCGGACCTGCTGAACAACGGCCTGAACGTAGGCCTGCTGCACCGCTTCGGCGACGTGTTCGGTCTCGGGGGGCTGTTGCAGGCGCTGTCGCAGTCGAGCGACGCGAACGTCCTATCGACACCTAACCTCATCGCGCTCAATAACGAAGAGGCGAAGATCGTCGTTGGCTCGAACGTGCCTGTAGTGACGGGTTCATACGCCACGCCGACCGCGAATGCCGCAACGTCCGTGACCGCATTCAACACGTTCGATCGACAGGATGTCGGGATCGTGTTGCACGTGAAGCCGCAGATCACCGACGGTGGCATCATAAAGCTGCAAATCTATGCCGAAGCTTCGTCCGTCGATTCGGCATCGACGAACAATCAGGGCGGCGTGACAATCAACAAGCGCTCGGTGCAGTCGACGGTGCTGGCCGATGATGGCGAGATCATCGTGCTCGGCGGCCTGATAAAAGATGGGTACGCGAACGGCAACAGCAAGGTGCCGCTGCTAGGCGACGTGCCGTGGATCGGCCAGCTGTTCCGTTCGGAGCAGAAGAGCCGCGAAAAGACGAATCTGATGATATTCCTGCGTCCGGTCATCATAGACGATCGGGATAAGGCGCAGGCTGTCACGTCGAACCGCTACGACTATATTCAAGGTGTGCAGGGCGCGTATCGTCAGGACAACAACCTGATGAAGGACGACGACGACCCGGTCGTGCCGCAGAAGCCGGTAGGCCCAAGTCAGGGCGGGTCAACCCTGAATCTATTCGATCTCGACAAGATGCGTCGCCAGTAGATCGATGTCTTGGTTTTCATGTTGGGATGCCCCCCTATGCGGTTCATCAAGCGTTAAGGGCTGACTTGTGTTCGGAAAAGGTCCCGTCGCATGGCGAACAGGACGTCGTAGCGTCGCCGTGCCAGTGAAATGAGCGCTTGGTTTTGTCGCTTGGACTGCTGGACTTTGCGTGCGTAGAGAGGGCCGTAAGATAGGTCTCTAAGGCGACGAGGGTCGATAGAAGCAAGTCGCCGAGCACGTTGTTGCAGCGCTTGGACGGGGGCTCGGCACGGATAGAGGAGCCTGAACGCCGGGAAACTGGTGCGACGCCAGGTGGGTCGCCAAGTGACCTGCCGAATTGAATGGTTAATGCAAGGCCTCGGCGAGGGTCTGGCGGCGGTTCTGCCTCCGACTCCCGGCATTTTTGTCAGGACTGGCAAAAGAAGTGGTAACAACCAACCGCTTAACATCGGCGGCGATTTCGTCGCGTTGTTGTGTTGAATTGCACCGGATTCGCCGCGATGGGTCGGTGTACTTCCATTTCAATGGAAGCGCCTGCTTGTTGTATAGAGGTGGCTTCGAGAATTCGGACAGTACGTTGAGTGGAAAGCTGGGGCGTGAGTCGGCCATAATGGCCGGCAACAAGGAACCAGAAGATGACGAAACGAAACCGACGGACCCACTCACCAGCGTTCAAGGCAAAGGTGGCCCTGGCAGCGCTCAAGGGGGACAAGACGCTGGCAGAGCTGGCCCAGCAGTTTGATGTCCATCCGAACCAGATTACGGACTGGAAGAAGCAACTGCAGGAGCGGGTTGCCGATGTGTTCGACACGGGCAACTCGGCGCCATCGGCACCGCCAGTCGACGTGAAGGTGATTTTTTAGAAAGCGCGCTCAGCAAGGCGGGACTGCTGGGCGTAAAGCGATGATCGATCGTGATCACGCCCTGCCGGTGGACGCAGCAGGCGCGGCTGTTAGGCATCAGCCGGTCGAGCGCCTATTACCAATCACGTGGGGTCAACGAAGCGGATCTGAAATTTGATGCGCCGGATTGACGAGCTTCACCTCGAGCATCCGTTTGCGGGGGCGCGAATGCTGGTACGGCTGCTGCGTCGCGAAGGCATTAAGGCTTCGCAACCGGAAAATCGACCGGGCCAATCAGGTTTGGGCGCTCGATACGAGCTATATCCCGATGGCGCGCGGCTTCGTATATCTGACGGCTGTCGTGGACTGGGCGAGCCGTCGGGTGCTGGCACACCGGGTGGCGATCACGCTGGAGAGCTGCCATGCTGTCGAGGCGCTGGAGGAAGCATTTGCGAAATACGGCCTGCCTGAGATCGTCAACAGGGATCAAGGCAGCCAGTTCACCGCAACCGAATTCACCGACGCGGTGCTCAGCCGGAGCGTTCTTCTGTCCATGGATGGAAAGGGTGCCTGGCGTGACAACGTGTTCGTTGAACGGGTGTGGCGCAGCGTCAAATACGAAGAGGTCGTGTGCTACGAACGCGATGGTTCGAAGTCCGGGCCGTTGCGATGCTTTATCAAAGATGAGGGCGGGCCCCTCGGAGTCGGCTTGCAGGAGCAGGCTTCAAACCACCACAAGCTGCGCGAGTTAAGAGCTCGCGTGGTGAGCGTTGATGGAAAAGGCGGGGCTCGACTCCGTCAGGTGAGGGTCAGGAAGACGAACGCGAGTGAACCGCTGATGACGTGTCGAAACGTACGAACTGGAGTCGAAACCGGGATCCGGATCTCTATCCCGCACCAAAGGTTGGGGGCTAACCTGCTTACTGCCCAACTGGCTTCCGGCATGAAGGCGGCGTGATCTTGATCCAGGCTTTGATAAGGAACGTAGGAACCTGTCGCCCCGATGCTAAGGGAGAAATCCAAGCGGATAGCCTCCGCAAGGGTGAGAGTACCGATGCGGGGCACAGGGGCGGAGGCGTTCGTAGTAGGGTTGAAGGCTCTGTAATGGGGCTGGACCGAAGGAACGCCGTCGTCTGGCTTGACCGTGCGAGCAACCCGCCAGGGGAGGACTCGCATGGATAAGGCAAAGCCGTTTGATATTTCCAAACGCGAAGTGTGGGAAGCGTTCAAGCGGGTGAAGGCAAATCACGGCGCGGCGGGCGTCGATGGTCAATCGGTTGCCGAGCTTGAGGAGGACCTGAGTAATAACCTCTATCGACTCTGGAACCGGCTGTCCTCGGGAAGTTATGTTCCGCCTCCCGTGCGGCGCGTTGAAATTCCAAAGGCTGATGGTAAGACTAGGCCGTTAGGAATACCAACCGTGTCAGATCGCATCGCGCAGATGGTGGTACGGCGATATCTCGAACCCATCCTGGAGCCAGTGTTCCATGATGATTCGTATGGTTTTCGACCGGGCCGCTCAGCGCATCAGGCGCTCACAGTTGCGCGTCAGCGTTGCTGGCGCGCGGACTGGGTGCTGGATCTCGATATTAAAGGCTTCTTCGATAATATCGACCATCAACTTCTGATGCGCGCGCTGCGACGGCATACGAACTGCAAGTGGGTGCTTCTATACGTTGAGAGATGGCTAGTCGCACCGGTTTGTATGCCCGATGGCGCCTTGGTAATGCGGGATCGGGGGACACCGCAAGGGGCAGTTATTACGCCTCCTACAATGTTGCATACTTTTCTCTCCTGCGTCTGAGTCGGTCGAATTTTCGCTGCCGCGAACCGGCGGTTGCGGATCGACACGGAACACGACGACGATCTCGTCCTTGTGGATTTCTACGCGCTTGACCAGGCCCAGAACGATCTTGCGTTTCGTTTCAAGATCAATCGCATCCAGCTTTTCAGTGACGGCGGCTGCAAACTCCTCAAGCCGGTTAATGACGAGAAACAGCTCGCTTTGCATCGCGCCGTGGCGCCGTGATTCCTGGATCTGCTGTTCAATCTGTTCGAGCCGACTCTTCAACTGCTGCATCCTTGGCTCGAAGTCAGCCTTGTCGATGATACCGTCGGAGTAGCCGTCGATCAGTCGCGATTTGCTCTTTTCGAGCTGAAGCCGCTGCTTTTCCAGACTGCCGGTATCGAAGCCGCGCTTTTCGCTACGCTCCATCACGTCGAGTCGACGTTCATACTCTTCTTTCAGTCGATCTGGATGCCTGATCAATTCCACAACCTGATGCCATACCAGCTCATCGAGCTTGTCTGTCCGTACCTGCAGGTTGTCGCAGATACGTTCGCCGCCGAACCGGTAGGCGTCGGTTCCAACGCAGCGGTAATAGGCATAGTCTCGCTGATGTCCCTTGGCCGCCGACTTGCTCACTTTCTTCGCGTAGTAGGCGTAACGGCACTGTCCACAAACAGTGAGCCCCTGCAGCAGGCGAAGCGGCGCATTATCCCGGCGCTGGCGTGCCAGCTTGCGGTTCTCGGCAAGCTGCTCCTGAACGATTTCGAACAGTGCTTCGCTGACGATTGCCGGCACCGGAATTTCGATCCACTGCTGCCGGTCCGCGCGTTTCGCTGAATACGGTTTCCTGGGCACGTCGGCGCTGTGACGCTGGGCACGCACGCGCACCTGATGATCGCACGCCTGCGTTTTGCCAAACGCAGCCCGCCCCATGTACGCCGGATTACGCAAGATGCCCCATACCACGCTGCGATCCCAGTACGGCTTGCCCGATGCCGTCACGGTACCGGCCTCGCCAAGCCGACGTATCACTTCTCCGAGGCTCAGGCGCTCCAGCCCGACCCACTCGAAGATCGCTTTCACCGTGGCGGCTTGCGGCAGTTCGATGACGTACCGGGCTGGCGTCCCGTCGAGCTGTCTTCGGATATAGCGGTAGCCGTAAGGCGCCCCTGATAGCACATTGACGGTACCGCGTTTCGCACCGTGAAGCTTGCCGCGGCGGTGACGCTCTGCGATTTTTGCCCGCTCGTACTCCGCTATCATGCCCTGCATCTGCAGCAGCAGTGATTCTTCCGGCGTCGTGCCAATTGCATGATTGAGAAACACGACCTGTACGCCGCACGAGGAGAATTCCTCCATCAGCAGGGCTTGGTGCGCATATTTGCGCGCCAGGCGGTCTGGCGCGAGGATGTACAGCCGATCGACCGTCCCGAGCGCGGCGGCGTCGCGCAGGCGCTCCAATTGCGGCCTGACCAGCGTTGCACCGCTCACCCCAGCATCGACGAAACACATGTCCTCCACAATCTGCGCCCCGTCGGCCTGAATTCGTTCCTTCAATGCGGCGATCTGGCTGTCTATCGTGCCGCGTTTGCTTTGCTGCTCGGATGACACTCGCGCGTAAAGCGCGACCATGGCAACGTTGCTCATCGTTTCCCTCGCTTCATAGCTTTCGCCGTTGCTGGCCTTGCTTCCGATGCGCGCCTCGTGCTTCGGGCATCAATCGGACTGAGCTGGTCGTAGGCCTTCTCCAGTTGTTCGCTGGAATAGCGGTTCGGCTCGAAAGCGAGACGCACTCGCCAGTGTTTGCGTCGTCCCCGTGTCATCGACTGGGCTCCCGGTTAGCGGGAGCAACGGCCTCAAGCACGAGAACCGCATTACTGGCAGGACATTCTCTGGACCATGGCGCCAGACACTCCCTCGATATGCGAAGGCCCCATCTTACCCGCGAGTTTGCTATGTTGTTGCCGGGGCTGTCAGTCCCATATTGGCTAACCTGTTCTTGCATTACGCGTTCGATCAATGGATGTCACGGAACTATCCCGGCGTCCTGTTTGAGCGTTACGCCGACGATGTCATTTGCCACTGCAAGAGCGAGGCGCAGGCTAGGCAATTACGAGCGGAGCTCGATGCCCGGCTTGCGGCTTGCAAATTACAGCTTCACCCGGAGAAGACGAAAATCGTCTACTGCAAGGACGACAACCGACGCGGCAGCTATCCGGTGCAACGCTTTGATTTCCTGGGCTACTGCTTTCGGCCGCGGAGTTCAATGAGTCGATCTGGAACACTGTTCGTTAGCTTCGCTCCTGCGGTAAGCGACAAGGCGGCCAAGTCGATGCGGTTGCGAATGCGTCGATGGCGGCTGCACAGTCGCAATGATCTTGAACTTGCCGAAGTCGCTCGATGGACGCAGCCCGTGCTTCTGGGCTGGGTTCGCTACTACGGGCGGTTCCGGCCTTCTGCGCTTCGCGGGGCTTTGCGTACACTGGATTCGTTCATTGTGCGTTGGGCCCAGCGCAAATACAAGAAACTCCGAACGCACAAACTGCGGGCGTGGGATTGGTTGCGGCGTCTTAAAACGCAGCGCCCGACCCTCTTCGCGCATTGGACGCTCGGAGCCACGGCTGGACGATAGGAGCTGTATGAGTCGAGAGGCTCACGTACAGTTCTGGGAGGGCCTGGCGGTGCGATTCCGCTGGGCTACTCAACTATCTGAAAGCCTACGACTCGGTCAGCCACGCTCGCCGCTCAATCGGCAACTACCTGAACTGGTATAACCAGAATCGGCCTCATTCTCGGCTGGCCGATCAGACACCGGATGAAGCGTACTTCGCCACGCTGCCAGCGATAAAATCGGCAGCTTGATTGCCTCTGCGATTCCACTTAAAAACTCGCGGATCCTGTCCGAACGAATGAGGCCACCTCTTATTGACCTATGTAACGCACGAGCTTTTTGTCGAGATCCTTGGTGCTGGTGAATACGCAACGCGCAATGACGTCGCGCTGGATGCGGGCAAACCAGCTCTCGACCTGATTCAGCCATGACGAATACGTGGGCGTGTAATGTATCGAGATCTTCGGGTGGTCAGCCAGAGATGTTTGAACAGCGTCGGTTTTGTGGCAGCTCACGTTGTCGCAGATCACGTGAATCTCCTTTCCGCGTGGCTGCGCCGATGCCACATCGCCTCGAGCGGACGTTGTTGCCACTGCGCGACTTCGGCCAGCACCTCCTGACTTTGAGGCGAAGGCAGCCGACGCGGTCCGGCTGTACCTCAATCCGCCGTTGCACGCGGTGGTGTTCTGCGTCGACGAGAAAACAGCCATCCAGGCGCTGGATCGCGAGGATCGGATGCTGCCGCTCTCGCCCGGGCGCGCCGAGAGTCATGGCTTCGATCGTGTATTTCGACGAGCTTCGGCTGAAGATCTGCGGCGAAGGCAACGGTCAAGAACAAAGAGCCGCCACCAAACTGCTGCGCTTGGCCTTGCGCACCATCGACAAGGATTGGAAATATGCCACCTATCACTTGCCGGCAAGCAGTCAATCAGGTCGCCATCCTGCGAGCGATTCAACACCGCCATCAGCTGAGACTTCATACCGGCCTCAGCACACGAATTTCCTGACATCTTTGTCCGCCGATCGCCGCGCCTGTGCCGCCGCGAACCTCAGTTCCGAGAGCGCCACCGTTGCGGCGTTGCTTCCTGACGGTTTGTCACTGCGCCACCAGCGCCCTCCATTGCAACTCCGCTCAAGAGTGATGCCGCCGACGCTCGTGCGATCGGGATGGCCACGCAGATGCTCTGCAAGCGCGTCGCCGTGAAGACAGAGGCCCAGCAGGCCGTGCTGGCGCTACACCGGTTGCGGCAACGCCGCAGCGTGTGCCGGACGCAGATGTAACCGACCTTCTGCCGTTCAATTACGCCCGGCAACAAAAGGAAAAGGAAGAGACCGGCTGACGAACTGAATGCGCGTCGGCATGCTGGCTCACGCGCAGGCTCATCACCTCGACGCGGATATCGCCGGTTGACCCCGACCATCGCGGTACGGCTGCGCTTGCTCGTCTGTCGCAAACGATTCTTTATTCGGTGTGCTGAAATTACCGCTTACGTCCTATGGCTGGTCGGAGCCAGCGGCGCAGCGGCTGCGCGTCCTGCTTGACTTCGGCTACGCGACGGGTCTGCGCGCGAGCGAACTGGTCGGCGCCGAGCTCGGCAGCATCCGCGTGGACGGGCACGGTGATCACTGGCTGCATCTGGTCGGCAAGGGCAGCAAGCCCGGCAAGGTGGCACTGCCGCCGCTCGCGCGTACTGCGCTCGATCAGTACCTTGCACAGCGACGCCTGCCTGTCACGCCACAACGTTGTAACCCGAAGACATCACTGGTCGCGAGTCTGGGCGAAGACGGCGACGCGGGTATCGCGGGTTCGCGTCTGGGGCGCGTCATGCGCCGCTTCTTCGCACAGGCAGCCGACGTGATCGAGGCCGATCATCCGGTAGCTGCCGAAAAATTGCGCCGCGCGAATCCGCACTGGATGCGCCACAGTCACGCGAGCCACGCGCTCGCTAGCGGGGCCAAACTGGCCAGCGTGCGCGACAACCTGCGCCATGCATCGATCGCGACGACATCGATGTACCTGCATGGCGACGAAATCCAGCGTGCGAGGGATATGGATCAGGCCTTTGCCGCCCGAAAATAGCCGCTAACCTATTGAACCCGAAGAATTTCGAAAAAATCGGCGGTTCCAGCTTATAACCCCTACAAGCGAATGATCTCGTTGGCATCCCAATGGCCGTGCCACTTTCAATCCTCAGGTCCAAGACCGCTGAGGCGAGAAATTTTTCAAGCGCCAGAGCGAGTACGATCGCCAACGCGCAAAGGCATTGACCCCACTGCTTTCGGCGTGGCGCCTGAACGACGGCGACGCTCAGCGACCAGCGATGACACTGCGCCGGTCTCCCACACGAATCTTGCGGGCTTGCGTTCAACGAAGGCAAGCAATAGCAGTCCTAAGCCCAACGTAAGCGATTGAATGTGACCATACAAAAATCCTACGAACTCAATGCCACGGCGATCAGTATAAAGGGTCATCAACTCGACGGAAAACGCGTCGATATGGCATTCCAATTAGGCGGATCTTGTCCGAAAACATTGCGAACGAAGAAATCCATGAGCTTGCGCTCGGTGAAGATACCGGGGGCTCCATGATCAGCACCAGGCACATAGACCATTTCGAATTCCTTTCCCGCCTTAATGAGACTGTCGGCGAGCGCAAAGGTGGAGGCCGGATCGACATTGTGGTCCATTTCGCCCACAACAAGCATAAGTTTGCCGTGTAGATTGTCGGCATTGTCGATGGCAGAGGACTGTGAGTATTCAATGCCGACGGGCCAGCCCATCCACTGTTCGTTCCACCATATCTTGTCCATACGGTTGTCATAGCAACCACTGTTGGCTACCGCAACCTTATAGAAGTCAGAATGGAATAGCAGTGCATCAATGGCGTTCTGGCCGCCAGCTGATGTACCGAAGATTCCTAAATTCGAGATGTCGTACCAGGGATATAGAGAGGCAGCCGCCTTATGCCACAGAATGCGATCGGGAAGGCCTGCATCTTTCAGATTCTTCCACGCGACGTCATGAAAAAGGCGTGAACGGTTGTTAGTGCCCATTCCGTCGATTTGCACAACGATAAAACCCAACTGAGTAAGGGGCTCTGTTGTGGTTGTGAATGACTTTGGGACGCGAGAGCCTTGCGGGCCGGCATATATATCCTCCACCACAGGATACTTCAGATGTGGATCGAATCTATTTGGTAGATGAATGATTCCCCAGATATCGGTCTTACCATCGCGCCCTTTGGCAACAAAATTGATTGGTGCTCTCCATCCATTAGATTCGAGTTGGGAGATGTCGGTGCTCTCGATCTGCATCAGTTTAGCGTTGTCGCTAGACCGGAAAAGCGCCATGCGTGGGGGAAGGTCGATACGCGACCAGAGGTCGACGTAGAAGCTACCGTCAGGAGAAAACTCGATGTGATGATTGGCCGGTTCTGGCGTAAGTGATGTCAGCCCCTTTCCGTCGAAGCCAATTCGGTAGGCATGAACGAAATAAGGGTCCTCGCCGACATTCATTCCGCTTGCTTCAAACCAAATTTCCCTTCTGACTGGATCGATGTGGTCCACCGCGCGGACAATCCAGTCACCTTTGGTGATTTGGTTTTCTAAAACACCGGTACGGCCATTAAAGAGGTACAGATGTTCAAATCCATCGCGTTCGGATGCCCAGATAATTTCCTCTCCATCATTAACATTGTAGCGAAAGTATTTTCCGGAATCTATTTGGTTATTTCTTAAATCTGTATAATCGACGAACGTGGAGCTGACCTCATCGATCAAAGAGCGCGTACGGCCGGTGGCGGCCTCCACCTCGATTACTCGGTAGAGCTGATGGCCGCGTTGGTTGTACTCAAATGTAAAGCCTTCCCCATCCTTCCGCCAATTAATTTTGGAAAGGTCAAAAGGATTCGGGAACAAAGCATTGTCGATATTGATCATGCGCTTGTTGACTATGTCGAATAGTACCGGTTGCGGTCGCGGAAGAATATCTCCCGCTTTGGCATACTCTATTGGCTCATACCTGGCTTGATGGTTTGTTGCTGAGGAATTGACAAGCACGATTTGACGCGGTTGGCCGAAGGCGACACGGTAACCTGCGAGGTGATTGGAGTCAGGGGACCACTTTAGGGATGAGAAGACGTAATTGTTCGCTTCTGTCCCGTCCCAACTTAACGGTACATTTACGGATCCGTCCTTACTCATTAGAAAGACGTTGGAGTTTTTGATATATGCTTTCCACTTGCCGTCCGGTGAATCGATTGTGATTCGACTATCGCTTGCAGCCGTTGGCGTGAAGTCGTTATGAAATGGCAAGATTTCGCCCTGAGAGATCCTAGTGCAGATGTAGCTTGAAAGATCACAACTCCACTGAACGGAACCAATGGAGAACAGCAACTGGTTGCCGTCTTGTCCGATTTCGAAGCGGTCAAAGGGCAGCGAATTGCCTCGGAAATTCGAGGAGGCCGCCTTATTTAATGCTTCGGCAAGGCGGCCATGATCGAAAGCTGGTTGCTTCTTCCCAGTTTTGATATTGAGTTTAATGAACTGGCGCTCACCATGTGTCGTCCGTCGGTAGGCAAGGGTCTCGGGCGAAAGCCAGAAAGGGGGGGTATCGACGAAATTGACAATTTTATCCGAGTATTGATAACGAACTGTGAGAGCCCGCTGAAAGTCTGAGGGGGTAAGAGGAAAGGGGGGGGGTATGGTTCCGTTCCCCTGGTTGTCAGCAGCCGATAGCAACGTGCAGTAGGAAATTAGAAGCAGAAAGATGGTGACAATTTTTTGCATGGATGTTTGGCCTTGACTATGTATAGGTGTATCGGTTACGTCGTCGGCTTACCTTGAGGCAATTTATATGCCATCAGTGAATGCGAGTGGGTATGATCAGTGTCCGCTGAGCGCAAGCGAGGTTCCAGCGACCGGTGAGATTAACTGACTGTAGGGAGGTGAAGACCTTCGATAATCAGTGAAATACAAAGCAAACTGGCGGCACGTGGAACGGTGTCGCATTTGTTCGACACTGGCCTTTGTCATCTCGTCCTTGCCTCCCATGTTGTCGAGGAAGTTACAAACAGCAGGGCCCCTTCGCTCCACCAGCGTTACCCGGTTTCACGGCTACTACGGGCCCATCCGCCACCCTCTCGCCTTCGGTCCACTTCCCGGGTTCGCCGGTTATAGAACCTACCTTGCTCCGGCGATTTCGCGCCGGGGCGAGGAGGGCTTCTCCAGTTGCTCAGCATGTCCTTGTCTTCGTGCCGTCGCTTCCACCCCGCCGAAGTGGAATAGCCGTATCGGTCAGAATTCCGCTACCCATGCTGCCTTCACCCTCACGGTTGCGGGCTCGGCCCTCGGAGCTTTTCATTTTCGAGGCCACATCTACGTTCACTTTTGTTACGGCCCGATGACTCGCGCATTCCCCTAGGAAATGCCTGTCGATAGGCTTCAGAGGCTTGGTTTCCCCCCACCCTGCTATCCAAGCTACGGGGCCTCTGACTTCTAGCGAAGTCAGCTTGATAGATCGAGCAACAGAGTAAAGCTTGGACGAATGACGTCGAAAGGTTGCGTTGGCAATCGAGCGTGATGACAAGACTGGTCGGACCGTGACTCGCTGAACTTGAAGCATAATTCGAGCGTTGAGCTCGTGCGACAAATGAGGGACGAGTCAGCGGATTTCATCGGGGCCCGCAGCGAATGAGGCTGGCCGCGATGTCGATCGGGTTCTCGTTGCGAAACGTGTCGAATCAACACACAAGAAAAACTGGCGCATCGGGGGCGTTCATATAAATTATGTTGGTCGGCGTGTCCGACGAAGTCGTCGCGACGGTGGCACCGAAGATCGACGCGTTCAAGGCGAAGCTGCCGGGCGGCTACCGGGTCGAAACCAGCGGCCTATTCGAGGAAAGCGCGATCTCCCGGACGTCGGTCTTTGCGGTGGTGCCGGTCATGATCGTGCTGATGTTCACGAGCATGATGGTGCTGCTGGTGTGCTTCCGGCGTCTGGCCATGGAGGTTGCGGTGATGCCGCTGGGCCTGATCGGCGTGGTGCTCAGCGCTGCTGGTGTTCAACCGGCCGCTCGGTATCGTCGCGATTCTGGGCATTCTGGCGTTGATCGGCACGAAGGGGCTGATCGACGGATGCCCATGCCCGCGTCCCCGCACCGCTCACCTGGTTCGCCATGGTGCTGGCCTCGCTGATCGGGCTATGAGTGCTGTATCTGCACATCCCGGTTGGCACGCTGCCCGACGCGCTCGCGCCCGGGGCGCTGTGGCCTGTCCTGGCTGGCGCGGCGCTGGCCATCGGCTGGGATCGATGGAGGAGGAAAGTGCCTCGCGCACCGGTAGGAGATGTGGGCGTGATCCTGCGCGAACTCCAGCGGGGCGCAGCGGCGGTGGCGCGATTCGCGCAATGCGCGGATACCTTCGTGCGGGAATGGTCCGTGTCGTGTCTGACGCTGCTGCTGGTTGCGCTGCTGTCCGGATGCTGCCGTGCAACCAGAGGCCTTTGGGACGCGAAAACCAAGCAGAAGGTCGGTTCCAGCCAGATCCACCAGTTGGTGCTTCACATTGACCTGTTCTCGCAGCGGATGCCGGAGCAGATTCTTCTCCGCTAAACGTACCGTTGACCTCGTCTGAATCTCGCTAGGATTCGCGAGGCGACAGGTCAATGTCCTTGAAATTGCACCAAGACGGCTCCCACCGGGAAGCCGCCGCTGCCGGACGCTCAGCTTGTTCAGGACCGTCGAACGACAACGAACCTACAACGCAACGCGGTCGGCTGAGTGCATTCATAGTAGTCAAGGTCGCGAAGGCCAGATTTCCGGCGCCATAAGCCTTGATCTACCCTTAGACTTGGTAGCGGAGACTTAGGCATGTACCGTAGATTCACATGTCCGCCTTTGGCAAGTTCGTAGGAGCACTGGACTGACGCCGATTGCACAACACCGTCATTATCAAGCTGCGGTGGATCAAACGTGGCTGAGGTGAATTCCTTGATATTGCCGTCGTCCGGTCCTCTCGCAAAACCCGTCCATTCCCCCTCGTTATCGCTGGTTGTTGCAGTGTACACGTTCCGCGCAATTTTGATGACGGCGGGCGTCGGGCAGCTTTCGTATGTTTCAGCAGCAGCGCAATACGATGCGCTGAGCGCAAGGGTAACAAGAAAGAGATTTCTCATCGTCGGCTTTATTCCTCCATTTTGCAATGGCAGTGGGCTAAATTATCTGAGCATCTGGCAATGCATTTAACGAAAATTAAAATGCAAGCCATTGTAGTTTAGATGATGTCTAATTCCGTCTTTTTAGAACTTCGATTGCGTGATCGCCTGAAATCGAGCACATAGTTTATACCGTAATAGCGCTAACCATAACAAATAAAATTTATGCGAGAGTCAATGTCGTTGATGGGTATGGCAAATCCATGTTTTCGAGGCGTTAAGGCATGGAATGCCAAAGCCCTGTAGTTTCCACCCCTCGGCTATCCTCGAAGCACCGCAGAGAGATAGCGAGCAAGCGCATAAAACCGGATTGGCGAACGGCGGTAGGAGTTTGAGCCGACGATATTGCGGGCAAAGGATTCGAGAAAAAATGACGAAGATAACCCGGCGCATGCCCTCAATGGCGTTCGGCGCGAATGCGGCCACTCGCAATGGCCTTCCGCATATCGTGAATGCCCCTGACCACGATTCAGCCGAATAGCGATCATAAGTGTAGAAGTTATGAGGTGGCGGATCTTTATGCCTTGGTGGAGTAAGGAAATCGGGCTGCGGATGCTTCCCTGAGCTATCGCGTCCGCTTGCGTCGTCGAGATGCAGATAGGTCAACGTGGTCAGCCAGCGCGGGACGGCCGAGTCCTTGGCCGACTGGTCTGAATGTGCGATTTCTTACGCGGACATCGTTCGCGCCAAACCCCGTATGACATCACTTAAGAGTGTCGTGCCGGGGACCGTCGGACGCTGCGGCAACGACCCGGAGTACGTCACCTTCGAGCCTTGCCTTCCACGAAACGATACGACGGAGGTCACGGGAAAGCGGGTTAGATTTTCCCAACCAGGCGCTCGATGCCCTGTATGATCTCGCGCCGTATTTCGGGTGGAACACTTTTATCAAATCCGAACTGATCGCGTAGCGCTTCAGCACGCTCTCTCGGGCGGGAGGCTGGTATTCCACGCCGCCGCAATCGCCGTTAGCGCGCTCTGATATTCCTCCAGTGTTGGATGATCGGATACCTCATCCTGAAGCATTTGCGCGAGAGCGCCAGGAGATTTTCTGCTCCGGCGGCAGTTCATTCCGATCGAGAACGATAGCGTCGGGTTCCCTGACTGAACCGCTCCCCGTCGCAATGCATCCAGGTCGCCAACGCCCAGTTTGCGGGCACGCGACGATTTATTCTGCTGGCTGGCTTTGCCCATGTTTCTGCCCCTTCGCTGCGTTCTGAATCCGAAAATTATCGCGGCCAACTGGTTGCTCAAGACTGGCACAGGTGTGACGGCTTCGCCGGATTTTTTGCGCTACACTGGCCAGCCCATTCGAGATCCGGAATTCGGCATGGCGACCATCGAAAGTACCGCGTATCCGAGGTTTCCCAAGGTTTTTTCACCGGAGGAATTGCAAGCGTTCTATTCGCCGGACGTCGAAGAGCTCGAGTGGGTGCGCCGCAACGCGCGTGGCCAGTCCTCGAGACTGGGCCTGCTGGTTTTGCTGAAGGCCTTTCAGCAGATGCACTACTTTCCCTTCGTTGACGCCATTCCCCCCCGCTGTCATCGAGCACATCCGGGCGAGCGCGAACATAGGCGCCGAGGCCGCATTCGGCTACAACAGGGCAAGGTCGCCCGTCTTGTTTCGTCACTATGCGGCAATCCGGGAATTTCTCTGCATCCAGTCCTATTACAACTCCGATACCAAAGGTGCAATACGAAGGCGGCTTACCGATTTCTTTCAAATCCGAAAGCTTGTGAGCAGGATATCGTGCGCGGGCACTTTGAAGCTACGCGAAGCTTCGAACGCTACGCCTCTTACACGATATCTCCTCAAACTTGCCCAGCTTGGCGGATATGGATCGAGCCAGTGCCCCGCCGCCCGGAAACACCGCGATCTGGAGAGGTTTGCGAAGACTCATCGATATACAACTCGGCTTTGAACTCTCAAAAAATCATGGGTTGCCGCAAGTTTAATGGACCGCATACCGCCTTTCTTCCATGCCGCTGTCACGACGCGACGCGGGGCGTGTCTCCAATCGCCCTACGCGCCCCTACGCCGCGACCTGCATCGTCGTCATACCGCTCACAGCGCACTTAGCGCTTGCAGTATCTGGATTGTTCGCCCTTTGTCGCGACGTCGATATACGACGACGCCTGAAAAGGGCGGACACTGACCGCCATCGACACCTAGGCCCCGCGAGAAAAAACTCGTTGTTTGCGGGGCTCACTTCGCGCCGGGGAACGGGCCTCTGCCATCATGAGCCTGATCCGTTCGGGACAACTGAACAGGCACGATCCGCTCGCCTATCTGAAGGATGTGCTCGCGCGCCTGCCCACATATCTCGCGACTGACATCGACGACTTGCTGCCTCACCGATGGGAACCTTCCGCCAGCGCTCTATAGATTCCGCGCGCGCCGGGCAAGGTGACTTCACCGGTTGCTTACATCACAAGGCAGGCGTCGATATTGGAGCCAGAACCAGAGCGTGCGCTTGCATCCATGACCCTGTCAGGCCACGCGCTCGCGTCTAACGTGCAGAAAACTGCCGCCTCATGATCTCCGTCATCCGCTCGATATGCATTAGCAATTCGGGCACCGCCGTCGCCTCCCAAAAGCGTCTTCTAAGCGCGGGGCCAATATAAAAGAGCGACGGATTCGTGCAGCCATTGACTCGGACTACGCGGTAAGACTCATCAACACACAACCCCGCCCAGTCAAATTTTGCAATCCCGTCGCGCCGTAACTGATCAAAAAGAGAATCGCACCCGTGTGCTATAGGCCGATGTAGGCGATCTGCATCCGGTACTGTATCTGACGCCGCAGCTGAATGAGCGGGAGCCATCCCGGCACCCGTGCAATTGACGAAATACGATGCGCGCACAACGCGCGAGCCCGTTGCTGCGCGCGGGCGAATAGCCAGCAGCAGCCCGTCGCCATGTGCGCTGATTGTCTCGATTCGCCCACTCATAAGCGAGAGGCGGCCACTCATCCTGAGTGACGCGACGAGCGCTGCCGTGGAAGGTGGCTGTCGGTGACGATGTGTTTCCCAGTAAGGCGCAATATGACGCACGAAAGCGCGCCGGTCGGCCTCAGACCAGTTTGACCAGATCTGCGGTACCGCAGGACGCAGGCTATCGATCACCTCGCGCCAGTCACCGCCTCTCGCGCGATGTTCAGCAATGACTTTGCGTACGGCGGTGAGGCAATGCCTAGGGCCAGCAGTCAGTTGATCGAGAAGCGCCCGCCGCGCTTGTAGCTGAAGTTTCGGCAGTGACCGGCAGTGGTGTTGGGGCAACAAACCACGGCGGGACATAAGGGTGAAGCACAACTTTTCGCTGCGCCGATGCAGCGCGTAAACAACGTCGAGTGCCGTCAGACCAGACCCGTACATGAAGAACTGGCTGTCATCCGGCACGGCCCGCAGTTTAACTGCGTCCCAGGGATTCGCGAGGAAACGTTGATCGAGTGAAGCGCCACCGGTCGCTGCTACAGTGATGGAGGGGCGGCCATAGCTGTGGCCCGTCGCAAGGACGACGTGATCGGCAGAAATCTCCACACCCGTGTGCAAGTAAACCTTCGTTCGGCCATCCTCTTCGGGCGCCAGCGCAACGGCGTATCCGTCGTGTTGAGAAAACTGATGCTTCCCCGACTTTCCTACTGCCTGTTTTAGCCGATGTGCAAGATAGTCACCGTACCAGGCGCGTGGCAGGAAATCATCGGGTTCCGCAGGCCGGCCCCGCAGTCGGCAATAATCGACAAAGCCGTTCCCGTTGTCCCGCTCAACACTGAGGGCCCGTGCGGGGGCGTTCAGGAGCCAGCCTTCCTCGTCCGACCGATAAGCAATGCCGCGCGAAACGCTATAGCTGGCATCGACCAGTGCGATCGACAGGGGCTTTGCGGTTTGATCCGATAGTAGCCATGTGGCGGTCATCGTCCCGCAAAAGCCGGCACCCACTATCACGATCGATACAGTCATTGCCACGGTTCCAATGGTTGTTCGTATCCGCTCGCGCAGAAAATTTATTTTGACGTTCACATGAATATTCGCTCCGATAGCGTCGCTTGCATCGGGGCACGTCAGGAAAGTTTCCCTTTCCGGTGCGGATAGTCGGCAGCTGTGCCGCGAGTCGTAGTAAGCGACTATGAGGCATCTCACCTCAAGCTACAAAATCGATTGTTTGGATAACACTGATTCGCATCGCAAATGAGTTCGCGAACGACATGTATGGCGATGGCTCGCCAAATCCAGTGGGGAAATCCAATTGCGACAAGAACAGCAACATCGAAAGTTGCAGCTGATTGCGGGTTTTTCCGAAGGGGCGGAATTTGTCTGCGTGCCCCGTCGGGAAAGGTTCGCGGGGTTGGCGAGGGCGGACGGGTTAAAGGCAAGGCTTTGGGGACACGAGAAAGACTGCTAACCATTGCCGACAGGCGATTCGCACGATATTGACCGTTGAGAAGTTCAGCAATTTATCTTGCCGCATCCGAGCCGTGGCCGGCGCGGACCGCCGCCGAATTCGATCTCACGAACCTGCGCCTCAAAGATATCAGTGCTCCCGCTATTTGCGTTCGCATCAGGATCGACGCGGTTTCGCTGGATAGCACTATGGTAAAGGTTCATCCTGATGGCACCGGTGCGTTAAAAAACGGACCTCAAACAATCGTAAAGTCCCGAGGCGAAGGGAATACCAAGATTTATATGGTTGCCGCGGATACTCGAACAGCCATAACGTTCGCGTTGTCTGCCGGCCACGCAGGCGACGCGCCGCAGGGACGCGAATTGCTAAAGAGCCTCGGGCCGGCCAATTGACCGCTGCACCTGTTGATGGATAAAGCGTACGAAGGCGGCGAAAGCAGGCCACTGGACTCGATTTGGGCTTCATCCCCGTTTGCGTGTGCATCTAACGCGGGCATCACCCATTCGCGTACCCGCTGCAAGACCGCGGGATCAGACCAGTCTGCGTTGGCCACAAAGTGGTGGTGTGATGATGAGCCGGCCCGCAGGCCAGAAACTCGTCTCATTTCGCAAATCTTACTGGGTCATAAAACCCTTTGCGTCGACGAGATACTTGGTAATACACACTCCGGAATTCGCGATGGGAGAAGATATCGATGAATTTGTTCTGTGCACGCTGCAATTCCGTGAACACGCAACGCAGCACGCCACTTCTGGACCAGCGGTTCATCCGCGTGTAAATCGTATGCCATCTACCGAAGCGCTTCGGCAGTCCACGCCACTTGCAGCCGTGCTCGGCGACATAAAGATCGCACTGCACTTGCAGGTTCGTCGGACTGACTGTTGCCACGCTGTCGTGGCAGACAATGCTCGATCCGTTGATATTGGGCTTCGGTGATTTCCATCGCCAGAGTGGACGATCAAACGATATTAGCGTGAACACGCCATAGGGCCACTTGTCCACCGGGGCCACGTCACCATCCTTGCCTGTTCGCAGATCTTGCTCCGATACAGCTGCGCAAACTTCCGCAGCTGCGCAAGTTCTTTTCGAGATTGGAACCGAGCCTGATCGGCATCGAACACCGTCACGGTTCGCACTTCTGGGCTCTGGAATTTATCTCGCAGGGGGCACACGGTTCGACTGCTGCCGACACAATATGTGAAACCCTTTGTGGTCGGCGGCAAGAACGACGAGAATGATGCTTCCGCCATCTGTGCAGCTGTGCCACACCCGGCATTGATCCAGCACCGATCAAGCGCCGAACAGCAATCATTGCAGTCGGCTCATCGCATGAGTGAGCGGGCCGTTTGCGAGCGAACCGTGAAGTCAAATCAGATACATAGCATGTTTGCATGCAGAAGAGGGGTTCATCTTCCGGACGGCCCTTGTCCAGTTTCGGTAGGACTTCAATGGTTCAATGGACTGGGAGTCGGTGCCGTCGCAGACGGCTCTCGTGCAAACCTCCTTTGATCGCTATCCGGCGCTTTCGTGCTCGTGGATCAATTCCGCCACTAGGCGAACGAAATATCGGATGCGTCGCGGCGCTTCGCGCGGGGTTGGCGAAGGTTTCGCAACAACGGAAGGCTGCGCCTTGTGCGTAGTGCTGTACTGTCTTTCCAACGGCCTTTCAATGGGTGACAATGCCGGGCGTGCAATGTCGAATAGAGGAGCGCGAGCACGGCGTCGTCAATCGCTGGTGTGTCATGTTCATGGCGTTCATCTCGTATCGTTTAGACGCGTGCGCAAAACCGTTCGAGACGCGACAGAATTTCATCGGCCGACTTGCTCCAGACGAGCGCACGTGATCTGCAACCTGTTTCAGGAACTTGAGCACCTCTGTTCCTCGCGCGGCATAATCGCACAGCAACTGCCTGTTACCGTCACTAACGGAGTGAATTGATGATCGTCCCTGCAACGTCGGCTTTCAATGTGCACGAGCTCGCTCCACCGCGTGCCTCCGCAGCAGATATTGAAATATTTTGCATCAGCTTCGATTTTCGCGTCATGCTCGACTGTCCCGCATTCGCTCCGCTCTCGGACGATGAGCGTGCGAAGGTCGCGCGCTTCCGACGCCGCGACGATGCGCTGCGTTGTGCGGTGACGCGCGTCGTACTGCGTCAGTTGCTCGCGGAACGAACAGACTCGGAGGCCAGTGAATTGCGTTTCGAGCGAGACACCGGCGGACGGCCGCGTCTCGATAAGTCGATGCAAAGCAGGTTCGGTGGGCAACTCGACTTTAACGTTTCGCATTCGGAGCAGTATGCTCTGATCGCAATTGGCCGGCGACGGAGGGTTGGTGTCGATATCGAATTTGCGCGCAAAGACATCAATTGGAGGAAGCTCGCATCAGCGGTATTTGCGCCGCGCGACGAGGCACAAGTGACCGCTTTGCCGATGTACAGGCGAACCGACGCGTTTTATGACGTATGGACGGCAAAGGAAGCGGTGTTGAAGGCACTTGGCGTCGGCATCGGAGGGGGCATGACATGGTTTTCTGTACTTGGCGACAGGCAGCACGAACCAAGCATCCTAGTTAGCGAGGAGAGCGTATGCAATCGCGACTTGATTGCGAGACTCGACGCTGTTTGGCTTCGTGCCCTGAGCGGTTATGCCGCATGTGTCGCGTGGTCGCGCGATGCGGATTCGTGGGATGCGTAGTTCGCAATGCAGGTTAAGCACATCTCGTTACCAGAAGTTTTGTACCCTTCGCGCAGGATCTGGATAGTGACCACCGCGTCCATCACGCTGCATGCCAATCCACAGTGTCTTCGCGCCGGGTTCACCTTCGCCCTTGCGCCCGAGGAATCCACCCAGTGACGCGATCATCCGAATCTTCTGGTTCAGCGTCGGCGGCTTATTCGGGCGGGGTTGCTTTGAGAGCACGTGAGCGCCGTGTGTCTCGTCAGCATCAAAGAACAGCGAAGCATCCAGGTCCGGGCAGGTCCTGCCCAGCCGCATGAGCCGTGCGATACGCCAGGACACCATCATATACAGCACAAGCGCCTTCTCCACGCGCTCCATCTGTGAGAGCTGCAACGTTTCAACCCGACATGCGTTCTTCAACACATTGAAGAACATCTCGATCTCCCGCCTCGCGCGGTACCAGTCGATCAGTTCGGTGATACATGTGCATCGGACACCTCGCGGTTGCTCAGCAGGCGCCAGACGACGGACTGCACACCGGTGGGCGCATCCACTTCACATGCCTCAACGCAGCTCAACTCGACGCCGCCGCGCCTAGGTAACGTCACGCGCTGTGCACGCAGCAACTTCTGCACTGTTGGCCATAGGCGCTCCGTTCAAATGAACGGAGTGAACCGAATTGGAAAGTTCGAGTTGCGCTTGCGCCCGTTGCCGCTGGCTTCTGCACGCCGCCCATGCAGTGGCTCGATTAGGCCGCCCCCGAATTGGCTCTATAACGCCGCCCGCTGTGGACATTGCCAAAAAACATCTTTCAGGTGCACTGGGTCGACCCGGATTCCGGTGAGATCGTCACTCCCAATGGTGTGAGTTTAATAACATCCTCCGATTGATGATCGGTTACCGTCGCAAAAATCCACGATGCTTTGTAGCTTTGACGGTAGATAGGAGGTTTGAGTGCAAGCTCAAAGTTGTGGCGATCGCCGGGAAGAAGTGCCTGCTCTCGGGCGGGCACTTCAGTGTGGACGGAACGCTGATCCAGGCGTGGGCGGGGCACAAGAGCTTTGTGCCCAACGACAGTGACGATCAGGACAGCGAAGGTGGTGGTACGGGCGACTCCAAGGGCGAGAAGCGTAGCAACGAGACGCATGAGTCCAGGACCGCATCCCGGTGCGCGGCTCTATCGCAAAGGCAAAACGGCCAGCGAATTGCGTTACATGGGCCACACGCTAACCGACAATCGGCATGGCCTGGTGGTCAACGCACGCGTGACGCGCGCTGACGGGCATGCCGAGCGTGAAGCAGCCAAGGTCATGATCAACGACGCACGGCAAGCGGCAGCGAGTGCAGAAATCACGCTAGGTGCAGATAAGGGTAACGACGCACAGGAGGGCTTCGGGTGGGCCAAGACCGTGGTGCGCAGCTTGAAGAAGGTGGAACAGATGTTCGTGTTGAACATGGCCGTTTACAACCTCGTGCGCCTGCGTTCATTGGCACAGGTACGCCCATAGTGGCGAAAAAAAGCGGCAATAGGGCCAGCAATTGGCCTCAACCCGCCGAACCAGCATGAGCTTTGCGTTGAAATTTCACAATGCGACGGAACGCGCAGCGAGAGCCGCGTAACCGCAGAAAGCCTGCTTCTAAGGGAGGTACTTCAGCAGCCTGCTAGGCTAGAGCGGTAGCCGAATTGGCGAACATCGAACCACTATCAGCGAAATTGATGGCATTTGGTTTGACAAACGTTTCTTTGCCGATTAGCAATCGTAATTGCCCGATTAACTGAGTCAGCTGCTGTTGCTCTATTAATTGTGTGCCTGTGCGAAACGTTGGTTAGGAGTTCTGTGCAGGGTTTCTCCCGTAATTCTCCAATGTGTATTCCGCCCCGATACCATTTTTGTTTTGGTTTCGGGGCGATTTTTATGCAACGTGTTTCCAGCTTTTTTCTATTTTTTATTGGCGTTGTTGCATAAATCTAGCCGCGCAGCTGGGCTTCGGTCTTGACTGCCACAGATTTCCCCGACATCTGCGTCGCCATCCAGATGGCACGGGCGTCTGCAGCATCGTTTTTATTGCGAATGTTGAACACCTTGGCAAATTTCGCCGGTATCAGCTTCACCTGATGTCCCATTTCAATCAGTCGTCCGGCCCAATGCTGGGCGCCGCCGCATGCTTCATGCCGACTAGGCAAGGAGCACGATTCGCGAAGTGCCCCAGAGATGCGGCTCGCTTGATTTGCTGTTGATGATCTCCCCGGTATCCGGATCCATCCAATGCAACTGCATGACGTTCTTTGCGATGTCGGCACCGACTATCCCATAGTTCAATGTGGATCCTCCGGTTAGCCTTGGGAAATCGTCATGATTTCCCACTTGGGCACTTGATGCCGTCGGCCCGCGAGGATCCACTGTCCTGCATTTCCTCACCGGCCGTGGTGGGGGGCGTTCGTTCCATTCCGTCTCATGAGCGTGCCGCCTTCTTAAAACGCAAGTCGGGGACTGCCCGTTGCGAAGTGGAAGCGCGGATTGCTCGAATACCGGGCTACGCCGACTTCAGGAAACTCCCTTCATGAATCAGTTCATCGATCATCAATACCGACCCGTCATCAGTCTCATATGGACTGCACGCTACGCGGCAATGCAAGCGCCATCGCGAGTCGGGCAATGTCCCAGTGAAACCGGCTAATTCGCGCGCAACGGCAACGTCCGCTATGTTGGCGTTCTTGCCTCGGGTCACGAGCTTGCGATATCGCCGGCGCAGTCGCAACTGCGCATCCCACGCCCGATCGATAATCGCTTTGGGCAGCCCTTCGTGTCGCTGCTGAATCTCGGGTGCCGAATTCGATTGGGACGTGCACTAGCCGGCCTATCTGGCTGCAGGTCGCGCTCATGAGAAAGGCGAGGCGGTCAAGGCGCTGGTGGTCGACCGCAAGTTCTTCAATGAGACCGAGTTGGCCCTGATTACTGTAATGATCTCGTCAGTAAGTTCGCCGCTTTGATCGGCCTTCGTCGCGGTAATCCGTGGTGTTGCACATCCAACATTGTCGGACATGCAACACAGGCAAACCGACAAACGATGCTTGGCGCAAGATCCCGCAAGCGTTTTGGAGGTTGAATGCCCATCAATCATCCCGATCAGCAATGTGTTGTGAGATATCTATCCGGTGTGTCGTGGCGTTGGCTCAACTATTGCATCTGCTGTCGCGGGGAAATTAAAGCGGAAGGTAACGAAGCGTGAACACGAAACCAAAGCCTCACGAGCCACAGACAAGATCTTCAAAAAATGACAGTCGACATGTTATGTTATTGCGGCGTCCACTCAAGGTGCCGCGCTACGCGTTACTAAGGAAACGGCGCTCTGGATCATCAGTTCCATTCCGCTCCCTGACCGGGAAGTTTCTTCCTGCGTTGCTGTGCAGTCCGACGAACGATATATCTCACAAAGAAAGTTAACAAGGGCTCTGCCAGAATGAAGCTGTGCGGCGAAGTGAGCAGCATGTGAGCACCGACATCAACGCGACGGTCAGGACGACCTAATCGAGCAGAGCCATCGCACCTTCTAATCCACTATATGACTGTTGAATACTTCTGAACGTATGCTACTGGAGCGTCGGGTGTCGAAGCGCACATGTTTCAATTATTCGCGCGCTTTACTGTAGTTTTTATATTGCAGCATACAGTTCGAAACCTGTATGAAGTGAATTCCTTGCCACGACTCATTGCATAGTCCTCTTCTTGAACTGACATCGCTTGCTCGAGCTAAGGTCGTGATTGTGATTGAGGACGGTTACTTTAACGATGAACAGATCACGCACTGTGCGGTTTTCCCACGATTGGTCGCTTGTTGCCGATGATCCGAAAGCCTTCGTCGCGAGCGCGACACTACTTTCTGACAGTAAGCGCTGCGCGACCGTTTCGGAAGCGTGCCAGGAACTCGCTCTCTGAGGATTGGGGAGAACTGCGGGGCTGGCGCAAGATATAGCGCCGTTACGCGATGCGGGCACTCGGTGGGTTCGGTCTCGCATCGTCATAGCAATGTGCGATCGGAAGGCGATCTATGCGCCATCGAGTTGTAACGTTGCTCGCGCCAGCCGCATCTTTCGCGGTTATCGGTACTGATTCTAATCGTAACCAGTTATCCAATCCAAACGCAATGAGCCATTCGACGATCATTCCACGGATACTTTTTCGGTCGTCCGCCGAGACAGCTGGTTTTAGTATAGGGCCGGTTACTTCAAGCATTTAATAGAGTGAGTGAGATTGAAATGAAAACACCATTGGCAGTGGACTACTTTTGTGATGTGGCACGGCGTTATCCGCAACATATAGCAGCGAGGCATGGCAGCGAGTCGGTGACGTATCGGGAGCTTGATGAGCAGTCTAATCGCATCGCAATGGCGCTGACCGAGCGCTGTGGCCGCGAGGCGCCCGTCATCGGCGTGCTGATGGAGCGAGGAACTGATTTATTGGCTGCGATGCTTGCCATTTTTAAGATTCGCGGTACCTATATGCCGCTTGATCGTCAGTATCCAGCGGAACGTTTGGATTACATGCTGGAGAAGAGTAAATGCTGCCTGCTGGTGACCGACCATAACTGCTACGAACAGGCGGCGTATTTGGAGGCAGCCAAACCGGAACTGGTGCTTCTTGATATTGAGGAAGCGCAAGCATCTAGCGTAGCCTTTGTCGGGCCCAGAGGCAAAGGCAGTGATCTTGCCTACGTCATTTTTACTTCGGGTACCACCGGTCAACCAAAGGGCGTAATGGTTGAACAGCGGAGCCTTGTCAATCACTTGCATGCTAAGGTCCGCGATCTGGAGATCAGTAAAACTGACCAGGTGGCGCAGACTGCATCGCACTGTTTTGACATTTCTCTGTGGCAATTTATGGCGGCGCTGCAAGTGGGGGCGTGCACGCGGATCATTAATAGAGACGTCGTATGCGATCCGTCGCGGCTGCTGCTTGAGCTGCGCGAATGCCAAGTATCGGTCATTCAATTTGTGCCGTCACAACTACGCTCGTTTGTGGCCGAAGTCGAATTGATCGAGGCACGCGCGCTGCCGGCGCTGCGCAGGATTTCCACCGTCGGGGAGGCATTGCCGCCCGACGTATGCCGACGCTGGCTGGCCATGTACCCGTCTATTCCCATCCTCAACCACTATGGACCAACTGAATGTGCCGACGGTGTCACGCATGCTTTGATTTCTAACTCTCCGGCGGAAGGTCAGGCATTTATGCCAATCGGGAAATCGATAGACAATCTGCAAATCTATGTGGTCAGGCCAGATGCAGCGGCGCTGACGCTTGTTGCGTCAGGTGACGTAGGCGAACTCTGTGTAGCCGGCGTTGGCCTTGCGCGTGGCTACATTAACGACGACGCGCGTACCGAGGAGGCTTTTGTGGTTAACCCTTTCAGCGATAAGCGCGGATATGATCGATTATACAAGACTGGCGATCTCGTGAGGATGCGCGAGGATGGCTTACTGGAGTGTCTCGGAAGAGCAGATCGTCAGGTTAAGCTGCGTGGCTATCGTATTGAGCTAAACGAGGTGGAAGGTTTGCTGGGGTTACATGCAGCAGTCGAGGCCGCGGCCGTAGTGGTGCATTACCCCGCTGACAATCGGGTGAAACTGACGGCAAGGGAAACACTAAATAGTCTGGGGGAAGCGGAAAGACTGCCGCGCCTCGTGGCCTTCGTCAAGCTTCGAGAGGAGGTTACACGGAGCGCTTTGCGCGAACACATGTCGCGTCAGTTGCCTGACTACATGCTGCCTGATCTTTTTTTCGAGATGGCGACATTACCATTAAACGCCAATGGCAAATTTGATTACAAAAAATTGCCTTCCCCGGAAAGTTTGCGTCCTTTGTCCGATGTGAAATATCTGGAGCCTGCTGACGGTCTTCAGGTTCGGTTGTGCAGGCTGCTAGCCGAGATACTGCATCTAGACCGGCTGGGACGAAACGACAACTTTTTGCTGATGGGCGGTGACTCGCTGCGCGCCATGCTTGCGATCAACCGTATTCGGAGCGAATTCGCCTGCGAAGTTTCAGTGGTTGACCTGTATCAGTGCACAATAGATGAGTTGACCGAGCTCCTGGCCGAGAAAGAGGATGCGCATGAGTCGCTCCCCGCCATTGTCGGCAGTCGCCGTGATGAGGGCGGAGAGGCTCCGGCCAGCCACATTCAAAAACACTTATGGTTTTTGTGGAAGCTTGATCCAACAGCATCCAACTATACCCTGCAAACGGCGCTCGAATGCTGCGGAGAGCTTGATCGGGATCGCTTTAGTCGGGCTTGGGATGCGGTGGTGCAGTACTTCGACACACTGCGCATCCGATTCGTCGAAAAGAGCAGCAATCCTTATTTGACCTTCGATTCACCGCCGAAGGGCAGTTTGCGCTTTATAGACCTTTGCGGCGACCATCGTGCCCCCAGGTTGGCTGAACTGAAGGCGAGCGAGTTTCATCCGTCCTTTGATCTCGCCGCGGGCGCACTGTATCGCGCACTACTAGTACGAGAGAGATCAGACCGGCATGTTGTCATCTTTACCACGCATGAAATCATTATGGACGCGTGGTCGCTTTCGGTGATGGTGCGCAAACTGCGTGAATTTTACAAGGCGGGAGTCAGCTCAGAGGACGGTCTCGAAGCCGAAATTTCGTTCGCGGATTTCGCGAAATGGGAGTCTGAGCAGTTTCGATCGGACTGCTGGGCGCGACAGCGCGCGTACTGGGCACAACAGCTGTCGGGTGAGTTGCCGGTGCTGACCCTGCCTTCCGATAAGCCTCGTCCGAGGCGAATGCATTACACCGGTAAGTCACACGCCATACAAATTCCGGCTCTCGCGGCGTCCAGACTTCGCGAACTCGCTGCGGACAATCGCACAACGCTTTTCAGCGTGTTACTGACGACGTTTTACGTTTTGTTGAGGGAGTACAGTGGACAGGACGATATCATCGTCGGCACTCCGAATGTAGTGCGAGAACAGTCAGGTACGGAAAACCTGCTGGGGTTCTTCCTAAACATGTTGCCGCTAAGGGCGAAGATAAATCCTGACAAGTCATTCATCGAAAATCTGGCCACGACACAGCAAACTGTCATCGGTGCTGCCTTCAACAAGGCATATCCATTCAGTCGGATGTTGGAAGCAGTTGACGTGGTACGTGGAAGCAATTTGTCCCCCGTATTCCAGGCGATGTTCAACATGTATTCGGAGAAGGCAGAGCTGATTTCTGAGGGGCGGCAAGACGTGTCAATTGTCGCCCGAGAATTGGAAAACGGTTATACCAAGTACGATCTCACTCTTTACTGTCAGGAAGAGGGGGACGGCATCTATCTGCAGATGTCCTATTGCACCGAGCTGTTCTCCGACGAGCTCGTTTCCAGAATGCTGCTCAACCTGCAGCAAATTATTCAGGCGATCATTGCGGCGCCCGCAGCGCCGCTGGCAGAGCTGGATCTGCGGCACCCAGCTGAAAAGGCTTTTCTTAAGCGGTACAACGGAGGACGGCTGGCTTATACAGGCGCTAGTACGCTACGCGAAATGTTCGAAGTGCGTGCAAAAATGTCACCAGTGGATATTGCTTATTTCTGGGAGCGCGGCCGCATTTCGTACGCAGAGTTGGATGCAGCGGCCAACCGTTTTGCTAACAGACTTGCAGCCTCCGGTGTTGGTGCCGGCGACAGGGTGCTGCTTGGCATTGACCGCGGCATTAACGCGTTGATCGTTATTCTGGCTGCGATCAAGCTGCACGCAACCTACTCGGTGATCGGGGCAAATTATCCGTTAAGTCGCATACTTGAGATTGCCAAAGATGTCGCTCCCAATGCCTTCGTTGCCACGCCGTTGCAGCGGGAAGCATTTCGTGACAGAGGGCTGGTGCTACTGCCGTCGGAGGAAGTTGCATGCGGCAATGAGGAAACAGATGCCGCCCCTTCGCCATCTTGCTCGCATGAAGTGCTGCAGATCGTATACACATCTGGCTCTACGGGAAAACCGAAGGGCGTTGTAGTTTCCGCTACAGCATGCCTAAATCGTTTGCACTGGATGTGGGGGCAATTCCCATTTCAGGCAGGCGATGTCTGCGTAGTGCAGAAGTCGGCGGCGCTGGTTGCCAGTCAATGGGAAATCTTTGGGCCACTCTTACAAGGCGTTCCTAGTTTGCTGCTGAGTCAGCAAGAACTGCAAGATCCATCCCTGCTGCTATTGCAGCTCGATCGTTACCGGGTAACGCGTCTGCTGTGCTCGCCACCATTGATCACCGGCATTTTGACGGCACAATTGACGGACGGACGCTCGGTTTCAGATTTGCGGCTGGTCACCTCAAGCGCTGAGGCGTTGCCGCCAGAGTTGGCTCGGCGCTTTCTCGAGGCGTTCCCACAGGCCCGTTTGTTCAACTTCTACGGGTCCTCCGAGTGTAGTTCGAACGCCGCTTGGGCGGAGGTGTGCGAAGTGGGCGCTGATGAACGGATTGTCCCGATCGGTAAGCCGGTGGCCAATGTCGGCATAGCGGTCGTAGATGACAAGTTGCGGCCGGTGGTTCAAGGTGCGGTGGGGGAGATCCTGGTGACGGGTGACTGCCTGGCGAGTGGCTACCATGGCAGCGGGGAGTTGACGGCCGAGCGATTTGTTGATAATTCGGTGCCAGAGTTACAGCCTTTCGGAACTGTGGCTTATCGCACTGGCGATTTGGGACGCCACCGTGACGACGGCCGCCTGGAGTTCCTCGGAAGGCGTGACAACCAAATCAAGATCCATGGCTTGCGCGTTGAACTGGATGAGATTTCTCACGTCTTGCGAAAATGTCCTGGGGTCGAGGAGGCCGCGGTGCATTTGCACCGCGCCGCGGATGGCGAGCCGCTGTTGACTGCCTACGTGGTGGGCACTGAGGCGAAGCTGCCGTCGACGGAGGATGGGTTCAGACAAATGCTCCGTCATTCGCTGTTGCCCCATACTATTCCCCGTTCATTTGTCCGCTTGCGGGCTTTGCCTAAGCTGCCGGGCGGTAAACTGGACCGTTCACGCTTGCCGTTGCCACGGCAAACCGCAGTGGGCGTATTCGCGCCGCTGGTCACCACGACCGAGAATGCACTGGCCGCGGTTTGGCAGGAAGTGCTTGGTATATCGACGATTGGTGCGGACGCGCATTTCTTCTCACTGGGTGGTACCTCTATGCTGAGCGTGCGCTGTGTGGCGCAGGCGGCCAAGATGGACATCCGCTTTTCGGTCAGCGAGTTGTACGATTATCCAGTGTTACGCGAACTGGCCGGGCTGGTCGATGCCCGCTCTGGCGAACTGGTGCACCACGATGGCCAAATCGACGGTGGTGTGGAAGTAACGCCTACGATACGCTTCATGAATCGGCGCATGGGTTTAGACGAGCATTTCAACATGTACGCGATCTGGCAAGACGATAGCTGCCGTTTGGATCCGGCCATATTGGAGTCCGCTATCGTCAGGTTGGCGAAAGACTACCCACTGTTGCGCACCAGGATCTCTCGAGATGACGATGATCTACGCTTTCATACCGGAGTCGGAGCGTTGCATCTGGAGCGAGTTGCATTGGGCTCGTACGCAGAGCTCGGTGATTGCACGCGAGAGGTATCTGGTATCGCTGAGAAAGCGCAATATGCATTCCGGTTCGATGGTCGTACCTGGATGTCGCGTTTCCAATTGATCGAGGCGGAGGTCGGTGGGCGGCCGCACAGTTGGATTTTTATCATAATTCATCATTTTCTAGTCGACGGCTATGGGTTCCGGCTGCTGCTGGACGAAGTAGAACGCTACTATCTGGCTATAGAGCATGGCCACGCGCCAGTTCCCGCATTCAGTGGCCGCGCGCAGTTGAATCGATGGGTGAAGGCGCTGCGCGAACATGTGAGCGGTTCGTTGGACAGCCACATTGCTTATTGGCGAAGCCGGCCATGGGAACTGCTGCGTGAGGATAGTGCTACAGTCCTCGAGGTTGAGCCAGTCGATAGTGGCGCTGATGCCAGCCGCCGCTTGTTCGAGATGCTCCATACTGGGCAGATGCACAGTGATGCTGCTTTCGAGGCCTTGTGTGCGCGCAAGGGGATTCGCTATCTGGACCTGGATGCGGAATCGACAAAGGTTCTGCTCGATCTGCATCCGGAACGGCACGGCTTTGACGCGTTCGACGTCATCCTGTGCGCCTTGGCGGAGGTGGCAGGACAGGGCAACCAGCGACGAGGGCTGTTTTTGGACAGCATGGACATGCTGCGCACGCCTATCCTGCCGGGTCAGGATCTGTCGACGGTTATGGGCTTTACCGCGGAGCTTGTCCCGCTGGCCATCGTTTGTGAGGGGCGACTCAGTGTGGCGGAACGTCTGAAAGTGGTGCGTCGTCAGCGCAATTCGGCGCGGATCCATGGCATTGGGCTACGGGCGGCTGCGTATCTGCTGCCGGACGATCAGGCGAAGGCACTCATGGATTTCGACTGGCCTCGTGTTGTCGTCAACTATCGCGCTGCGTTAGACAATCTTCGTACGCGCATGCTGCTCGGCCTTGCTCAACCGACGATTTGGACGGGTGATGGGATGGGGTCCAACCGTCATCACACGTTGCGGTTAGATATCGACAATGTGGACGGTAAACTTCGTATCCAGATGCATTGTGCGCTGCATTGCTTTTCCGCAGAGGAGGCGAACATGCTGGGACGTCAGTTGCTGCATTGTCTCGCGGCTTATGCCGGATGGCTCAGGGACAATAAGGAAGATGTGGACGCAGCAAGCGTGAAGGGAGCCATGGTATGAACACGCCAGCAGTTGCGGCATCACGGATGCAGTCAATGGCCCATGATCGACTGTTGCCACTGATCCTGCGGCTGGCTCTTCCTTCCGTCATTGGAGTCACTGTCAGTGCCGCTTATCAGTTGCTCAACGCCTATTTCGTGGGACGGCTCGGAACAGCGGCACTCGCGGCGATGGCATTCTCGTTCCCGTTTGCAATGGGCATCACGGCAATAGGCCAGATCTTCGGTGCAGGGGCCGCCTCGTTGATTGCTCGAAGCCTGGGGCGCGCCGACGATCACTCTGCCAACGATTATGCCTCGCACGCGTTATGGTCTGCGATGGTAATTGCTGGCATTGCGGCAATCGCCGGCTGGCTGTTGGCTCCAAGTTTGCTGGCATGGCTAGGCGCTGGACCATCGACTTTGCCACTGGCGGTGGCTTATCTTCATTGGCTGCTGCTGGGCTATGTGGCAGTGGTATTCAATATGGTCTGTGGTTTCATCGTGAGAGCGGATGGCAATACCGTGCTCAGCATGACGACCCAAGTCTCATCCTTCGCAATGAACGCGGCACTCGACCCGGTGATGATTTTCTGGTTGGGGCTGGGCATCGATGGGGCCGGTATCGCAACATTTCTGGCCCAGTTGTGCGGCTTAACCTTGTATTGGCGACATTTCGCGGGCAGGCACGGGGCCATCGTCTTATTGTGGCCATCGGTGGGACGCTGCTGGTGCCGGCTGGCGAGCATCGCCCGCATCGGCATTCCACCAGCGCTCAATACGCTGCTCGCGGTAGCGGCCATGTCCATGCTCAATGGGTTCGCTGCTCGCTACGGCGAGGCATCGGTGGCGGCGATAGGTTTGGCCAGCCGCTTGGCGATGTTGGCGGTACTTCCGCTGTATGGGCTGTGCATCGGGGCGCAGCCGGTTGTAGGGTTTAATGTCGGCGCAGGTAACTGGACACGGGTGGCGCAAGCGGTTCGGACTATGGTTGCCGTCGCGCTAACGTTCGCCGGAGTCTATGCCGGCTGGGTCGTGTGGCAAGCTAGGACCATCATCGGCTGGTTTACGCACGAGTCGGCGACGATAGAGATTGGTAGCCGCGCGATCTTACTGTTCCATTGTGCGTTGCCGGTGCTAGCGGTGCAACAGGTGTGTCTGCTTTTCATGCAGGCTAAGGGCGACGCAATCTGGGCAACGCTTGTAGCGGTACTGCGGCATGGCGTGTTTCTGATGCCCCTGATGGCCTTGCTGCAGTACGCTTACGGACATGACGGCCTGTTGTTCTCGGTAGCGGCTGCCGATATGGCGGCGGGTCTTATCGCTATTGTTATTCTCTATAGTGAAATGCGGCAGATCGACAAGGCCTCCCATGTCTAACGACGTTTGACCTGTATCGGCCCGGATTGTTTGGACACGGTTTTGGCACTCAGGCGGCCTGTTTAAACATCCATGCCTGACGGGGTTCGAGGGGTGACATGAACCCCAGTTTTTCCAGCCGCCACTCTCGGTTGTAACGGTCTTTTGAAGTCAACGACAGCGTCACGAACTTCATCAACATTCTTGAAGATACGCCCGTGAATCGCTTGTTCTTTCATGTTCCGATTGAACCGCTCAGCAACGCCATTGGTTTGCGGTTCGGCGACGAAGGCGTAGCTCGCTGCCACAGAATGGCTCAGTCAGGTTGGCCGATGTAGTCTGTCCTTGTGGCGTACGAGTAGTTATCCTTATTAGATAACCCTGTCTCCGGCGGCAGTGACAGTCCAACCATGCCACGTCGCGAAACGTTTCTGGAGCGCGGTACGATGACATGCCGCGTTCATCTGGTGTCTGGGCAACGCGAAGTGCTGCCGGATCGCACCGAAGCACGGAAGAAACGCCTGCGTGCGACGTGCATCGCGAAATCCGCACATCTGGCGCTCCCGCCTGCGGGTCGGCTGGTGGCCGTTCTCGGCACGGTTGTTCACGCGTGCGGCCGCTTTGACAAAGACGTGCTTCACATGAGCAAGCTCAGCAATGTCCGACTTCGCCGCCGGATAGCTGCCCAGCTGGTCGGTCACGATTTTGCGCGGCACCGGGTTTGAACGCAGCACCCTGAGGAAGAAGCGCTTTGCCGATGCCTTGTCACGCCGCTTTTGCACAAGCACGTCCAGTTCTGCGCCATGCTCGTCGACCGCTCGCCACAACAGATATGGGGCTCGCCGCGCAGCCCGGCTTGCGCCGCGCGGCCTTGGCGCCTTGGGCGAATCTGGCGCCGAACTTCTCGCACCAGCAATGGATCGTCTCATGCGACCACAACATCACGCTCGAGCAGCAACTCCTCGACGTCGCGCAGGCTCAGGCTAAACCGGAAATGCCAGCGAACCGCGCAGTTGATGACGACGGCAGGGAACCGGTGGCCGTGATAAAGCGGTTTTGACTTCTTCATGACGTCATTCTACCGCCCCCTTTCCATCAACCTGACAGAGCCATATGGCGAGCTCTTCCATGCCGGCGCACAGCACAGCGAGGTTGTCTGAGCCTCTCGGGGAGATTGCACTTTTCCAGCGATCATCGCTATCGACCACCGCGGTCCTGTCTTGAGCTGTGTCTCGTTTAAGACATCGATGTCGCAAGTGTGACGGCAGGATGCCAGCTAGCACGGCGAGAGGCGCCTTGTTTTCTCAGCTGTGTTTTCAGAAAGTCGTTGGCACATCGGTTGCTTGATAGGGATACGTTGACCATAACAATCTAGCAACTCACTTCTAGGAGTTCAGATGAAACTTGCTCGATCGATCCTGATGCTGCCACGACCGCCGCGCGCGCATCGTGGCGAGGTCTCTCATCTCATGATTGGGTTATCAAGATTGGGCGACGGCTCCCCGACGAGGTCTGGACGGTGCCGTATCAGGAATGGGGCGAATGGCAGTGGAGGACATGGGTTGGCAGGTTCTTGCCAGCCTGCCCCGTCCCAAAAGCCATACCTTGGCTTTCCGCTTCGGGAGCGCGCGGAAGCCGCGCTTCTACGAATGACTTGCACCTGTATTCCTGCGATCAAACAATATGATTGTGCGTAGCCTGAACGATGTTGAAGCGACGGATCACTTCGTCGATTGGGGCAATGGTACTAGCCACCGCCTCCTGACGGCTAAGGAAGGCATGGGCTTTAGCGTCTGCCACACCGTAGTGCGCGCTAACACGGTCTCGTTTTTGCAATACCGTAACCATCTCGAAGCTTGCTACTGCATCGCCGGAGAGGGCGAGGTGGAGGACATGGAAGGGAATGTCTTCGCCATTCGCAAGGGCGACATGTATGTGCTGGACAAGCATGACAAGCATTTTCTGCGCGGGGGGCGGGACAAGGACATGATCCTCGTTAGTATCTTCAACCCGCCTCTCAACGGAACCGAGCGCCACAACCTTAACGACCCGACAGGCTCGGCATATTGAGCAACGTGAACCGCCCCGGGCTTGCCTGGCGGCCATTTGGTTAGAGTTATGCTGCCATGCTTGGTTGTCCGGCATGGCGTGTCCGGCCTCGGCCGGGGGGATATTTGCGATGGACTCCAAGAGCCGTCGGTTGTTGACGAATCGACCCATTGTCCGCAATTGAGATCTTGCCGCCCAGCGCGACGGATACTCGCTGGCGTGATTCAGAACCATCCGAACTATACGGGCGCGAATCTCGGGTGAAAACTTGTCACGGCTCCGTCCTTTCAGGATTTGGAGCATCCGGCAATCCCCCATTGGGACGATCTTGGCGGCACGCAAGAGTTTCGGCACCGCCAATACCCGCGTATTGACCAAGCGACCGCGGGCGCGGTTATCTCGAGCAAATTCGAACCCGTGTGGCTGATTTGAAGTCGCTTCGTGGCGCGACGCCCATAGTGGGAATGCTCAGCTTGATGGATGGACTGCAGGAGCGGTGAAGATGTCATATCGGGTATTTCCGGCGCGCGGAAGCGTCTGCCAACAGGGTGATCAGGACAGGCTACCTGAAGCGCGGTCGATCTCCTCTACCGTCGTTGTCGGGAGTGGTACGCTCGCTATCAGCTGCGTGCAGCTGGCAATTGAGATGGGCCACGTCATTGGTGCAGCATTGTGTGCTGACGGCGTATTCCGCGATTGGGCTGTTCGCTCGAACATCCCGTCCATATCACGCGTTGAAGAGCTCTCTTCTTTTTTGAAGGCTGCGCCGGTAGATTGGATCTTCTCAGTTGCCAATCCGTTCATACTGCCGGCGGATGTATTGGAGGGTGTTCGTCGAGGTGCTTTTAGTTACCACGACGGTCCATTGCCACGATATGCGGGAATGCATGTGACGTCCTGGGCGCTGCTGGCGCAAGAGACCGAATATGCCATCACGTGGCATTGGATCGATGACGGTGTCAATACCGGTGACGTCGTGGTTCAGCGCCAGGTGTTGATTGCGCCCACCGATACGGCACTGACCCTGAATCTAAAATGCGATGAAGCCGCGATCGATGGCTTCCGCGAGCTCTTAACTGGCGTCGAGAACGGGAAGCTTTTGGCCTATCCGCAGGCACTGGTGGACAGAAGCTACTTTCCGAGACATCGACGCCCAGATTCCGCAGGCTGTCTGCGATGGGATCAATCCGCGCAAGAGATATCGGCGATGACACGAGCCCTAGGCTTTGGGCCGCACCATCTTAATCCAATGTGTCTGCCCAAGGCTCTCCTGGGCGATCAGGCTGTCAAAGTCAGAAAGTTGGACGTCTTGGCTCGAAGCTCGAGCAGTCCGGCGGGTTCCCTGCTCGAAGTCCACTCGAGCCATTGGCGTGTGGCGACGGGCTCCGAGGATGTCGATGTTTGCTTTGGCGAACTCGATGGGCAGATGCTGGACGCGCGAGCCCTCGCCAGGCACTTCAATGTGGATGAAGGTAGTCGCCTTCCGATCTTGAGCGATGAACAGGCGCGGAGCATAACTGCCACCCATGAATTGCTGGCGCCTCTGGAGAATTTTTGGCGACAGCGGCTCGAACAGTTTAGAACATTGCATCCTCCTTTCCTGTCATCGTCCGTGGCTGCGGCGCCGCCCGGATGGCAGTCGAGTTCGTGGTTCAGTCCAAGTACTTTGGCTAAATTGTCCCCACTCGATCGCTCGGAATACTTGGCAACGGCTTGGCTGATCTATCTCGCCCGCATCACGGGAGAAACAGAGCTTCAGCTGGGATGGACGCCTGCATTGTATGGATTGCAAACTGCCTCCAAAGCGTTGGAGGTGTTGATTTCCTCTGTCGTGCCGATGGAAGTGACCATTGAGCTTGCTAGTGATTTTGAAGAAGTACGCAAGGCCGTAGCTGCCGAGTTCGCTCAACTGAGGGCGCACGGTAGCTTTGCCCGGGATCTTGTCGCGCGTTGCCCGGTCTTGCGAGGTGTGGAGGCGCTGCGCTCGCACCGACCCTGGCTGATTGGTATCACAATCACGACAGAGAGCTCTTCGGTGGCTGGCGATCTGATGACGAGTCACAGAGCGGGCCCGGCCCTATGCGGCGATTTGCTGACGTTTGAAGTTTGCGCTCTGGATGGACGCTTCCGCTGGCATTTTGATGCCAGTCGATTAGCGCCGAGGGAGATCGGCCGCATGACAGAGCATTTGCAGACTTTGTTAAATGGTGTGATGGCCGATGCGGGGCAGCCGGTCGGCCGCATCAACATTCTTCCAGACGACGAACGCACGTATCTACTGGAGGAGTTGAATCGGACCGTGACGCCTTATCCGCCGGAGCGGTTCATCCATAGGCTGTTCGAGGCGCAGGTGCAAAAGGCGCCGGAGGCGTTGGCTGCGGCCCATGAGAACGAGAGACTGAGCTACGGAGAACTCAACGCGCGGGCCAACCGGCTAGCGCATCATCTGATCTCGCTCGGGGTCAAGCCGGACCAGCTGGTGGCGATCTGCTTGGAACGCGGCCTGGCAATGGTGGTTGGTGTTTTGGCGATCCTGAAGGCGGGGGCGGCCTATTTGCCACTCGATCCGGCTTATCCGTCGGTGCGGCTGCGGAGGATTGTCGACGATGCCGCGCCGCAACTGCTGCTTTGCGATGCCGCCGGTCGAACCGCATTGGGCGCCGAGACTGTGGCCGATGTCAGCGTTGTCGATCTGGATAGTGCCACCCCGGTCTGGGGCGAGCGGCCGCCTTCGGACCCGGAGCCGCGCGCGCTTGGCCTCACATCGCGCCATCTCGCCTATGTCATCTACACCTCCGGCTCAACCGGAACGCCAAAGGGTGTAGAAATGTCCCACGGCGCGCTTGTGAATTCGCTCGCGGGGGTTGGCACGTCAAAACGATGCACACTTCAATTCGCTACCCTGAACTTCGATGTGTCCTGTCAGGAAATGTTCATTTGTTGGAAGGACGGTGGACTGCTCGTACTTGTGCGGGAAGAGACCCGTAGGCACTTCTCCGACTTGCTTGAATTCATGGAAGGTGAGGCGATCGAGCGACTTTTCCTCCCATTCGTAGCATTGAACCATTTTGCGGAGGTCTGGGGCGCGCAGCAAGTGAAACTGCCCTCTTTAAGGGAGATTTATACAGCGGGTGAGCAACTTCAGTCCACTCCACTGCTTAGGGCCTTCTTCGAAGCACATCCAAAGGCGAGATTGATCAATCAATACGGGTCCACAGAAATCAGTGTCATTGCCGAGCACCACCTTGCAGTCGAGCCATCATGTTGGCCCCAGTTGCCCCCCGTCGGCCGTCCGATTTCGAACACGCGGGTGTACCTGCTGGACGGTCATGGCGCGCCCGTGCCGTTTGGTGCGGTGGGCGAGCTTTACATTGGCGGGGCGGGGGTCGCGCGGGGCTATCTGAACCGCCCCGAGCTGACAGCCGAGCGGTTCATCGCCAGTCCCTTCGTGGAGGGCGATCGGCTGTACCGGACCGGCGACCTGGGGCGTTATCTGC
>NZ_JBFPKI010000023.1:0-68313 GCF_040948675.1 Paraburkholderia sp. BR14312
CAACCGCTATGACCTGTTTTTCCTGCATCATCATTTCGGAACCATCAACCTGGACCATCCCGAATGAGCGGATCATGTGTTACCCATGTCCCCGCACACCTGTTACCCATGTCTCCGGTCCATACACCGCCGCAAAGAAAGTAGGTGCCGCCCCGCACAGGGGCAACCCAGGCATACCGCCGCGAAAACAAGAAAAGGCCAAAGCAGCCAGGAACCACAAAAAAAACCAAACCCACGCGCGATCAGCACGGCCGCCTAAGCGCCATACCCCGCCGGGCATGAAACCGTGCAACCGTCTCATAGGGCAGCCAGGCGTCAGCCTGGTACGGCGCGATGCCCGAAGGATTGTGAAACCACACACCGCCGTCGCCACGTCCGTGCAGCAGGATCAGATGCCCGCCCCGGCCGGGGTCCATCCGCTCGGGATAGCGGATCTCGGGGCTCACGGAAACGATGGCGAGCGTTTCGGCATCAACGCGCCCTGCACTCGCCGCAATGTCCTCGTCGATCATTACCTCCACGTGCACGCCGAACGCGGCTTCCACCCATCCGGCGAACGGGCGGTAGATCAAGCCATCCACGCCGCCATCTTCGCGCACGCGATATACACCGTGCCGCAACGCCTCTTCGAGCATCTGCGCGCGCGGCGCATGCGCGACGCCCCAATAGTCGAGCGCCGATTCGAGGCAGGTCAGACCGCACAAGCGCTTGGCCCAGAAGCGATAGGCGTCGGCCTCGGTGAAGCCGCTCGCCCACCAGCGCGGGTCCTCGCACGGGTCGGCGCCACGCTCGACGATAGGCGCCACCCAGTCGGCGCTGCCCCACTGGCTGTGATACGGCACGCCTTCATGCCGCCATGTCCCGCCGTTGCGCACGTCGTCCAATCGATACCCCTCGCCCCAGTAAGGTTGATTCGCCGCGCGCGAGCGCACGGCGTTCAAAATCGTGCATCTTCGCAGTCGCGCGCCGTCCCCGCAATGCCGCGAATATCGCAAGCCATGTGTAAACGAAGCCGAATATACGCTTACATTCCCGTATTCGGCGCCGCATTACATTTCGCTAAAATAACGCCGTCGCCTGGCATTTTATGCGTTTAGAATATCGTGCTCCCGTGCGCAGGCCGCAGGAGGTCCGGTCAAACCGGCCCCGCGGCGCCACGGCATGATCAATCAGAAACTGAATCCACGAATCCCCCTTCAAGCAGTATGTCGAACGTTGCATACACAACCGACTCGGCCTCGGTGGCGGAGCGCGTACGCGAGCTGATGAGCCGTCACGGCATCGGCAAGCGTCAGCAAACGACCGAGCTGTGCCGGATTCTTGACCTGAGCTTTTCACAGGGGCACCGCAAGCTGCGCGGCAACAGCCCGTGGACGCTCGCGCAGATCAAGAAAGTGGCCGAAGCGTTCGGCGAACCCGCGGGCCAGCTGTTCGGGGCGCAGCTGCTCGACCCCGGCATGGTCGGGGCCAGCGCTCAAGAAGCGATCCTCTGCGTGAGCGCCGCCGAGCTGCCCTGCACCGCCTGGATCGGCGCACCGGTCGAGGCGGGCAGCCGCCCCGACTTCGTCGCCTACGAAAAGCAGGGCCAGTGGCGCGTGGTGCGCCCGGACGGCGCGCTCTACCAGAACGCGCGCGAAGTCCACAAGATCGAGATCTACCCGCGCCGCGCCGAGTCCGACAAGCCGCTCATCGCCGTCGTGGACGACGACCGCTCCTCCGCCGACAACCTGCGCGACTACCTCGAGCACAGCGGCTACACGGCGCTCGCGCTCTACGGCCTCGCGGCATTCAACGAAGCGCTCGAAAACAACGTGTTCGACGGCGTGGTGATCGACTGGCTGTTCGGCAGCCAGACCGCCGCGGAGGCGATCCGCAGCGTGCGCGCCTCCGAGAACCCCGATGCGCCCATCTTCGTGCTCACCGGCGAACTGCTGACCGGCAAGGCCAGCGAATCGGAGATCAGCCAGGTCGTACGCCACTACAACGTGGCCTGCTACGAAAAGCCGGCGCGCATGGCGATTCTCGTCGCCGATCTTTCGAAGCGGCTCAACCGCGGCTAACGCCGCGTTTCGCTCGCTCAACCCGCTCCCGCGCCTTTCACACCGCCGCGCGCGGCGCGCTCAGCGCTCGCTGCAACGCCGCACGCAGCACCTCGTAATGCACCGGCTTCGTGAGCCGGTCGAAAAACGGCGCGCCCTCGCCGCCCGGCGTCTTGCCCGCATTGTCCGGAAGCGCCGCCAGCCCCGCCACGTCGGCGCTTACCGCGATCACGCGCGGCTGCGCGAGCACGTCCTGCGCGGTCTCGAGCCCCGCCACGAAGTCGTAGCCGTCGCGGCCCGGCATGTGCAGGTCGAGCAGCACCACGTCGCACACTTCGTGCGCCAGAAGCGCGAGCGCGCTGTCGGCGTCGCTGGCCGCGAGCGCGCGGTAGCCCATGTGCGCGACCATCTCGCAGAGCGAATCGCGCACGAGCGGGTTGTCGTCGACGACGAGCACCTGCGGCAGCGCCCGCGCGGGCAGCGCCGCTTCGGCCACGGCCGCGGGCGCCGGCGGCTCGACCGGCGTGACGGGAATGCGCACGGTGAAGGTCGTGCCTTTGCCCACGCGGCTTTGCGTCTCGATCGTGCCGCCGAACAGCTCGACGAGGCCGCGCACGATCGCGAGCCCCATCCCCGCGCCTTCATAGCGCCGCGAGCGCGACGTGTCGAGCTGCGTGAACTCCTTGAAGATGAGCGGAATCTGGTCCGGCGCCACGCCAGGCCCCGTGTCGCCGACGACGATCACGAGCGTGTCGCCGCCAGCGGCCTTCGGCGCGCCCTCCTCATCCTGAGATGGCCGCGGGACCCGCGCGGGCGCCTGCAGCCAGAATTCGAGCCGCACCTTGCCGCGCTCCGTGTAGCGGATCGCGTTCGTGACAAGGTTGCCGGCGATCTGGCGAATCCGATGCGGGTCGGCCACCACGCGCCGCTGCGGGCCCACCCACGCATGCTCGAACACGAGCCCGCGCGAGCGCGCCGCCTGCTCGTTCTCGTCGACGATCGACTGCAGCAGTTCGCGCGGCTCGAACTCTTCCTGGCGCAATTCGAGCTTGCCTGCGCCGAGACGCGCGTAGTCGGTGAGGTCCTTCATCTGCGCTTCGAGCTGGCGAGCCGCGGTTTCGAGGCGCTGGATCACCTTGCGGTCGGCTTCCGAATGCGAGTTGAAGCCGAGCAGCTCGATCGACGAGACGATCGCGTGCAGCGGCGTGCGCAGTTCGTGGCTGATCATGCCGAGGAAGGCGTCCTTCGCCATGCTCGCCTCGCGCGCGGCGCGGCTCGCCTGGTGCTCGGCTTCGAGCGCCGCGCGCTGCTGGTGCAAGAGGCGCGTGCGCCGGTAGCCGTTCATCACGAGCAGCACGCCCGCCGCCGCCGAAAGCACGAGCAGCACGAGCCCCGAAGCGAACAGTTCGCGGCGCTTGGCGATGAAATCGTGCCGGATCGCCTCGCGCTCGGTCACGTCGGCGAAACGCCGGTTCAGCGCGAGGTCGGTCACCTGGGTCCAGTGCAGGTCGAGCGCCATGAGCATCGGCACCGCGCGTTCGGGGTTGTCCGCGAGCGTGGCGATTTCGGCCTCGAATGGCGAGATCGTCGCGGCCAGAATGGCGAGATCGGCGTCCTGGCGGCGCTTCAGGCCCGGCGTCGAGTCGAGCGAGAGCGTCGAGCCCTTCATCACGTTGAGCTTCGACTGCAGCACCTCGTAGCGCAGCCGCACCTTGTCGAGATCGCGGTCGATGCCGTCCGCGAACATCAGCAGCTGGCTCTCGAAGCGTGCGTAGGCGATCTGGAGCTGCGCGGCGTCCCAGTACAGGCCGTCGTAATTGCCCGTGATGCGCTGCACGACCTGCGGATTGAGCAGGTTCGCGTAGAGCAGATAGCCGACCGCCACCACGGGCGGCGCGAGCGCCGCCATCCAGATGATCGCCTGCAGCAGGCGTCGCAAGGGACGTTGTATCACCCGCTACTCACCGCTTGATCGTCATCGACTTGATCTGCCACGCGAACTTCGAGTCACCGGCCGCGCCGTCGAGCTCGAGCGGATGCTGGTCGCGTGGGTAGATCAGGAACAACGGGCCGAAATTGCTTACCTTGAGGCGCTGGCCGTTCATCTCATAGGCGACAACCACGCCATAGCGCGCGGCGTCGGCCACGGGCACGACACAGGTGTAGTCGTCGAGCGTATGGATCTCGATCTCGCTGCCGTAGGCGCCCACGGCCTCGAGCACGTCCGAAAGCAGCGGGCCCGTGAAGGTCGAGCGCGGCGTCCAGGTCGTGGCCGTCGTGATCGAATGCGCGGGCAGCGCGAGCAGCTGCGCCTCGCTGAAGTGATACGCCGTGTGGGACGCGTTGTTGGTCACGCGCACCTCGCCATCGACGTCGAGCGAGAGCGCACCCGTAGAACCCGCCGCCTGCGCAGAAGGTGCAAAAAACGGCGCCGCACCCGCGAGCGCCACCACGGCGGCCCAGCGCCGCCAGCCTGGCCATCCCATCCCATGCCACATCTTGCCCGAGCCCTTTCGCGCGATGATTCGCGTCGTTTTCGTGTGTCTTTGCGCGGCGCTACGCGACATTTTGCGGTAATGCGCCGCTTTTTCCTGCTGCGTTTCCCTCGTTTTCCTGCTACCTCCACCCACCATGCCAGCAGGCGCTGGTGAGCATAGGCATAATATCGTCAAACATTGTGCTGACAATAGCCGTCTTTTTCTCGTACACCGCTATCGGAAACGCGCATTGCGCAGTTGCCGCGCAGTTGCCGCGCGCTTGCCGATTACGCGCTTCGACACCCAATTCAACCCATGGATAAACCTGTCGTTCCGCTCACCTACGAACAGCTCGATCACTGGGTCGAGTCGCTGCAGCCGGCGCTGATCGCGGAGGAATTCGACCTCGTGGTCGGTATCCTGCGCGGCGGCGCGCCGCTTGCGCTGATGGTTTCGCACGCAACGGGTGCGGCTGTTGCATTCCTGCGCTATGACCGCGCCACGCGCGAAGTGCGCTGGGACTCCACGCTGCCGCTACCCGAACCGGGCTCGAAAGTGCTGCTCTGCGAGGACATCGCGGGGCGCGGCCATACGCTCGTGGACTGCATCGCGTTCCTGAGCGAGCACGGGCTCGTCGTGCGCACGCTCACCGGCGCCTACGACGACCTCAGCCGTTTGCGCCCCGATTATTCGATCGACGCGAGCGGCTATTTCGCGCTGTTCCCGTGGGAGCGCCAGGCCTACACCGACCGTTATCGCGCCGACTGGATCCGCGATGGCGACGGCGACGGCACGCGCATGGCCGACGACCACGAGTACGCGGTCTACGCCATCGATCTCGATGGCGTCCTGCTCCCGGACCTCCCGATTGCGCGCTACGACGAAGACCTCGTCGCCGCGCTCGCCGAGCGCGACGAGCTGGTGCCGTTCGAGCGCCTGCCCGGCATCGACATGAAACGCACGCGCGCGATCATCACGGGGCGTCCGGAGATCGACCGCGAGCGCACGCTCGCCTGGCTCGAACGCCACGGTTTCGGGCACCTCGAACTGATCATGCGCACGCCGGACGAACACGACGACACGGCCGCGGCCGTGGCTGCGCACAAGGCCGCGGCGGCCATCCGCAGCGGCGTCACGCACTTCATCGAGAGCGATCCGGTGCAGGCGATCCTGATCGCCCAGACCGCGCCGCTCCTGCGCGTGATCTGGTGGAACGCCCAGGCACGCACGGGCACGCTGATCGGCGCCTCGGCCTGGAGCTGAGCGAGCCGGCGCTTAGACGCCGCCGCGCCGGCCCTCGATGAATCGCGCGGCGCGCGGCGACGCCACCACGATGAGCTTCATGGCCGCACGCGTCGCGCCGACGAAGAGTTTGCGCGCGGCGCGCTCGTCGAATGACTCGAAGTCTGCCTCGGTCAGGATCACGCACGGCGCGGACTGGCCCTTGAAGCGGTAGATCGAATCGAGCAGCACATCGCCCTCGCGGTACTGCGGATTGCCGAACAGGTCGTATTGGCCGGTGAAGCTGCGCAGCCGATGCGGGCCGAGCTGATCGAGCGTCGCGAACAGCGAATGCTCGCGTCCGCGCCAGGAAAGCACGACGATGTCCTGCTTGCGAAAGCCCAGCGAAAGCGCCTGCGTAATCGCGCGTTTCGTGACCAGAACCACCCCAGGTTCCGCGCCCGGTCCGGCTTCATACTCGTCCCAGCTCGCCACCGTCACCTCGGAGCCGTCGAACGGACTCCCCGCGGCGAGCTGCGCGATGGCGGGCACGGTCGGTCCGGCCACGTCGCGCAGGAATGCGAGGATGTCGCGCGGGCTGCGGTAGTTCGTGGTCTCGCGCAGCACGGTCCAGCCCGCCAGCGCGAGCGGCTCGCGCACGTAGAGGTTCTGCAGCGGATCTTCGAGCCACCACCATGCAGCGTCCGGCCGCAGCAGACGCCCGAGTGCGCCGACCCACGGCTCGTGGAAATCCTGCCCTTCGTCGACGATCAGCACGTCGAACTGCCAGCGCTCGGCAATCGGCATCTCGCCGAAGCGCTGCACGAGGTCGTCGAACGCGCCGGGGCTCGCGAAGTCGGGCACGTGGCCGCCGTCGCGCGCGACCCAGTCGCACAGCTGGTGATAGGTCGCCACCTTTGCCCCGGGCGGCGCGAGCTGCGCGATGTGATCTGCAAGCGGCCGGTTGAAGCACACGTAGAGCGTGCGCGCGCCGCGCGCCACCGCGTCCTTCATGACCTGCACGGCCAGTTGCGTCTTGCCCGAGCCCGCCGTGCCGATCACGCGCAGCCGGAACGGGGCGAATTCGAGGCGCCGCGCCCACGTGGCGAGGCCGCCCGCGAGCCGCGTGACGAGCGTGCCGGCCGCGCCGAGCAGCGCGCTGGTGTCGGGCGTGAGCGAAAGTTCGTCGGCGAGAAAGTGATGGATCCTGGCGGCGCACGGCAGGCGCGGCTCGTCGGCGGGCATGGCTTCGAGCACGATGGCGGCGAGCTGCGCCTTGCGCGCGGCGTCGACGATGCGCGCCGGGTTCACGCCCGCGATGGCCGGCTCCCGCACCACGTGGTCGGGGCAATAGAACAGCTCTTCGAGCACGTAGGTGCCCGCGCCGAACGACGCCGTAAAGCGCCGGTGCAGCCCCTCGACCGTGCGTGCCAGCGCGATCGCCACGTTGCGCTCGGTTTGCATGTACGCCTTGACGAGCCCGCCTGGCGTTTCGCGCAAAAAGCCGGTTTTCTGCTCGACGATCATCACGCGCCCAGCCGGGCTGACGATCACGAAATCGGCCTCGCCGAAGACCGAAAAGCCTTCGGAGAGCCGCGTCCAGTGCACGCCGTGATAGACGGTGTAGCCGTTCGGCAAACCGCGGGCGAGCGCGGCGAGCGTTTCGCGCTCGCGCGCGGCGGCGCCGGTGGCTTCGAGATGCTGCCAGTCGTCGGGGACAATGCGGGCCATGGGCGGGTCTCGGACGGATGTTGAGGTTCGTGGCGGCCGCGCGGGCAAGCGAGAGCGCGGTGCCGCACGAAGCGGGTACGGCGGCGGAACTCCGGGCGCCGCGCAGCGCCTATTCTACGAAATGCCTGGCTGCGCAAATAAACCGCGCGAGAATCGTGTATCGTGGCGGCCTGCGCCAGGCTTGACCCTTTTTCCTCTTGCAAGGAGTACGTGCCAGATGATCACGATCTGGGGACGCGCCAATTCGGTGAATGTCCAGAAAGTCCTGTGGTGTTGCGATGAACTCGTGCTGCCGTTCCAGCGCATCGACGCGGGCGGCTCGTTCGGTCATCTCAACGAGCCTTCCTATCTCGCCATGAATCCGAACGGCAAGGTCCCGACGATCACCGACGGCACCTTCGTGCTGTGGGAGTCGAACGCGATCCTGCGCTATCTGGCGATGGAGTACGGCCCTTCGAGCCTGCTCTACCCGACCGACCCGAAGGTGCGCGCCTCGATCGAGCGCTGGCTCGACTGGTCGATCGGCACGCTCGCGCCCATCGAGCGCCCTGTGTTCCTCGCGCTCGTACGCACGCCGCCCGAAAAGCGCGACACGGCGAAGCTCGCGGCCGACTTCGATCAGCTGACCCCGCTTTGGCGGCTGCTCGACCACCATCTGCAAGGCCGCTTCTTCATGGAAAACGAGCGCTTCTCGCTCGCCGACATCGTACTCGGCGCGTACGCGCGGCGCTGGTTCGGACTCGAAGGCGTGGAGCGCGAGCCGCTGCCGAATGTCGAACGCTGGTATCAGCGCATCGCGCAGCGTCAGGGCTTCCGCAAGTACATCGATCTGCCGCTCACCTGAGCCGTCGCTCCATGGCGGCGCGGGCGGGCCGGCGGCGCGCCCCGTATAATCGCAAGCATGAAGACAGCAAAACCGTCCCCGGACGCCCCGCCCCTGCATAGCGACACCGAGGCGCACGACCACGCGCACGGCCATGCCCACTCGCAAGACGGTGTCAAGGGCGCTTCGGTCGAGTCCGCGCTCGCGATGGCCGAGGCCTATTGCCGCGAGCGCGGCGAAAAGCTCACGCCGATCCGCCGCAAGGTGCTGGAGCTGCTGCTCGCCTCGGGACGCGCAACCAAGGCGTATTCGCTGCTCGACGAAATGCGCCAGATCCATCCGGGTTCGGCGCCGCCGACTGTTTACCGGGCGCTCGACTTCCTGCTGTCGGCGGGGCTCATCCACCGCATCGAATCGATCAACGCGTTCGCCGTGTGCCACGACCTCACGCAGTGTCAGCACGGCATTCTCGTGGTGTGCCAGCAGTGCGGCAACGTCACCGAACTGCACGAGCCCAAGCTGCGCCAGGCGTTGGTTGCGCAGATCGAGGCCGCGGGCTACCGGCTCGCCGGCGACGGTATCGAGCTCAAAGGCCTCTGCGCGCAATGCCAGGAGAGTCAGGCCAATTCGGCCGACAAGGCTGCACAGCCGGGCGCCGCTGCGGCGCCGGAAGCCGCCGCGCAGTCCTCGTCCGTTAGCTAACCGATCTTGCCCGCCGTTGAGCGCGGGCAACAGCTCAGCCGCGCCGCATCTCGCGGCGCTTCAGTCCATCCGCACCCGCACCTTTGCCGCCGCGCTACGCGCGCGGCGTCATAGCGACTGGCGCGCGTCGATTGCGTCGCTCAGCAGCGTCACCAGTTCGTCCGGCCGGGCCGGCTTGGTCATGAAGTGCTGGAAGCCTTCGCCGATGCTGCGCAAACGCCAGCTTTCGTCGGTGTGGCCCGTGAGCGCGACCGCGACGGTCGGAGCATGGTCGCCGCGGATTTCGTAATCGCGCAGACGCTGGATCAGGTAGAACCCGTCCATCGCCGGCAGGTCGAGATCGCAGACCACGGCGTCGGGGTGCAGGCTCAGGGCCGCTTCGACGCCAGTTTCGGCGTCTTCGACCGCCACGACATGCGCACCCTCCGCCTCGAGTAGCGAAGTCAGTGACGCCCGGCTGTGCGGGTCGTCTTCGACGAGGACGATGGTCGTCCGGTCGAGCTTGTGTACTGCGTTCATTGTGTTTGCTTACATGCCTTTCTGTCTGTCAGGCCGAGTGCCGCAAGGCTACGGGCCCGGAGTCACGCCGGGCGCACGGCAACGCGGGCCGTCCTGATAGAGCAATCTTAATGCCGTCCGGTTCCTGCGTGCCGCGCGTGCGCCCATCCGCGCCGCGCACGATAGCCGCATCACAAGACAGCCCGATGACGGCCGCGCTCACGCTTTGCCGCCCTGTTTTTTGTCCTGCTTTGGATCCTGTCGCGCAGCGGCAAGGCCCTTGGCCTTACCGGTTTGTGCATAGGCTTCGAGTGCACGCTGGCGCGCCAGTTCGTGCTCGACGACAGGTTCCGGATAAGTTTTGCCGAGTCGCACGCCCGCCGCTTCGAGCTGCTGCGCGCTGGCCTTCCACGGCTGGTGCACGAGCGCATCGGGCAGGCCCGCCAGCTCCGGCACCCAGCGCCGCACGTAGGCGCCGCGCGGGTCGAACTTCTGGCCCTGCAGCACCGGATTGAAGATGCGGAAATAGGGCGCGGCATCCACGCCCGAGCCCGCCACCCACTGCCAGTTGGCCGGGTTGCTGGCCGGGTCGGCGTCGACGAGCGTGTCCCAGAACCACGACTCGCCCGCGCGCCAGTCGATCAGCAGATGTTTGCTCATGAACGATGCCACGACCATGCGCACGCGGTTGTGCATCCAGCCTGTGTGCCAGAGTTCGCGCATGCCGGCATCGACGAGCGGATAGCCGGTCAGCCCCCGCTGCCACGCTTTCAGGCCAGCGGCGCCCTTGCGCCACGGCATGGCGTCGAATGCGGGACGCAGGTTGCGCGTCGCCAGATCGGCGTAGTGAAACCGCTGGTAATGGCAGAACTCCCGCCAGCCCAACTCGCTCGCGAACTTTTCGGCGCTCGCAGCGCGGCGCGCCGATCCACGTCCGTGCGCGTGCTGCGCCGCCTTGAGCGCCGCCCAGACCTGGCGCGGCGAAATCGCGCCGACGGCGAGATACGGGGAGAGGCGGCTCGTGGCCGCGTCGCCGGGTTCGTCGCGCTCACCGGCGTAGGCGTCGAGGTCGGTGGCGAGGAACGCGCGCAGGCGCTCCAGCGCGGCTTCCTCTCCCGCAGGCCAGGCCGCGCGCATGCCGCCCGACCAGTCGGGCGCGCGAGGCGCCAGGCCGAGCGCGTCGAGTTTCGATGCACGTTGGGTAAGACGTGCTGGCAGCGATTGAAAAATCATCCGTTCGGGCTCGCCTTCCGGCGGCGGCGGATCGCCCATGCGCAGGCAGGCGCGCCAGTAGGCGCTGAAGACCTGGAACGGCTCGCCGGACTGATTGAGCACCGTCCATGGCTCGTTGAGGAGCTGGGCGCCGAAGCTTTCCGCACTGACGCCGCGCTCGCGCAGCGAGGCTTTGAGGGCGCGATCGACCTCGCGTTGCGCCGCGCCGTAGCGGCGGTTCCAGTACACGGCTTGCGCGCCGGTTTCGGTGACGAGGGCGTCCAGCGTCGCCGCTTCGTCGCCCTGCAAGAGCAGCAGGCGGCCGCCGCGCACAGCCAGCGCCGCTTCGAGCGCGCGCAGCGATTCATGGCGCCACCAGCGCGCCGCCCCGCCCTCCGGGCGCTCGCCCGAGGCATGCGGATCGTGAATCCAGACGCAGATCAGCGGCAGGCCGCTCGCCGCGGCCTGCGCGAGCGCGGGCTGGTCGGCGAGCCGGAGATCGTCGCGAAACCAGACGATGGCGGGGGCTCGATGCGCAGAAGCGCGGGAAGCAGCAGCAGAAGAAGACAGACCGGACCTCGACCGGGAAACATTCGCGCGGCACCGCGCACGGGGCGTGCCGCAAAGGTCCCGGAGCGTACCACGGCGCGCGCTGGCGGCTAATCCGTATCAATGCCCGTATCGGTGCGTGCGTCGATGCGCCCTGGCCCCACGCCCTGGGTGATGAGCGCGACCGCATGGCGCGCGACCGCCTCGACGCCCACGTGCGGCTGCTGCGCGTCGCCGCGCCATATCTGGCTGGTGGCGAGCGGCAAGAGCGTCAGGCCCATCAGCGACTGGAACAGCAGCGCAGGCTCCAGCGCCGCGTTGAGCCGGCCCTCGCGCTGCCAGCGCGCAATGGCCGTGTGGGCCGTTTCCTGGTGCTCGCGGCCGAGGCGCTCGAGCATGCGCTGGCGCAGCACGCCGCCCTCGCTGATGACGTCGCGCACCCAGAGCGGCGGAAACCACGGATTGCGCTGCCCCAGCGCCACGAAGCGCTTCACCAGCGCGGTGAGCGCCGCCACGGGATCGTCGGGATGCTCCGCGAAGATGTCGCCAAGCGACTCGCGCAGCGGCACGAAACGCTCGTCGATCAGCACGTCGATCAGTTGATCGCGCGTCTTGAAGTAGTAGTGGACCATCGCCGGCGTCACGCCCGCCTCGCGGGCGATGGCAGCGAGCGAGGTGTCGAGGATGCCCTGGCGTGCGAACAGCGCGAGTGCGGCTTCGATCAGACGCGCGCGCTGTTCCGCCCCGCCCACGCCGCCACTCGGCCGGCCGGGACGGCGCGCGGCGGCCCGGCCTGGCGTGCCGCCTGCGCTGTCGAGGGAAGGTTCTGGCGCGTTCATAGGTGTCCTGCCCGGTAACAAAAATGAATTTTGACCAACTGGAATAATTGTCCTAATATTAACCTCCGAATTAATTAATTTCAAGATTGACGGACACGATGAAACCCAGCACGAAACACCCTGTGCCCGCTACGGCGGGGGTCGGCGCTCACGCGAATGCAGCGGTGCTGGCGTCGGGCCCGGCTGCCGATACCGGCGGCCATCCACCGATCCGGCTGCTGTTTCCGGCGCTCCTGCTCGTCATGCTGCTGGCCGCGCTCGACCAGACCATCGTCTCGACGGCGCTGCCCACCATCGTCGGCGAGCTGGGCGGCCTCGACCGGCTCTCGTGGGTCGTCACGGCCTACCTGCTCACCTCGACGATCGTCGTGCCGCTCTACGGCAAGTTCGGCGACCTGTTCGGGCGCAAGATCGTGCTGCAGGCCGCCATCGTGATCTTCCTGATCGGTTCGGCACTTTGCGGCGTGGCGCAGAACATGGAGCAGCTGATCGTGCTGCGCGCCTTGCAGGGCATTGGCGGCGGGGGCCTGATGGTCGTGACGATGGCCGCGATCGGCGACGTCATCCCGCCCGCGCAGCGCGGCAAGTATCAGGGCATGTTCGGCGGCGTGTTCGGCATCGCCACGGTGATCGGGCCGCTGCTCGGCGGCTTTCTCGTCGAGCATCTGTCGTGGCGCTGGATTTTCTACATCAACCTGCCGCTCGGCGCGATCGCGCTCGTGGTGATCGGCGCGGTGTTCAAGCCGCGCGCCGCGCACGTGAAGCATGTGATCGACTACATGGGCGCGGGCTGGCTCGCCGCCGCCCTCACCTGCCTGATCCTCTTCACGAGCGAGGGCGGCTCGCTGCTGCCGTGGACGTCCCCTACGCTCTGGCTCACGCTGCTGCTCGGCATCGTCGCTGTCGCGGGCTTCATCCACGAGGAAAAGCACGCCGCCGAGCCCATCCTGCCGCTCGAACTCTTCCGCCAGCGCACCTTCGTGCTCGCGAGCCTGATCGGCTTCATCGTGGGCGTGTCGCTGTTCGGCTCGGTTACGTTCCTGCCGCTCTATCTGCAGGTGGTGAAGGGCTCGACGCCCTCGCAGGCCGGCATGCAGATGCTGCCGATGATGGGCGGCGTGCTCGTGATGTCGATCATCACGGGCCGCATCATCAGCAAGATCGGCAAGTACCGCATATTCCCGATCGTGGGCACGGCGCTCGTGGCCGTGGCAATGATGCTGCTCGCGCGCCTGCAGATCGACACGCCGATTCACCTCATGTATGTCTACATGGGCCTGCTCGGCTGCGGCCTCGGCATGGTGATGCAGGTGCTGATCCTCGCCGTGCAGAACGCGGTGGAATTTCGCCATATGGGCGTGGCCACATCGGGCGCGACGCTGTTCCGCTCGATCGGTGGTTCGGTCGGCGTGGCCGCGTTCGGCGCCGTGTTCTCCCACGGGCTGCACGCGCGGCTCGAAAAGGTGCTCACGGCCGACGTGGAACTGCCGCAGCCGCTCACGCCCGACGTGATCCACCATCTGCCGCCCACGCTGCACGCGCAGTATCTCGATGCATTCGCCGGGGCGTTGCACACGGTTTATCTCTCGGCTGCGGTCGTGGTGGTGTTCTCGTTCGCGCTGTCGTGGCTGCTGCGTGACGTGCCGCTGCGCAAGCAGCATTGAGCGCGCTTCGCCTGCTTTTCCCCTACAGCCAGCGGCTCCCCGCTGGCTTTTTTGTGCCTCGCGAGCCCGCATCACGCCGGCCTGATGGGGCCTGCTCGGACCCGTTCGCGACATCATTACATTTTCCACACATTTAATTACAGTTAGCTAAAATCGCGGGCATCGCGCGCCGGGACCCGGCGGCGCGCGATGCAACTCTTGCGACGGCCGCATGACGGCCGTTCGCCATAAAACACACAAACCAGGAGAAGACCCGCCCATGGACGTCCAGACCGACCCAACCACGCTATCCGCGCAAGACACGAGGCGACGCGTATTCGCCATCGTCGGCGCCTCGTCGGGCAATCTCGTCGAGTGGTTCGACTTCTATATCTACTCGTTCTGCGCGCTGTATTTCGCGCCCGCGTTCTTCCCGAGCGGCAACACCACCACGCAGCTGCTCAACACCGCCGGCGTGTTCGCCGCGGGCTTCCTCATGCGCCCGATCGGCGGCTGGCTGTTCGGCCGCATCGCCGACCGCCACGGCCGCCGCAGCGCGATGATGATCTCGGTGCTCATGATGTGCGGCGGCTCGCTCGTGATCGCCATGCTGCCCACGTACGCGCAGATCGGCGCGTTCGCCCCGTTCCTGCTCCTCGTCGCACGGCTCTTCCAGGGGCTTTCGGTGGGCGGCGAGTACGGCACGAGCGCGACCTACATGAGCGAGGTCGCGCTCAAGGGCCGACGCGGCTTCTTCGCGTCGTTCCAGTACGTCACGCTGATCGGCGGCCAACTCTGCGCGCTCCTCGTGCTCGTGATCCTGCAGCAGACGCTTTCCACCGAAGAACTGAAGGCCTGGGGCTGGCGCGTTCCGTTCGTGGTCGGCGCATTCGCCGCGCTGATCTCGCTCTATCTGCGCAAATCGCTCGACGAAACCTCGACGAGCGAGTCGCGCCACAAACGCGACGCAGGCACGATTCGCGGCGTCTGGCAACACAAGGGCGCGTTCTTGACGGTGGTGGGCTTCACCGCAGGCGGCTCGCTGATCTTCTACACGTTCACGACCTACATGCAGAAGTACCTCGTGAACACGGCCGGCATGCACGCGAAAACCGCGAGCAACGTGATGACCTGCGCGCTCTTCGTCTACATGCTGATGCAGCCGGTGTTCGGTGCGCTGTCCGACAAGATCGGCCGCCGCACGTCGATGATCCTGTTCGGCGCTCTCGCAGTGATCGGCACAGTGCCGCTCATGCATGCGCTCAAAGACGTGGCGAGCCCCGTGGCCGCGTTCGCGCTGATCACGGTGGCGCTCGCGATCGTCAGCTTCTACACGTCGATCAGCGGCCTCATCAAGGCGGAGATGTTTCCGCCCGAAGTGCGCGCGATGGGCGTGGGCCTCTCGTACGCGGTAGCAAATGCGCTGTTCGGCGGCTCGGCCGAATACGTCGCGCTGTGGTTCAAGTCGGCAGGCAGCGAGTCCACGTTCTACTGGTACGTGACCGCGCTGTGCGCGATTTCGCTGATCGTATCGTGGCGCATGCGCGATCCGTCGAAGGAAGGCTATCTGCGTCACGAACCGTGATGCTCGGGCGCAGCCGCTTCATGCCGGCTGCGCCACCCGCTCCATCGCACGCTGCAATGTTTCGTAGACCTTGGGACGATTGCACTGCGAAACATTGAAACGCAGAAAATCGCTCGCGCTGCGCGACACGCTGAACACGTTGCCCGGCGCGAGCACTACGCCTTCCACCAGCGCCTCGCGCGCGATCTGCGCAGCGTCGAGGCCGTCCGGCAACTGCGCCCATACGAATAGGCCCGCCTGCGGCCGCGTCCATGCGCTCAGGCCCAGCGCCGAAAGCCGCTGCAGCGTCTCGCCCATGGCGTCGGCGAGCTTCGCGCGCAAGCCGTCCAGGTGCCGCCGATACGTGCCGTCCACGAGCAGGCGGTGCACGAGTTCCGCCACCATCTCCCCGTTGCCGAACGAGACCGCGAGCTTGAGATCCACGAGCGGCTCGATCCAGTCGGCGCGCGCCGCGATGAAACCGCAGCGCGCCGCCGCCGACATCGTCTTCGAGAAGCTGCCGATCGTCACGACGCGCGCGAGCCCGTCGAAGGCCGCGAGGCGCGGCGCGGGCTCGATTTCGAAGTCGGCGAAGATGTCGTCCTCGACGATCAGAAGGTCGTGCTCCTCCGCGAGCTTGAGCAGGCGATGCGCGACCGCGGGCGCGAGCGTCGCGCCGGTGGGGTTGTGGACCGCCGAGTTCGTCACGTAAAGGCGCGGGCGCGATTCGGCCAGCGTGCGCTCGAACGCGGCGAGATCCGGGCCCGTCGGCGTGTACGGCACCCCGACCACGCGCACGCGATGCGCGCGCAGCAGCGCCTGGAAATTGAAGTAGCACGGGTCGTCCACGAGCACGGTGTCGCCCGGCTCCAGCAGAAAGCGGCACAGCAGGTCGAGCGCCTGGGTGCCGCCGTCAGTCAGCACGATCTGCTCGGGCGCGGCCTCCACGCCGTGCTGGCCGAGCCGCCATGCCAGCTGCTGGCGCAGCGCCGGCAGGCCGAGCGGCGACGCGTAATCGGTGAGCGGCGCGCGCGGGTCGCGTGCAAGGGCGCGCAGCGCGCGCCGCACGGCGTCCTGCGGCAGCCACGAGGCGGGCAACCAGCCGCAGCCGGGACGCAGCGCGTCGGCCTCGGTCTGCAGCGACTGGCGCGTGAGCCAGAGCGGATCGATCTCGCGGTCGAGCTGCGGCCCGAGCGCGGCGAGCGCGAGCGGCGGCGCGTGCCCGGCCACGAAAAATCCGGCGCCGCGCCGCGCGACGAGCACGCCTTCGGCGACGAGGCGCTCGTAGGCCTCCACCACCGTCGAATTCGACACGCCAAGCTGCCCGCTCATCGCCCGGATGGACGGCACGCGCGCGCCCGCAGCCAGCGAGCGCGCGGCAATGCGCTCGCGCAGCGCCTGCATCACCTGCTCGACGCGCGTCATGGGCAAGGCTTGCGTCCTCGCTCTGTCTTTCATCTGTACTGCTCCGTGTTCAATACAGTTTGAACAAATTGTACTGATCTGTAGCTTACCTTCCCGCGGCGCGGCGCGCATCATCAGCGGACCGATCACCGATGCTTCCTCTTGCCCAAGCCCATCCATGCGCAAAACGCTCGATTCCACCACCGATGGCTGGCTCTGCGGCCTCGCAGGCGTCCTCATCTTCAGCGGATCGCTGCCCGCCACGCGGCTCGCCGTGCTCGGCTTCGCCCCCGTGTTCCTCACCAGCGTGCGTGCGACCATCGCGGGCATGATCAGCGTGCTGCTGCTTCTTGCGCTGCGCGCCGCACGGCCCGCGCGCGCCGAGGTCTGGCCGCTCGTCATCGTCGCGCTCGGCGTGGTGGTGGGCTTTCCGCTCCTCACCGCGCTCGCGCTCCAGCACGTGAGTTCGGCGCACGCCATCGTGTTCGTCGGCTTGCTGCCGCTCGCCACGGCCGTGTTCGGCGTGTTGCGTGCGGGCGAGCGTCCGCAGCCGGCCTTCTGGATCTTTTCCGCGGCGGGCAGCGCCGCCGTGGTGGCGTTCGCGCTGCGTCATGGCATCGACGCCTCGCCGCTCGGCGACGCGCTCATGCTCGGCGCGATCGTCGTGTGCGGGCTCGGCTATGCGGAAGGCGCGCGGCTCTCGCGGCGCCTGGGCGGCTGGCAGGTGATCTGCTGGGCGCTCGTGATCTCGCTGCCCGTGATGGCGCCGCTCGCGTGGTGGCTGCGGCCCGCGTCGTTCGCCGCGGTGGGCGCGGCCTCGTGGTGGGGGCTCGCCTATGTGTCGCTCTTCAGCATGCTGATCGGCTTCGTGTTCTGGTATCGCGGGCTCGCGCTCGGCGGCATTGCAGGCGTCGGGCAGTTGCAGTTGCTGCAGCCGTTCTTCGGCTTCGTGCTCGCGGCGCTGCTGCTGCACGAAGCCGTGCCGCCCGCGATGATCGCCGTCACCGCCGTGGTGATCGCGTGCGTGGCCGGCGCACGGCGCTTCGGGCGCGCAGGCGGCGCTTCCGCTGTCGCGAATCGCGCGGGCACGCAGCGCGTCTAGACCGGGCTTTTTTGGCACGCTTCAAAAGCGCGCCTGCGCAAGGCATAGTGAGGAACGCAAACCTCCTTCTCCTTTGCCTTCGCGCTCGCTCCAACCGATGAACCCACACCCCGACGCGCACGTGCGCGACGCCACCGCCGACGACTTTCCCGCCATCGCCGCGATCTACGCACACCACGTGCTCCACGGCACGGCGTCGTTCGAGGAGACGCCGCCCACGCTCGACGAACTCCTGCGTCGCCACGCCGCCGTGCGCGAACATGGCCTGCCCTGGCTCGTCGCCGAGATCGACGGCCAGGTGGCGGGCTACTGCTACGCCACGCCCTACCGCCCGCGGCCGGCGTACCGCTTCACGGTCGAAGATTCGATCTATATCGACGAGGCGTTTCGCGGCCGCGGACTCGGCCACACGCTGCTCAACGCGCTGATCGAGCGCTGCGAGGCGGGCCCGTGGCGGCAGATGATCGCCGTGGTCGCAGACCCGCGCGGCGGCTCGCTCAAATTGCACGAGCGCCTGGGCTTCTCGCTGACCGGCACGCTGCGCGGTGTCGGCTTCAAGCACGGCGAGTGGCGCGACACCGCGCTCATGCAGCGCACGCTCGGGCCGGGCGCGGACACACCGCCCAAGGGCTGACGCCCGGCGCTCAAACGCATGGCGGCACGCCACACGCGCGCCGCCAGCGAAACGCCGCTCGTACAATACGTCCTTTCGCAACGGAGCCGGACCCACGGCTCCGCAGACAAGGACTGATTCGCCATGCAACCCCTCCTCGAACACCTGCACCCGTCCAACTGGGGCTTCCTGTGGGACGCGCTCTCCGCGCTCGCGCTGCGCTTGTGCGCGGCCTTCGCGATCCTCTGGTTCGGTTGGTGGCTCTCCCGGCGCGTGGGCAACTGGATCAAGCGGCGCGGCGGCGGCATCGATCCCACGCTGCGCCCCATCGTGCGCGACACCGCCGTGTGGGGCGTGCGCCTCGTTGCCGTGATCGGCGCGCTCTCGCAAATCGGCATCCAGACCGCCAGCATCGTCGCGGTGCTCGGCGCAGCCGGTCTCGCCATCGGTCTCGCGCTGCAAGGCACGCTGCAGAACATCGCGGCCGGCATCATGCTGTTGCTGCTGCGGCCGTTCAAGGTGGGCGACTATATCGATGGCAGCGCTGGCGCCAGCGTCGCGGGCACCGTCGAGGAAGTGAACCTCTTCACCACGCGCCTCACGAAACCGGACGGCATCTGCGAATACGTGCCGAACAGCGCGCTGTGGAGCAATTCGATCCGCAACTACAGCCGCAATCCCACGCGTCGGCTCGACCTCGAAGTGGAAGTGTCGGTGCGCGACGACGTGAACCGCGCCATCGACGCATTGCGCACGCTCGCCGCCGCCGACCCGCGCGTGCTGGCCTCGCCCGCGCCGCAGGTGATGGTGACGCGTTTCGACGACAGCACCGCCGTGCTCAATGTGCGCGTGTGGTCGAATATCGACACCTTCTGGGAGATGCGCTGGGAGCTGTCGCGCAAGGTCCGCCAGGTGCTCAATGACGCGCACTGCTCGCTGCCCCTGCGCGCACGCGAGCTGCACATCGTGCAGACGCAACCGGCGCAGCCCGAGCAACCGACACAGCCGACGCAACACGCGCAGCAATGAGCGCGTACGCGCGCCGCCCGCGCGGCTACGCCAGAGGGCTCGTGCCGCACGGCTACCTGGCCGTGCTGCTGGTGATCGACGGCCTGCTGCTGGTGCGCCCGGTCGCGCAGAAAGCGCTCGAACACGCGCGCGGCAACTGGTTCGACGACTGGATCACGCTCATCAACGCGTTCGGCGTGCTCGCGCTGCCCCAGGCGCTCGTCGCGACCGGCCTCACGATGATGTCGTTCGGCATCGCGCTGCGGGCGCGCGTGGCTTGGGTGCTTTCACTGGTGCTGCTCGCTGGCGCAGCCAGCATCTGTCTGTGGGGCGACTATCGCAGCCACGCGCTCGCCGGCTTCTCACTCGCGCTTGCCTGCGCGCTGATCTACTACTGGCGCCATTTCGATCGCGCGAGCGTCGCCGCGGGCTCGCTGTTCGCATTCCTGAGCATTGGCTCATTGATCGTCTATGCGGTGTTCGGCTCGCTGTATCTCGGCGACGATTTCGACCCGCCTATCCGCAACCTCGTCACGGCGTTCTACTTCTCGATCGTGTCGATGTCCACGGTCGGCTACGGCGATATCGTGCCGCGCTCGGACACCGCGCGGCTCTTTACGGCTTCGATCATCGTGCTCGGCATCACCGTGTTCGCGACGTCGATCAGCGCTGTGATCGGACCCGTGATCGGCGGCCATTTGAAACGCATCGTGAAGGGAGGCATTTCCAACGTGACCCGCAAGAACCACTATTTGATCGTCGGTGCGTCGCCGCTCGCACATAGCGTGTACGCAGGGCTCCTCAAGCGCGGCTACGCGGCGACCGTGATCGTCGCGCCCAATATTCCGCACAACTATCCACCGGAGGCCGATCTCATCGTCGGCGATGCGAGCGACACCGCCACGCTGCACAATGCGGGCGCGGAAACCGCGCTCGCCGCGCTCGCGCTGCGCTCGGACGACGCCGAGAATGCCTTCGTGATTCTCGCCATCAAGGAGATCGCGCCGAAGGTGCGCACCGTGGCGCTCGTCAACGACAGCCGCAACCTGCAGCGGCTGCGCCTGTTGCAGCCGGATATGGTGTTTTCGCCGCAACTGCTCGCGGGCGAACTGCTCGCTCGCACGCTGAACAACGAAACCATCGACAACACGCTGGTCGAACAACTGCTGTTCGGCAAGAGTCCAGGCGGCGCGGTGTAAGCGTGGTGTCGCCGCGTGCTATCGGTCCGGCGGCGGCAGACGCCGGAACAGCGTCGGATAGTCGATCACGAGCCCGTCTTCATCCACGCGCAGGTTCGCCGTGAAGTCGCGAAAGATGCCTTCGTAGCGATACTCGCGGTCGCGCTCGATGCACACATAGGCCTGCTCGACAGGCTTGGGCTCCAGTTCGGGCGCGGCGATGTACACCACACGGATCGGCTGGCGCTCGCCGCGCGCGAGGCCCAGACGCCGGATCGGCAGCGTGTTCGTGTACGGCGTCGCGGCGATGTCGATGTCGATGCAGCCGTCGAGCGCTTCCAGTGCGCGGCCCTCGCCGTCGGTCCAGTGGCCCTTGCCGTCGCTGTGGAGCACGAGCGAGCCGCCGCCCATCACGCGAAACGCCGCCCAGCGCACGCGCCACTGCGCGTCGCACTCGATGGCGTAGCACAGGCCATAGGACTTGCCGTAGCGCTCGCCGATGACCACGCTTTCCGCGCGGATCGTGTCGCCTTTTTCGCCAAACTTCGGGCCGCAATGCGCATCGAACGCCAGATGCTCGATACCCTCGCCCGTCTCGGATGCCCAACGCACTTCACGCATCGTTCGCCTCCCGTGCAGACTGTCTCTGGATAATCACGACAACCGCCTTGCGCGTATCGTAACCCGTCAACAAATAGCGACTATCAACCCACGCGCATGCGCGAGGCGGTCCGCATCCCCTATGCTCGCACTCTGGCCGGCCCTGCGCCTCGCACGGGGGCCGCACCGGCCCGTACCCGCCCGCCACGCCTTCGCCATGTCCGCCCGATTTTGCGCCGCTTCCGGCGCCACCGCCCGTAGCGCCGATACCGCCGCCGTCGGTGCCCTTTTGCGCAGCCTCGGCCAGATCGTGCTGCAGGCGCATGCGGGAACGGGCGCGTGCCTGCTCGCAGCGCTCGCGCTCACCGACTGGCGGCTGGCTTTCGCCGCCCTGCTCGGCGCCGCGGCGGCCAACGTCTGCGCGGTCGTGGCGGGCCATGCAGACGCGGCGATCCGCGACGGCCTCGCAGGCTACAACGGCGCGCTCGCCGCGCTCGCGGCGTTCACCTTCGTCGGCGATGCGGGCACGGCGGCCGCGCTTGCCCTCATCGCGGGCGGTGCGAGCGCGTGGATCGCCGGGCCATTGGACCGCCACCTCGCGCGCGCCCGGCTCGGGCTGTATTCCGTCCCCTGCCTCATCGCGACCTGGATCTGGTTGCCGCTGCACCCGGGCAGCGCTCCCGTCGCCAGCGCAATCGCCGCAGCCCCGCTGGCCCCGCACGGCACACCGCTCGCCGCGGCCGCACACGCCGCCGCCGGCGTGTTGAGCGGCCTCGCGCAGACCACCTTTGCCTCGGGCGCGGCGGCGGGCCTGTGCGTGCTCGCGGGCCTCGCCTGGTCGTCGCGGCGCGCGGCCGCCTATGCGCTCGGCGGCGCGGCGCTCGCGAGCACGCTCGAACTCGCGTGCGGCGCGAGCCCGGACGCCTTCGGCGCGGGCCTCGCCGGCTTCAACGGCGCGCTTGCCGCGCTCGCGGTCTGCGCGCTCGGCACACGCGCCGCGATCTGTGCGACCATGCTCGCCGCAGCCCTGCATCTGGCCGCCGTGGGCTGCGGACTGCCAGCGCTGACCGCGCCGTTCGTGCTGGCAAGCTGGACTGTGCACGCGGCAGCGCGACGCCTGCGCCCCGCGCCATCGACGCCGCCTGAAGAGCCCATCGTCCGCTGAAGGAATCGCCATGTCTTTCGCCCATCGTCCGACGAGCACCTGCGCCGAGACCGCGCCGCGCTCCACCGCCGAGCAGCAACTGCGCGTCGATCTCGCCGCCGCTTACCGCCTCATCGCACTCAACGGCTGGGACGACCTGATCTACACGCATGTTTCCACCGCCATACCAGGCGAGGCGGGCCGCTTTCTCATCAATCCGTTCGGCCTCGCCTTCGACGAAGTGCGCGCCTCGAACCTCGTGAAGATCGACACCGACGGCCGTATCGTCGGCGCAAGCGAGCACCCCGTGAACGCCACCGGCTTCGCGCTGCACGCGGCCGTGCACCTTGCGCGGCCCGACGCCGTGTGCGTGATGCATCTGCACAATACGGCGGGCATTGCCGTGTCGATCCAGCGCGACGGCCTCCTGCCCGCCTCGCAGCACGCGCTGCGTTTTTACGGCCAGCTCGCGTGGCACGACTATGAAGGCCTCGCCTTCACGCCTGCCGAAGGCACGCGCCTCACGGCAAGCCTCGGCGCGCACCCGGCCATGCTGCTGCGCAATCACGGCACGCTCACCACCGGCCGCACAGTGGCCGAAGCCTACGTGCTGATGGCGACGCTCATCAAGGCCTGCGAAATCCAGCTGCAGGCGCAGGCCGGCGGCGCGCCGCTCGTCGTACCGCCGCCCGGGGTAGCCGAACGCACGGCCGAGCAGTTGCGCGACGGCGGCGCGATCGAAGGCGTGCTCGAATGGCCCGCGCTGCTGCGCAAACTCGATCGCATCGATTCGTCGTACCGCGACTGATCGCGCCCATCCATCGCTTCACTCACTTTCAAGGAGACCCGCATGCCGACATTCCACATCGAAATGTTCGAAGGCCGCAGCGTCGAACAAAAACGCCAGCTCGCCGCCGCCCTGACCGAGACCACCTGCAAGGTGCTCGGCGTCGAGCCACAATCCGTCGACATCATCTTCCACGACGTGAAGCCGGAAAACTGGGCGACGGCCGGCAAGCTGTGGAGCGATCCGCGCTGACGCCACTTCTATCGCATTCCTGATCTTTACCGCCTGGCGCCGTACGCGTCGCTCGCGCCGCCAGCGCGCCTGAATTCTCCCCCGCACGAATCCCGAAGCCGTACGCCAGGGCACATTGCCACACCCCGTGCGGCAGCGCGGTGTATTGACGCATCGCGACGCTCTGCGCACATCCCCGCTGCGCAACGAGTGTTTAATCTAAATTGATCTGTATCAATGCGTTAGCGCAGGTTTTCGTCCCTTTGATATTGACGACTGCGACACGCTGGCGCACGTCGCAGCGCAGCAAAACCTTCGCCGTTCCCCTACGCTTACGTCCATCGCACGAGAAGCGCAGCGCCCCCACTGCCTCGCCGTGCGACGTTTCTTCCGCGCTTTTCCCGGTAAGCAAGCAACAGGCACGTACATGCACACGTCACTTTCCGCCTTCGACCTGGCCCGGCTGCAGTTCGCCTTCACCGTTTCGTTTCACATCGTCTTTCCGGCGCTCTCCATCGGCCTCGCGAGCTTCATCGCCGTGCTCGAAGCCTGCTGGCTCAAAACGCGCCAGCCGTTCTACAAGGACCTTTGCCTGTTCTGGTCGAAGGTCTTCGCCGTGGCCTTCGGCATGGGCGTCGTCTCAGGCGTCGTCATGAGCTATGAGTTCGGCACCAACTGGTCCGGCTTCTCGTCGTTCGCGGGCCCCATCACCGGGCCGCTGCTGATGTACGAAGTCATGACCGCGTTCTTTCTCGAAGCGGGCTTCCTCGGCATCATGCTGTTCGGCTGGAACCGCGTGAGCCCGCGTGCCCACTTCGGCGCGACGCTGATGGTCGCCATCGGCACGCTCATCTCCACGTTCTGGATCCTCGCCTCGAATAGCTGGATGCAGACGCCGCAAGGCTTCAAGATCGTCGATGGCCATGTCGTACCGGTGGACTGGTTCAAGATCATCTTCAATCCGTCGTTCCCGTACCGCCTTGCGCACATGGCGATCGCCGCGTTCATCGTGGCCGCGCTCGTGGTGGCCGCCAGCGGCGCGTGGCATCTGCTCAAGGGACGCCGCGACCTCGCCATCAAGAAGATGTTCTCGATGGCGCTCGGTCTGCTGCTCGTGCTCGCGCCGGTGCAAGCCTTCGTGGGCGATGCGCACGGCCTGAATACGCGCGAATATCAGCCCGCCAAGATCGCCGCGATCGAAGGCATCTGGGACACCGAACCAGGCGGCACCGCGCTCAATCTGTTCGGCATTCCCGACATGCAGGCCGAGACGACACGCTACGCCGTTTCCATTCCGCACCTGGGCAGCCTGATCCTCACGCATAGCTGGGACGGCGAGATCAAGGGACTCAAGTCCTTCCCCGCCGACGAGCGGCCCAATTCGCCGCTGCTGTTCTGGAGCTTCCGCGTCATGGTCGGTTTAGGCATCCTGATGATCCTGCTCGGCGTGATCGGCTGGGTGCTGCGCCGCCGCGGCACGCTCTACGAATCGCGCTGGTTTCAGCGCTTCGTGCTCGCCATGGGACCGACGGGCTTCATCACGCTGCTCGCGGGCTGGGTCACGACCGAAGCCGGCCGTCAGCCCTGGGTGGTCTACGGCGTAATGCGCACGGCACAGGCAGTGTCGCCGCTCACGGCGCAACAAGTTGGCATTTCGCTGATGGCGTTCGTGGCGGTGTACTTCCTCGTGTTCGGCACGGGAATTTACTATCTGCTCAAACTTCTGCGCAAAGGTCCCGCGCTGCCCGCCCCGAAGCCGCATACGCCCCGCGAGCCACATGAACCGCGCGTGGCCCACCCTGCACTCAGCGCGAGTCAGACCGCGCGCCGCCCCATGTCCGCCGCCGATCAGCTGATCGACGCCTGAGGCTCCCCGCATTCATCGTTACGAGGCTAGCAAGCAAATGGATGTCACCGTCATCTGGGCCGCGATCATCGCGCTCGGCGTTCTTCTCTACGTGGTGCTGGACGGCTTCGATCTCGGCATCGGCATCGTGTTTCCGCTCTTTCCCGACGAGGATGAGCGCGATCTCATGATGAACACGGTCGCACCCGTTTGGGACGGCAACGAGACCTGGCTCGTGCTCGGCGGCGCGGGGCTCTTCGCCGTGTTCCCCGTGGTGTACTCGACCGTGCTCTCCGCGCTCTACCTGCCGCTCGTGTTCATGCTCGCGTGCCTGATCTTCCGCGGCGTGTCGTTCGAGATCCGCGCCAAGGCCAATCGCACGAAGCACTTGTGGGACCTCGCGTTCATCGGCGGCTCGACGGGCGCGGCGTTTTTCCAGGGCATCGCGCTCGGCGCGTTCCTGCAAGGCATCCCGATGGACGGCGGCCAGTTCGCCGGCGACGCCTTCGGCTGGCTCACGCCCTTCAGCCTGCTCTCGGGTTTCGGGCTCGTCGCGACCTATGCGCTGCTCGGCTGCTGCTGGCTCGTGGCGAAGACCGAGGGCGACCTGCAGCGCCGCCTGCGCAAGCTCGTCTGGCCGCTCACGGTCATGCTGCTCGGCTTCATCGCGCTCGTGAGCCTGTGGACGCCGCTGCAGGACCCGGCCATCGCTGAACGCTGGTTCCGTTCGGGCCTCTTCTGGCGTCTCGCGCCGGTGCCGCTGCTCGTGCTCGCCTGCGCCGCGTGGATGCGTTGGGCCGTGCATGCGCTCCATCACAAGACGCCCTTCATCGCAGCTATCGGTCTCGTGCTGCTCGGCTATGCGGGTCTGCTCGTGAGCCTGTGGCCGTATGCGATTCCGCAGGGCCTCACGCTGTGGGAAGCGGCCGCGCCGCGCGAGAGCCAGATGTTCACGCTCGCGGGCGCAGCGTTCATTCTGCCGATCATCCTCGCGTACACGATGCTCGGCTACTGGGTCTTTAGAGGCAAGGTGCGTCATGGCGACACCCATCACTACCACTAACACGGTGCGCCGCGCGCTGCCCGGCTGGCTATGGTTCGTACTCCTCTGGTGTGCGGGCGTGGGCGCGGCGGTCTCGCTCGGGTTCGCGTTCAAGGTCTTCATGAACCTCACGCTGTTCGCCGTGAAGTGAGTTGCACGCGCGGATTCGCACGAGCGCCCTCGATTTCGCGGCGCCGCGTTAGACTGTAGGCTCTCTGTTACCCGTGCGAAAACCTCATGCAACAGATGACCTTCATGGAATGCGTCAAGCGCGCATGGGCGAGCGCCTGGCAGGCCGCCGTGCAAATGCCGGTTCTCCTTGCGGGAACGTTTGTGATCTACGCGGCGCTCGGCTGGTTCGGGCTTGCCGGGCGGCCCGTACCGGCGGAAGGCGCAACGCCTTCCGCCGGACTCATTGCGCTCGGCAATCTCGCCTCGCTCCTGAATTCGCTTCTCTACCTCTGGTTCACGCTCAAGATCTCGCGCTTCGTGCTGCTAGGCGAGCGCAGCGCGCCGCTCATGCCGGCCGGGGCCAGGCCGTTCCTGCGTATTTTCGCGGTCGGTCTCATTCTGGCGGTCGCGCTCGGCGCCTTCGCGCTCTTGCTGTGGGTCGTGCTGCGGCCTCAATACCAGGGCGGCGCCGCGTTCCTCTTTCTGGTGGTCATTGCGATCTGGATGTTCGTGGCGGTGCGCCTCTCGCTGCTCTTTCCGGCGCTCGCCGTCGGCAGCAAGATCGCCTTCAGCGCCGCCTGGCGCGACAGCCGCGGGCATTTTTGGAGCCTCTTTGGCGTCACCTTCGTCGCCGCGCTGCCCATTGCGGTGTGCGGCCTGATCGTGCTGATCGGTATGGGCCTCGCGGGCGTCACGCCTGAAATCGTGCGGCAGCCGGGGTGGCTCACCGCGCTCGCCATTGGCCAGAGCATCGGCAATATCGTGTTTGCGCTGCTCACCACCACGGCACTTGCCTGGCTTTATCGGCGTTACGCGCAAGCCTTGACTTCGCCCTCCACGAGCTAATCTCTCACTACCAGATGCCCGGCACGAAGCGATAACGCACACGCGCCAGATACTCGCGGTAGCCGGGCAGATTCTCCGCCAGCGTTTGCTCTTCGCGCACCGCGCGATAGCCGATCCCCACGACCATCACGGGCACGCACGCAAGCCCCCACCACGAACCGAGCATGAGCGGCGTGCCGACGAGAAAGAGCAACGCGAAGCCATACATCGGGTGACGCACATAGGCATACGGTCCGGTATCGCTGACTGTGTGCCCGCGTTCGCTCTGAATCTTCACCACGGGCGCCGCAAAGCGGTTCGCCGCGAACACGGCGCGCGTCGCATAGATATCGACGAAGATGAAGATGGCGCCGAGCACGCTGAGCCATAGCGGCACGCGCGACCAGCCCATGCGCACGGCGTCGATTCCCATCAGGCAGAGCCACGCGCAAAAGCCCACCGAAACGCACAGCATGAACACGCGGTCCCACGGCTGTTGCGTGCGCTGCGCGAACGGCGCGAGCCGCTCGACCAGGAGACCCGGATCTTCGCGCCCGAGCCACAGGCCGATCCACACGCCGCATAACGCCCACTCGATGAGCCAGAGCCACGCCGCCGTCCACGCCAGCGTGCCCGCCGAAACGAACAACAGCACGCCCATCAATCCGAACCAGACTACGACTTGCACGAACAGCTTCGCCATTAGCGCTTTCGTCATTTTCAGCTCAGTCATGATGCCCTCCTTGCGCGCGGGGACGCTGACTCGCGTTCGCTCGCGCCTACTGCGTGGCGCTGTGCGACGTCATGCGCGCATATAGCGCGTCGGCATCGATACGCTGCCCCGCGTCGCCGCCCGCGAGATCGATGCCGAAGCGTTCGCGCAGACAGTGCGCGAGTTCCGCTCCATTGGCGAGGTTACGCTCCTCGCTCACCTGGCCTTGCGCATCGCGCTCGGTAAAACGCTCGTTGAACAGGATCGCGCGGCCGCCTTCGCGCGCGATGCACGCGATCAGACTGAACGTGAAGAACGACTCGGGCGACGCCGACGTGTACCAGTTCGCCACTTCGTAATCGACCCACTCGGCAGGCGTCAATTCGAAGCGATAGAGATCGAACCACTTCTCGCCATCGTGCAATTGCAGCTTGCGCTCGTTCGCCGACAACGTCACGAGCCGCGCCGGTTCGTGCGGCGTCGGCTGTTCCGCATCGGTCGAGAACGAGAGCGGCGCGCGCAGCGTCGCGGCACCGAAGCCGCCGTCGACGAGCCAGGTATCGCCCTGCGCCTCCACGCGCAGCAGCATATGCGTGCGCGGCGTGCGCGCGCCGGGCTCACGACCGTACAGCACACGTGCGGCGAGCGGGGTGACCGTAAAACCCAGTTGCATGAGCACGTGCGCGAGCAAGGTGTTGTGCTCGAAGCAGTAGCCGCCGCGCCGCTTCGTCACGAGTTTCGCGACGATGTCCGGGAGCTTGATCGATACGTGCCGTCCCGCCAGCGGATCGAGATTCTCGAAAGGAATGGCAAGCGGGTGCAGACGCTGCAGTTCGCGCAGCACGGCGAGTGTCGCGGTGCGTGGACCGTCGTAGCCGATGCGGGCGAAGTACGCGTCGAGATCGAGTTCGTAGCCTGGGGAAATGTCGGTCATGGAGCCAGCTTGTCTTGAAGTTTGTGCGGCAAAACATGCGTACACACACGCGATGATAAGCGACTTCATTCGCCTGACTGATTCATCAAACGCTAACGATCTGTAATCTGTAAATACACAAATGAAAGCACTTCGCAAGAAATCCTGTGATCCTGCGTAAAGCAGGCGTAAGACAGTTGCGAATCATTCTCGTTTTTGTTGACGCTCGCATTTACTGTTAGTACGATGGCGCCGTCTGGAGATGTCGGGGATTCAGCGGCTTGCGAATAACAAACGCCAACGCCATCAATCAAGCAAACATTTCAATAAGTAAGGAATACGATGGAATTGACCCGAACCGTCCGCGTGCCTGCGCTCGCCTGCTCGCGCAGCGCAGCGCCGGGCCGCCCGGCGCGTCGGCGCGCACCGGCGTGGCGCGCCATTGCCGTGCTTGCCGCGAGCGTGACTTTCGCGAGCGGAGCCGCACGCGCCCAGAGCAACGCGAACCCCGACGCCGCGCCAGAAGCGCCGGAAGCCGACCTAGCCATTCAGGCGCAGCCGTCGAACTTCTGGACGGGCTTCTGGACGCGCCAGAACATGCTCGGCGACATGGGCGGCCTGCGGCCGTGGCTCGGCAAATACGGTGTGACGTTCCAGCTCACGGAGACGAGCGAGTACCTCGCGAACCTGCGCGGCGGCCTCAAGACCGGCGGCGCGTACGACGGCCTCACAACGGCAACGGTTCAGGTCGACACGAGCAAGGCGCTCGGCATTCCGGGCGGCCTCTTCAACGTGAGCGCCCTGCAGATCCATGGCACCAACCTGAGCACATCGAATCTCGGCACGCTGAACACGGCGAGCGGCATCGAAGCGACGCCGACCACGCGCCTGTGGGAGCTGTGGTACCAGCAATCGTTCTTCAACAAGCGCCTCGACGTGAAGATCGGTCAGCAGAGTCTCGACCAGGAATTCATCGTGAGCCAGTACGGGGCGCTCTTCATCAACACGATGTTCGGCTGGCCGGCGCTGCCTTCGTACGACATGCCCTCGGGCGGTCCCGCCTATCCGCTCGCCGGTCTCGGCGTGCGCGTGCGCGGGCAGATCACACCTTCGTTGACGGCACTCGCAGGCGTGTTCTCAGGCGACCCGCTCGGCAACGATCCGAACAACCTTAGTGGTACGAACTTCAATCTGCGCAACGGCACGTTGTGGATCGGCGAGCTGCAGTACGCCATCAACCAGCCGTCCGAAGGCGAGCTGGTCAGTGCGGACAATCACGGCCTGCCCGGCACCTACAAGGTTGGCTTCTGGTACAACACCAACTCGTTTGCCGACCAGCGTTTCGACAACACGGGCCTTTCGCTCGCGAATCCGGCTTCGACCGGCATCCCGGCGCAGCACCAGGGCAACTACAGCTTCTATGCGGTGGCCGACCAGATGATCTGGCGTCCCGATCCGGACGAGCCGCGCAGCATCGGCGTATTCGCGCGCGTGATGGGCGCGCCCGGCGACCGCAATCTCGTGAGCCTCGCGGCCAACCTCGGCATCGTCATGAAGGCGCCGTTCAAGGGACGCGATAACGACAGCGTGGGCCTTGCCGCCACCTACATCAAGGTCGGCAACAACGTGCACAACCTCGACCTCGACCAGCAGATGTTTACTGGCGGTCCGTACGGCGTGCGCACGCAGGAAACCGCGCTCGAAGCCACCTATCAGTATCAGGTCACGCCGTGGTGGATTCTCCAGGCTGACGCGCAATACACGTTCAACGCAGGCGCCGGCCAGAATCCGCAGGATCCGACCGCGCCGCTGCGCAATACGTTCGTGATCGGCGTGCGGACCAACATCACGTTCTAAGCCCACGCAAGCGCAACCGACCCATGTTCAACCCCAAGTCCTCGCGTTTTCCCGCCGGCGTGCGCGCCGGCCGCGCGAGGCACGGAGATTCAGTATGAAACACGCTACGCGCACGCTCCTGCAATGCACGGCCCACGCGGTCCGCTCCGCGCTCGCGCTTGCCGCCGCGGCGGCGCTCGCCGGCGCGCCGCTCGCCGCTCACGCCGACCCGCAGGGCCTGCTCGAGACCGTCAAGCATCACACCACGCTCATCAACACCGTGCCCGACAACGGCGACCAGAACCCGTATGCGATCTTCGTCGCGCCGGTTTCCTCCGGCGCGGTGAAAGAAGGCGACGTGCTGGTCGACAACTTCAACAACGCGGCCAACCTGCAGGGCACCGGCAGCACGATCATCGACTATCGCCCCGACACGAAGCAGATGTCGCTGTTCGCGACGATTCCGCGCGATCTCAAGGAGTGCCCGGGCGGCGTCGGCCTTTCGACCGCGATGACGATGCTCAAGTCGGGCTGGGTCATCGTGGGTAGCACGCCGAGCAACGACGGCACGACCGGCACCAAGGGCGCGGGCTGCATGATCGTGCTCGACAGCAGCGGCAAGATTGCCAAGGTCATCAGCAGTCCCAACATCAATGACCCGTGGGGCAACATGGCCGTGGTCGACAACGGCGACCACGCCACGCTGTTCGTGAGCAACGCGGGCTTCGGCGTGGGCGGCGCGGACCGCAATCCGCCCGTGTTCAAGCAGGCCACGGTGCTGCGCCTCGACCTCGACATCCCGAGCGGCCAGGCGCCGGTCCTGAAGAGCGAAACCGTGGTCGCGAGCGGCTTCGGCGCGCAGGCGGACAAGGGCGTGTTCCTCGTTGGCCCGACCGGCCTCGCGCTTTCGGCGGACAACAAGCTGCTCTACGTGTCCGACGCAATCGGCAACCGTATCAACGTAATCGAAGACCCGCTCACGCGCGACACGAGCGCGGGCGTGGGCCGCCAACTGACCGCCGATGGCCTGCTGCACCGTCCGCTCGCCATGATCACCACGCCGCAGGGCCACCTGCTCGTCACGAATGCCTTGAACGGCCAGGTCGTCGAGATCGACCCGGCCGCGGCAAAGCAGCTGTACGCGCGCTGGATCGATACGGACAAGGCGCAAACGCCTCCGGGCAACGGCGATCTTTTCGGCATCGCGCTGACCCCGGCAGGCGACGGCTTCTACTACGTGGAAGACGACGTGAACACTCTCGTGCTGGCTAAATAATCATGTCCTCCGACGATACCCCTAACCAACCATCGCGCCCCGCGCGTCGCGGCTTCCTGAAAGCCGGCGCCGCGCTCGGCGCGAGCCTCGGCGCAGGCGCGGCCACGAGCGGCCTCGCCCAGGCCGCCGAGGCAAAGCATCACGCGATGGCCGCCGACCCGATGCTCGCCGTCGAGCCGTTCTACGGCGAGCACCAGGGCGGCATCGTGACGCCGCAGCAGGCGCACACGTATGTCGCGGCCTTCGACCTCACGACGACCTCGCGCGACGACGTCATCAACCTGCTGCGCAAGTGGACCGAGTCTGCGGCGCGCATGAGCCAGGCGCAGCCCGCTGCCGCGCTCGACTACACCGGCGACGACCACCCCGCGGCCGACTCCGGCGACGTGCTAGGTCTCGGCCCGGCGGGCCTCACGGTCACCTTCGGCTTCGGCCCCGGCATCTTCACGTCGCAGGACAAGGATCGCTACGGTCTCGCGCGCAAGCGCCCCGCCGCGCTCGTCGACCTGCCGCGCTTCAACGGCGACCAGCTGATCGCGCAAAAAACCGGCGGCGATCTCTTCGTGCAGGCGTGCGCCAACGATGCGCAAGTCGCTTTCCACGCGGTGCGCCAGCTAGCGCGCCAAGGCTATGGAATCCTGACGATGCGCTGGGGCCAGGCGGGCTTTCTCTCGGGCCCGCGCGCGCAAACGCCGCGCAACCTCATGGGCTTCAAGGACGGCACGAACAACCCGCCGACCACGGACCCGAAGGCGATGAACCAGTTCGTCTGGGCCACCGCCGCCGACGCGTCCTGGATGCAGGGCGGCACCTATACCGTGGTGCGCCGCATCCGCATCACGCTGGAGCACTGGGACCAGATGGAACTGGGCTTCCAGGAGCAGGTGTTCGGCCGCCACAAATACAGCGGCGCGCCTCTCGGCCAGATGAAGGAGTTCGACAACGTCGATCTCGAGGCGCAAGACAAGGACGGCAATCCGCAGATTCCCGAGAACTCGCACGTGCGTCTCTCGAACCGCGCGTCGAACAACGGCGCGCAGATCCTGCGCCGCTCGTACTCGTACAACGACAGCACGGACTTCTACATCGAGCGCTGGCCGCCGTGGCGCCAGGAAACCGAATATGACGCGGGCCTCATCTTCATTGCCCACCAGGGCGACCCGCGTACGGGCTTCATTCCGATCAACGAAAAGCTCGCGAAGTTCGACATGATGAACCAGTTCACGACGCACGTGGGCAGCGCGATCTTCGCGTGCCCGCCCGGCGCGAAGGCGGGCTCGTTCATCGGCGCGGAGCTGTTCAGCGCCTGAGATCGCTTTAGATCAATCGATAACAACGGACAACGAAGCAATATGAAATTTTCCATGATGCGCGCGCCGCTGCGCGCCGCCACCCTCTCGCTCGCGCTTGCCGGCATGCTGCCGCTCGCCGCGCACGCGGCCTCGATCACGCTCTACAACGCACAGCACGAGCAGGTCGTGAACCAGCTTGCGAAAGACTTCCAGCAGCAGACCGGCATCGACGTGAAGATCCGCAGCGGCGAAGGCCCGGCGCTCGCGGCCCAGCTCGTCGCCGAAGGCGAGAAGACGCCCGCTGACGTCTACTTCACGGAAAACTCGCCTGAACTGATGCTGCTGGAAGAAAAGGGTCTGCTCGCCCCCGTGCAGAAAGCGACGCTGGCGGTCGTGCCCGAACGCTTCAACTCGCCGCAAGGGCAATGGGTGGGCGTGACCGCGCGCGAGAACGTGCTCGCGTACAACACGGCCAAGGTGCAGCCCGCGCAATTGCCGAAGTCGATTTTCGATCTCGCCAAACCCGAATGGAAGGGCAAGGTCGGCATCGCGCCGAGCGACGCCGACTTCCTGCCGCTCGTCGACGCCGTGCTCGCCGTGAAGGGCGAGGCCGCCACGCTCGAATGGCTCAAGGGTCTCAAGACCAACTCGCAGATCTTCGACGACGACGAAGGCGTGGTCGCTGCCGTGAATCGCGGCGCGGTCGCCACCGGCATCATCAACAACTACTACTGGGACCGCCTGCACGCGCAGATCGGCGACAAGAAGACGCAAAGCGCCGTCGCGCACTTCGCCGATGGCGACGTGGGCGCGCTCGTCAATGTTTCGGGTGCCGCGGTGATGAAGTCCGCGCACAATGTGGACGGTGCGCAAAAGTTCCTCGCCTACCTCGTGAGCGAGCGCGCGCAGAAGCTGATGGCGCAGGACCACATCAGCTACGAGTACCCGCTGCGTCCCGGCGTGGCGAGCGACCCCATCAACAAGCCGTTCGAGCAGCTGAAGCCGCCCGCGCTGACCATCCAGCAGCTCGGCGACGACAGCCAGGCGGGCAAGCTGCTGCGCCAGGCTGGCCTGCTGTAATCGGCATGGAGTACGAAGCAATATCGTGAGCGAAGCAGTGACGACGGCACAAGCCGTGCCAAAGTCTCATCAAGTCGATGTCGCGGGGGTCCCGCCCCTGCGCGCGCGGCGGCGTGCGCCGCGCGCGCTCTTCGCCGCCGCCGCGCTCGGCCCGCTGCTGGTGCTGCTGCCGCTCGCGCTGACGTTCTGGCGCGCGCTGTCCTTTGGTCTGGCCGACGCCGCCGAACTGATCTTCCGGCCGCTGGTTGGCGAGTTGCTCGTCAACACGCTCTCGATTACCGTTTCGGCCACGCTCGCCTGTGCTGTGCTTGGCACCGCGGTGGCGTGGCTCGTCGAGCGTACTGACGTGCCGGGGCGGCGCGCCTGGGCGCTCCTCGCCGCCGCGCCGCTCGCCATGCCCGCGTTCGTCACCAGCTACGCGTGGGTCTCGCTGAGCCTCGATTTGCAGGACTTCCTGGGCGCGTTCATCGTCATCACGACGGCCTACTTCCCGCTCGTCTATTTGCCCGTGGCCGCCGCGCTGCGCGGCCTCGATCCCGCACTCGAAGAATCGGCGCGCGCGCTCGGCTGCAACCGCTGGGCTGTTTTCGTGCGCGTCGTGCTGCCGCAACTGCGTCCCGCGCTGTTCGGCTCGATGCTGCTCGTCGCGCTTGGCGTGCTCTCCGAATTCGGCGCATTCACGCTGCTGCGCTTTCGCACGTTCACCACCGAAATCTACGCGGAATACCGCACGAGCTTCGATGGCGGCGGCGCCTCGCTGCTGGCCTGCGTGCTGATCCTGCTCTGCCTCGTGTGCCTCGTGCTCGAGTTCCGCGTGCGCGGACGCGCGCGCTACGAGCGCGTGGATCGCGGCGCGCGCCGCGTGAGCGTGCGCCATGCGCTCGGCCGCTGGCGCTGGCCTATGGCGGCGGGTTTCGTCGCGCTCAATGTGGCGACGCTAGGCGTGCCGCTCGCGATGATCGGCTACTGGCTCACGCAGCCCGGCGCCGCCGCGATCACGCCCGCCGATGTCTCGCCTGAGTTGCTGGTTTCGACCACATTCGCCTCGCTGCGCCTCGGACTCACGGCCGCGTTTTTCACCACGCTGCTCGCGCTGCCGCTCGCGTATTTGCTCGCGCGCCATCCCGGCCGCGCCGCCACGTTTCTCGAACGCACGGCCTTCATCGCGCAGGGCGTGCCCGGTCTCGTCATTGCGCTTGCCATCGTTTCCCTCGCGGTGCGCGCGCTCGAACCGCTCTACCAGGGCACCACGCTGCTGATTACGGCGTACGCGATCCTCTGTCTGCCGCTGGCTCTCGTTAGTGTGCGCGCGGCGCTCCTGCAAGCACAGCAGCGCCTCGAAGATACGGCGCGCGCGCTCGGCCTGGGATGGTTCGCAACGTTGCGCCGCGTCGTGCTGCCGCTCGCGGGTCCCGGCCTCGGCGCGGCGGCCTCGATGGTATTCATCTCGGTGGTCACCGAACTGAACGCCACGCTGCTGCTCGCGCCCATCGGCACGCACACGCTCGCCACGCAGGTCTGGACCGACACCTCGACGCTCGCCTTCGCGGCCGCCGCGCCCTATGCCGCGCTCCTCACCGCACTTTCGCTCGCCGCTTCGGGTCTGCTGTTCGCGTTTGCGGGCCGCTCCGCGCTCGCGGGCCATGCAACGGTCAATATGCCGGTCGATACGATCAACGCGCCGCCCGACGACGCCTGAGCCTCAGTTAGCCCGAAAGTTAGCCCCAAGTTAGCCCATGAGCACACTTCGCATTTCCGGCCTGAAAAAGGCCTTCGACGGCCATCCGGTCCTGCACGGCATCGATCTTTCCGTGCGCTCGGGTTCGCTCGTCGCGCTACTCGGGCCGTCGGGCAGCGGCAAGACCACGCTGCTGCGCGTGCTGTGCGGCTTCGAACGCGCCGACGCCGGCACGATCGAGATCGACGGCCGCCGCGTCGCCGCAGACCGGCTGCATCTGCCGACCGAGCAACGCCATATCGGCTACGTGCCGCAAGAGGGTGCGCTCTTTCCGCACCTCACGGTTGCCGAGAACATCGTGTTCGGCCTGCCGCGTGCGCAGCGGCGCACGCAGCATCGCGTGGCCGAATTGCTCGAACTCGTCGGTCTTCCGGAATCCTATGCTTTGCGCGCGCCGCAACAGCTCTCGGGTGGCCAGCAGCAGCGCGTGGCGCTCGCTCGCGCGCTCGCGCCCTCGCCCGGCCTCGTGATGCTTGACGAACCATTCTCGTCGCTCGATGCCGCGCTGCGCGTCGAAACGCGCGAAGCCGTGGCGCGCGCGCTCGCCGCTGCCGGCGCGACCGCCGTGCTCGTCACGCACGACCAGGCCGAGGCGCTCTCGCTCGGCCACGAGGTCGCCGTGCTGTGGCGCGGCAAGCTGCTGCAGAGCGGGCCGCCGCAAACGCTATACCGCCGCCCGGCCACGCGCGAACTCGCGGCCTTCATCGGCGAGGCGGTGCTACTACGGGGAACGGTGGCCAACGGGCGGGCGCATTGCGTGCTCGGCGCGCTGCCGATCCAGCCAAACCAGCATGCGGCAGAAGGCGCCGTGGATGTGATGCTGCGCCCCGAGCAGATCGACGTGCTCCCCGAAACCGACCAGCGCGACGGCGCGCTCGAAGCGGTGGTGCAGGCCATCACCTTCCAGGGCCAGGACGCCGCGCTCACGCTGCAATTGATCGATGCGCACGCAACGGTCCGAGCGCGGGTGCCCGGCTATCGCACGCCGCGCGAAGGCGAGCGCGTGCGGCTCGCGGTGGGCGGCGAAGTGAGCGTCTATCCGCGCTGACGCGGCACCGAAAGGTCCTGCACCATCTGCTGCGCGAGGTAGTCGCAAGTCGGCCGGTTCGATTTGACGCTGCGCGCCACCACGATTTCCAGTGGCTCGATCTTCGGCAGACCCTGCGCCTCGCCGAGGATCGCGAAGCGCGCCGGCATGCTGCAGCGCGTGAGCGCGACGATCGCAATGCCCGCCTCCACCGTCGCCGTCAAACCCATCAAGCTCGCACTGCTATATGCAGCGCGGTAGCGGATGTGCGCGCCGTCGAGCGCCGCCACGGTATGCGCGCGCGCCACGCTGCCGTGCTCGTAGAGCCCCACCGGCAACGGCGACATGGCAAGCGGCGCGGGATCGGTGGCGGACCCCACCCAGACCATCTCCTCGGCGCGCACGAACTCGCCGCGCATCTTGCGGTCACGCGTGACGAACGCGATGTCGATCTTGTTGTCCGCCAGCATCGGCCCGAGCGCGACGCTCTGCGCACAGACGATCTCGATCTCCACATGCGGATAAAGCGTCGAGAAGCGCCGCAACACCGGTGACAGCAGCGACGCCATATAGTCGTCAGGCGCGCCGAGCACCACGCGCCCCGTCACCTCGGGCCGCACCAGCGCCGCCCACGCCTCCTCCTGCAGATCGAGCGCGCGCCGCGCATATTCGAGCAGCGTGTTGCCCGGGCGCGTGAGCGCGAGATTGCGCGTATCGCGCGTAAATAGCGTGGTGCCCAGCATCTGCTCGAGCCGCTTGACCTGCATGCTCACCGCCGCCTGCGATCGATGCACGGCCACGGCACCCTTCGTGAAGCTGCCCGCGTCCGCGACGGCGGCGAAGGTGCGCAGCAAATCGATGTCGAATTCGGGGTTCATACGCTGGGTGGCCGGGTAGCGGCCTATTCATAAGCTGCGTTGATGGAATTCTTCAATTTAATTCGTTTGCCCGCGCCCCGCAACCGGCGAATACTTAACCTGTCTCCAACCCCTTTCGATCCCCCCGCTCCGGCCATGCAATCCGAACATCACGGCAACCGTCAGCAAGGCGTCTTCATGCTCGCGGGCGGCGGCCTCCTGATGGGCACGATCGGCGTGTTCGTCGAGGAGGCGCGTCTCGGCGCCCTCACGCTCGTGTTCTTCCGCTGCTTTTTCGGCATGCTCGCGCTCGCCGGGTACTGCGCGTACAAGGGCTGGCTCTCGCCGCGGCAGTTCACGCGCCGCACGCTCACGCTCGCGGTGATTTCAGGCGTGCTGATGGTCACGCAGTGGGTGGCTTTCTTCGACGCGATCCATCGCACGAGCATTGCCGTTTCGACGGTCGTGTTCCATGTGCAGCCGTTCTGGGTCGTGCTGATGGGCGCGGCGATCTTTCATGAGCGGCTCGGCGCCGACCGGCTGGGCTGGATCGGCATCGCGTTCGTGGGGCTCGTGCTCGCTTCCGGCGTGCTCGCCGAAGCCCATGTGGCCGATCGCACGAGCTACATGATCGGCATTGGCGAGTCGCTGGGCGGTTCAGTGCTCTATGCGAGCGTCACACTGATCGCCAAGAGCCTGCGCAACTTTCGCCCGCATCTGCTCACGCTGACGCAATGCGTGGTGGGCTCCGTGTGCCTGCCGCTCATCGCGCCATTTTTTGCGCCGCTCGAACTCGTGCATATCTCGGCCACGCAATGGAGCTGGCTCGTGGGCATGGGGGTGCTGCACACGGGGCTTTCGTACGTGCTGATCTACGGCGCGCTGCCGATGTTGACCACGCCCGTGATCGCCGTGCTGCTGTTCGTATATCCGCTCACTGCGATCGCCGTCGATGCGATCGTCTACGGTCGCGCGCTGAGTGTGCCCCAGCTTGCGGGCATGGCGCTGATCGTGGCGGCGAGCCTCGGGGTCAATCTCGGCTGGCGCCTGTTGCCGCCGAGGCTCGTGAAGGCGCGGCGATAACCAACGCGCCGCATATCGGGCTCAGGAAGGCAGCGTTTGACCCTTCGTTTCCGGCGCGAACGGAATGATCAGAAGCCCGAGAACGAAGGCCAGCGCCGTGAGCGCCACCGGCACGCCGAGCGTATGCATACGCAGCACGGCCGCGCCAAGCAGGAAGTTCACGCCCGCGCCCACGAAGCGGCCAAACGACGTGCAGAACGCGAACGCCGTTGCGCGCACACGCGTTTCGAACTGTTCGGGCAGCCACAGGCTGAACAGCGCGAAGTTGCCGCCGAAGAAGCCCAGCACGAAGAGAAGCGCGATGAACGGCACGAGCCCGTTCTGCAGGTAGAACGCCCAGCCGAAGCTCGCCGCGATCGTCACGGCCATGCCAGCGAAATAGACGGCGAGCGTCCATCTGCGGCCGATGCGCTCGGCCATGGGCGGCAGTGCGAGACAACCCAGAATCGTGCCGATCGACAGGATGCCCGTGGCGATAGAAGCCGTGCGGATCGCCTCGGCCTTGTTCGCGCCCGCCTTCGTCGCCAGCTGGATCACGGCGGACGGCTCATAAACCGCGCCTGCCCACAACCCGATGATCGCGATGGTCAGCAGCGCGCACGCCACCACGGTGCGCAGGCGGTAGACATCGCCGAAGATTTCACGCAGCGGGTGGCCGCGGTGCACATGGCTCGCCTCCGACTTCTGCCACTTGGCCGGCTCCTCCACGCGCGTGAGCACGAGAATGGCCACCACCACCGGCACCGCACCCGTGAGGAACATGGCGCGCCAGCCGAAGTGCACGCCGACCGTGTAATTGAGCGCGGCCGCAATGAAGAAGCCCGCGTAGTACCCCGTCTGCAGATAGCCCGCGCCCATCTTGCGACGGTCTTCGGGCCACGATTCGGCCACGTAAGTGCCCGCGAGCGCCCACTCTCCGCCGATGCCCACGCCCGCGAGAAAGCGATAGATGCCGAGCGACCAGACGCTCTGCGCGGTAGCCGCAAGTCCCGTGAAGATCGCAAACATGAAGATAGTGCCGGCCAGCACGCGCGTGCGCCCGAAGCGGTCCGCAAGCGGCCCCCAGATGAAGGACAGCCCCCAACCCACGAGGAAGAGCGCGAACAGGATCGAGCCGGCAAGCCCGATGTTCGCCGCACTCGCCTCATAGCCCGAGCGCGGCAGCAGCTCCGTGAGCGCGGGCGTGAGCACGAGTGCGTAGATGAACGAGTCCATCCCGTCGAGCGTCCAGCCTGCCCAGGCGCCCCAGAAACCGGCGATCTGCGACCGGTTGAGCGGTGTCTTGGTGCGAGTTCGCCGTGCGGACTCGGTGATCGAATTCATGATGCTCCTCTCTCCATTGATGCCTCGCCAGCCCACGCAGCAAGATGCGCACGCACGCCGCGAAACGCGGAAATGCAGGCCGCGGCAGTGCCGGCCCTCTTCAGGAACTCCCTGTAAGCCCCCGTTCTTCTTACCCGTCTATAGTGAATCTGGTGTTTCGGCGTTGCGGGTTTTCGAGGCTTTCGCCTTGGTCGTTTTATATATAATATTTGATCTCATGAGCGACGCAACGAATGGTTTTCCCCTGGAAGGCGCGGCAGCGCCTCGCACCAGCACCTCGCGCATGATCGCCGACGCCCTGCGCAGCGCGATCGTCGAGGGCAAGCTCGCGCCCAATGCGCCGCTGCGCCAGGACGCGATCGCGCGGCATTTCTCGGTCAGCGCGATCCCCGTGCGCGAGGCGCTGCGCCAGCTCGCGAGCGAAGGCTGGGCGAAGATCGAGGTAAACAAGGGCGCGAGCGTGGCCTCGCTCTCCGCCGACGAAGCGCGCGAGATCTACGAGATCCGCTCCGCGCTCGAAAGCCTCGCGCTCGGCCTCGCCATTCCGAATCACACGAGCGCCACGCTGCGCGAAGTGACCGCGCTGGCCGCCGCCGCGAAACGCGAACGCGATCCGTCGCTCTATGTCGCGCGCAACGAGGCCTTCCACATGAACCTCTACGCGCCCGCCGGCCGCCCGCAGCTCATGGAGATGCTCACCGCCCTGCATCGCCGCGGCGAACGCTATCTGCGCCTGAAATTCGGCTTTCCCGAATACAAGGGCGAATCCGATAGTGAGCATGCCGAAATTCTCGCCGCCGTGAAGCGCGGCGACGTGCCCACCGCGCAAAAGCTCGTGGCCGAGCATCTGCTCGGCACGGGCGAACTCATCTACCGTTTCCTGACCGAGCGCGCCGCGCTGCCTGCAGTGGCAACTTCAGTGCCACCTTCGGTGCAAACTGCCGCCGCAAAACCGCGCGCCGCCTCTTCCCGCTCACGGAGCCGAACTGCCGATGAAGCCTCAAGCTGATACGCCAACCTCGCCTGACCTCGCGCCGCGTTCGTGGACCACGCGCCGCGACGACAAGGCCCGCCGCCTCGCCGCCGTGTCGGGCTGGCTCGAAGACGGCGTCCTGCCCGCCTCGCGCATGACCGATGCGCTCGAACTGCTGATCCGCCCGGGCGACCGCGTCGCGCTCGAAGGCGACAACCAGAAACAGGCCGACTTCCTCTCGCGCTCGCTGGCCAAGGCCGATCCGGCCAAAGTCAACAACGTTCACCTGCTCATTTCGAGCATCAGCCGTCCCGAGCATCTGACGCTGTTCGAGCGCGGCATCGCGCACCGCGTGGACTTCGCGTTCGCGGGGCCGCAGAGCCTGCGCGTCGCGCAACTGCTCGAAGACGGCCAGCTCGAAGTGGGCGCGATCCATACCTATGTCGAGCTGTACGCGCGCATGTTCGTCGACCTGATTCCCCAGGTCGCGCTGCTGTGCGCGGAGAAAGCCGACCGCCACGGCAATCTCTACACCGGCCCGAACACCGAAGACACGCCGACCATCGCCGAGGCCGCCGCGTTCAGCCAGGGCATCGTGATCGTTCAGGTCAACGAAATTGTCGATGAACTGCCGCGCGTGGACATTCCCGGCTCGTGGGTCGACGTGGTCGTGCAGGCCGACCGCCCGTTCGCGGTCGAGCCGCTCTTTACGCGCGATCCGCGCCACATCGGCGACTTGCAGGTGCTCACCGCGATGATGGTCATCAAGGGCATTTACGCGCCCTATGGCATCGCCGCGCTCAATCACGGTATCGGCTTCGACACCGCCGCGATCGAATTGCTGCTCCCCACGTACGGCGAATCGCTGGGCCTCAGGGGCAAGATCTGCCGCAACTGGACGCTCAATCCGCACCCCACGCTGATTCCCGCCATCGAATCGGGCTGGGTGGAGAGTGTGCATTGCTTCGGCAGCGAAGTGGGCATGGAAGCCTATATCGCCGCGCGGCCCGATGTGTTCTTCACGGGCAGCGACGGCAGCCTGCGTTCGAACCGCGTGCTGTGCCAGCTCGCGGGGCAATACGCAGTGGATCTCTTCATCGGCTCGACGCTGCAGATCGACGCGGACGCGAATTCGTCCACCGTCACGCGCGGCCGGCTCGCGGGCTTTGGCGGCGCGCCGAACATGGGCCACGATCCGCGTGGTCGGCGCCATGCGAGCGAAGCATGGCTCAAGCTGCTCAAGGACAACGGCCCGGTTTCGCGCGGCCACAAGCTCGTTGTGCAACTGGCGGAAACGTGGAAGAAAGGCGGCGAGCCGACCTTCGTCGACGAACTCGACGCCATCGCCGTGGGCCAGAAGAGCGGCATGCCTGTCGCGCCCGTGATGATCTATGGCGACGACGTGAGCCATGTCGTGACCGAAGAAGGCATTGCGCACCTGCATCGCGCAGAGGGCATCGACGAGCGCCGCGCCGCGCTCGCGGCCGTGGCGGGCGTGACGCCGATCGGCCTGCGCGCCCAGCAGCAGAAAACCGACGAACTGCGCCGCCGCGGCATCGTGCAGTTCCCCGAGGATCTCGGCATTTTGCGCGGCGAAGCCAAGCGCTCGCTGCTCGCGGCACGCAGCATCGACGATCTGGTGACGTGGTCGGGCGGGCTCTATACGCCGCCGGCCCGATTCCGTAGCTGGTAAGCGCGATGCGTACGCTTCCTCTTACGGTGCTTGCCGAGGGCTCGGCGGGTCTCGCGCGGCGGCTCCCGTGCGCCAGCGACTCGCGGCCGTCCTCCTCCGCCGCACAGCTCGCCCGCTTCGCCCGCGACGCGCTGATCGAAGAGGCGCGCCTCACGCCCAAGCCCGCGCTCGTGGACGCACGCGGTAGCGGCGCGCACAGCGATCTCGATCTCGCGACGATGCTGCGCTCGGCGCATGCGCTCGAGCCCACGTTCGAAGCGCTCGCGCGCGCTTCGCGCCGGGCCGCGCCCGGCACGGCGCTGCGCACCGATCTCGCACGCATCGGCCGTGCCGGCGAAGCCGCGATGATGCGCGCGACGCAAGGCAGCAACGCGCATCGCGGCGCGATCTGGATTGTCGGTCTGCTGGTGGCGGGCGCGGCGATCGTGCATACGCCGCAAAGCAGCGACAGCGCATTTGCCCACGCGGCGCACATCTGCGAAACGGCTGCGCAGATCGCGCGCTTCGACGACCTGCTCGCGCAGCCCGTGCAAAGCAACGGCGAGCGCGTGCGTCAGCGCTACAACGTAGGCGGTGCGCGCAGCGAAGCGCAAGAGGGTTTTCCGCATGTCGTGCGCGTGGGCCTGCCCGCACTGCACGCCGCGCGCGCGCGGGGCCACGACGAAGCCCACGCGCGCGTGGACGCCTTGCTCGCGATCATGGCCTCACTCGACGACACCTGCGTGCTGCATCGCGCGGGGCTCGCCGGGCGCGAGGCCGCTCGAGCGGGCGCGCAGCGCGTACGGGACGCGGGCGGCCTTGCCACGCAAGCCGGCCGCGCCGCGTTCGATGCGCTCGAACGCGCGTTGCTCGCACTCAACGCATCGCCGGGTGGCGCGGCCGATCTGCTTGCCGCGACGCTTTTCATCGACAGACTGGTTCAGCACCGCATGGGCGGGAGGACGGTTTCATGGAACAACTGACATTCGACTATCCGGCGCAACGCGCCGTGACGACGCGCGCCCACGTGGGCGTGGTGGGCTCGGGCGATCTCGAAGTGCTGCTGCAGCCCGCGAGCGACATGCAGGCACGCGTGGTCGTGCATACGAGCGTGGACGGCTATAGCCACATCTGGAAGAGCGTGCTCGACCGCTTCTTCACGCGCTACGACGGCGCGGCGCTCATCGAGATCAACGACTTCGGCGCCACGCCCGGCGTGGTGGCGCTCCGTCTCGCGGAAGCCGTGGAAGCCGCGCAGGAGGCGCAGTCATGAGCAGCACAAATCAACTGACGCCCGGCGCGCTGCTGCGCGAGAGCTTCATCGAATTGAGCGCGCGCGAACGCGCGGCCGCCGTGCTGGACGCGGGCACGTTCCGAGAACTTCTTGGGCCCTTCGACCGTATCGAATCGCCGTGGCTGCCGTTGCAGGGCATCGTCTGCCAGGCCGACGACGGCGCAGTGATCGCGCGCGGCACCATCGACGGGCAGCCCGCTGTCATAGCCGCGATCGAATCGGCATTCCAGGGCGGCAGCATCGGCGAAGTGTCGGGCAGCAAGATCGCCGCCGCACTCGAACTGGCGTTCGCCGACTGCGAGCGCGGCAAGATCGTGCGGCCCGTCATCCTGTTCGAAACCGGTGGCGTGCGTTTGCAGGAGGCCAATCTCGGCCTCGCTGTGATTGCGGAGATCCAGTCGGCCATCGTAGCGTTGCGCGCGCATGTGCCCGTGGTCGGCGTGATCGCGGGCATGGTGGGTTGTTTTGGCGGCATGTCGCTCGCGGCGGCCCTGTGTTCGATGCTCGTGATGACGAAGCAAGGCCGCCTCGGCATGAATGGCCCTGAGGTGATCGAGCAGGAAGCCGGCATCGAGGAACTCGATTCGAGCGATCGCCGTCAGGTGTGGCAATTGATCGGCGGCGAGCAGCGCGCGCAAACCGGTTTCGCCGATGCGCTCGTCGAAGACGCCGTGGATGACGTGCGCGCCGCCGTGCGCGCGGCGTTTGCACAAGGCGCGCCGCACACGCCGCGCTCGGCAGATGTGGATGCCACGCTCGCGAAACTCGCGCAGATCGATCCCGCCAGCGTCACCCCAGAAACGATGCGTGCGGTGTTCACCGCTTCGCCCCTGAACCTGCGCGGAGAAAACGCATGAACGACACGACGACGAGCCGCGGTTCACGCTGGCTGCGCGCCCTCGCGGGCGTAGACACACAAGGCGCGTGCGTGCAATACGCCGACGCGCCGCTCGACGACGAGACCGCGCGCTTCATCACCGTCGCACCCGATCCCGCGAACCGCTTTCCGCGTGCGCGCGGCAACGTGGTGGGCCTCGAACAGGGCTGGCGTCTCGCGAAGGCGGTGCGCGAAGCGATTGCCGAGGACGCCGCGAGCGGCAAGCGCCGCCCCATCATTGCGATCGTCGATGTGAAGAGCCAGGCCTACGGCTATCGCGAGGAGATGCTCGGCATTCACCTCGCCTGCGCCTCGGCCGTGGACGCCTACGCGAGCGCGCGGCTCGCGGGGCATCCCGTAGTGGCGCTGATCGTCGGGCCCGCCATGTCGGGCGCGTTCCTCGCGCACGGCTATCAGGCCAACCGCATCGTCGCGCTCGACGCGCCCGGCACGATGGTCCACGCCATGGGCAAGGAAGCGGCGGCGCGGGTCACGCGGCGCAGCGTCGAGGACCTCGACGAGTTGGGCGAAAAGATCGTGCCGATGTCGTATTCGATGGCTTCGTTCGCGAAGCTCGGTCTGCTCGACGAGTTGATCGAAGGCGTCGATGCCGACGCGCCGAGCGATGCGCAGATTGCACGCGTGCGCGATGTGCTCGCACAGAGGGTGCGGGAAGCACGCGGCGACAAGAGCGGCCTCGCGCATCGTCTGCAAGGCGCGTCGGCGCAGCGTACGCGTGCGGCATCGATCGAGGTGCGCAAGCGTCTGGCGCAACAGTGGGACGCTAGCTGATGCGCGTGTGCGCCGCCCCGCCGTTCGCTGCCGATGCGCCGCGCGTGGACGACACGCGCTGGCGCGCGCACGACTTGCTGCGCATCGCGCGCCACCCCCCATCAGGCGACGAGCCGGATTGGGTACGCGGCGCGCTCGCGCGCGCGCCCTGGGTGGTCGTGCGGCGCACGTGCGCGGCGGCGGGTTTCGTGGCTGTGGGCGTGCGCGGCAGCGTACGTTCCGAGCGCTTCGGCACCTGGCTAAATACTGAGGATATCGAATCATCTGCCAGTCCGGAGGATCTGCTCGGCGCTGAGCCGCTTCGCGCACGCCGCGCACTGCCTGCGTTCATCGCGCTTGCTACCCTGCGCACGGGCGCCTCGCCATTGCGCAGTTACGTTTGGGGCCCAACGGGCAGCGCCGGCTTCGAACTCGCCACGGGCGTACCCACCCTCACCGCATCGAGCGATCTCGACATCCTGATTCGCCTGCCGCAACGCGTCTCACGCGCGGCGATCGAGTCGCTTGCGCAGACGCTCGCGCAGGCCGCCAGCCGCGCAGGCACACGCATCGACGCGCACCTCGAAACGCCCGCAGGCGGTGTCGCGCTCGCCGAACTCGCGGCGCCCAAGCCGCGCGTGCTGGCGCGCGCTTCCAGCGGCGCGCGACTCGTCGCCGACCCGTGGCAACCCGCATGACGCTCGCCCTGCTCTTTCCGGGCCAGGGCGCGCAAAACGCCGGCTTCCTCCACAGGCTGCCGCAACACGACGCCGTGCGGGCGACGCTCGACGAGGCGTCGGCGGCACTCGGCTTCGACGTCCTCACGCTCGATAGCGACGACGCCTTACGCTCCACGATTGCCGTTCAGATCGGCCTCGTGGTCGCGGGCGTGGCCGTGGCGCGTGCGCTCGCGCACGAAGGACTCGCGCCGCAATTCAGTGCAGGGCTTTCCGTGGGCGCCTATGCGGCCGCGGTAAGCTGCGAGGCCCTGGCGTTTGGCGACGCACTGCGGATGGTGCGCAAACGCGCCGAGTTGATGGAAAACGCGTGGCCCTCGGGCTACGGCCTCACGGCCGTCGCGGGGCTGAGCGAGACGCAGGTCGAAACGCTCGCCGATGCGCATGCGCGCGAAGGCGGCGAGCGAGTGTACGTGGCGAACGTCAACGCGCCGCGCCAGATCGTCGTGGCCGGCGCCGACGGCGCGCTCGAAGCCTTCGCGGCCCGCGCGCTCGAAGCTGGCGCGCGCAAGGCACAACGGCTCGCAGTGGCCGTTCCTTCGCATTGCGAACTATTGGCCGATGCCGCCGATGCGCTCACCGAGTGGGCGCGCGACATACCGTTTCGTACGCCGCGCGGCGTCTACGTCGACAATCGCGGCGGCCGGCCCCTCTACACCGCCGACGCCGTTCGCGCCGATCTCGCCACCAATATGCGCTACACGGTGCGCTGGTACGACGCGCTCACCGTCATGATCGAGTCCGGCGCGAGCGTGCTGGTCGAAGCGCCGCCCGGCCCGGTGCTCACGGACATCGCGCGCGAGCAGTATCCCGAGGTGACCGCGCTCGCGGGCTCGAGTTTGCCGCTGGAGCGGCTCGTCGCGATCGTGCGGCGCCGCCTCGGCCAGGACGGCTGATCGCTGCGCAAATGCCGAGTTGGCGTTTATGCGCATAAATTCTTATTTTATTTTTAGCGCCCAGCTAGTCGCGCGAGCGTAGTCCGCGCACTGAACATCGGCGATTTAATACCCTTCCACAGCGATCTATACGCCTATTTTCGCAAACGTGGCGTTATCACACGAAACGTGAGGTTCACGCGTTCGCCGCTCACGGCGGGCTCCTTCGGCACGCGATGCCGCCATTGCGCCTGGGTCTTGCCCTGCATCACGAGCAGGCTGCCACTCGTCATCTGAAAGGAACGCACCACGCCCGTCGCGTTGTGGCGCAAGTCGAAGCGCCGCGTCGCACCGAGGCTCAGCGAGGCAATCACCGGCTCGGGGCCGAGTTCGGGTTCGTGGTCCGCGTGCCAACCCATGCTGTCCGTTCCCGTGCGGTAACGGTTGAGCAGCACGCTGTTGAAGCGAACGCCGCAAAGCGCAGAGATGGCGTCGCGCAACTCGGCTACCTGGCTCGTCCACGGCTGCGGGATGTTTCGGATGCCTGAATAGACGTACACCGCGCCTTCGTCGCCCTGCCAGGCCGTGAGGCGCGGCTGGTCCACCCAGCCGCCGGGCGTGCGAATACGTTCCTGGCGCCAGTCGGCCTCGGCGATGATGCGCGCGAGCGCCTCGGCGGCCGGCTCTGGCGCGAGCCATGACGGATGCCATGCCACGTCAGGGGTAGGCGTATCGTCGAAAAGATCGAACATCGGGAGTGCTTCTATCGAGCGGGAAAGCACACAGTTTCGCATGGCGCGGACCCGGCCGCCGCCCGCCCTCGCCTCCCGCAGGATTGCGAATCAACAGAAACGACAAACAGGCGATTCAGGTGAGCAGCGCGATGTAGAACACCGCCGCGCCGATGAGCGCGCCGACGAAGCAGAAGCCTTCGGCGGGTTCGTCGGTGGTGCGGGATCGCAGCCAGGCGCCCAGCACGCCGAACATGCCCGCAATACCGAGCGCGACGAACACCATCACGACATCGAACAACGCGCTTCGGCCAATTTCGAGAATGTCGATGTTCTTGACCGCGATATACAGCGCGATGGCCATGATCGACAGAACGACCATCGGCAGCATGACATGGCTGCCTTCGTGCCCGACGTGACGACCATGCAAACCCTCATGCAGCCCATGTGCGACCGGCCGGATTCCTTTCATGATCCGTCTCCCCCAGAGCGCCCGAAACCACGCGGGCCTCATTTCGAGCATAGTCCATCGCAAGGGCCGATTCAATGGACGTTTAATAGAGTGCGCTCGGCCCCAACGAGAACATAGTGCGACGGGTGAGATCGCGCTGGCAATCCAGGGAAATGCCGCACTGCCACAGTCGGAGGCGAGAAAGCGTCAAGGCCCACGCATACACGCATGCATGTATGTCGATGCCCGAGAGGTAAAGCCGTCGATGATGCATCGCAGCGCGCAAACCCCAATCCGCCGCCATCTATCGGCACGAAGTCTGCTGCGCCGGTAAAATGCAACGCAGCCTACCTCTACGGCCCGGTCGGCCGGGTTTCGACCGGGCCTCGATGGTTGGGCTTTGCTGCAGCGCGCCGAGCCCGGCACGCCAGCCCACGCCGGTCCGCTCCCATCCGTTCGCGCCGCCATGCCCCGACTCTCGTTTCTGGTCCGCTTCATCGCCATCGGCGTGCTGCTGCATGTTTATGTCGGCTTTCGCCTGATTCCCGACCTGAGCGTGCCAGCCGCCGGCAAGTGGCTCGCCGTGCTGTGGCTCGTGCTCTCGGTGCTGTTCATCCCGCCCGGCATGCTCGCGCGGCGCTTCAAGCGCCAGCCGCTCGGCGACCGCCTCGCCTGGATCGGCATGCTCGCCATGGGCTTCTTCTCGTCGCTGCTCATGCTGACGATCGCGCGCGACATCGTGCTCGCCTCGGCCATGACCGTGGAGGCACTGTGGCCCAAAGCCATCGATCTCGCCGGCTGGCGCACCGTGAGTGCCGCCGCGGTGATCGTGCTTGCGTTCCTCTCCTCCGGGTTCGGCTTCTTCAACGCGCGGCGGCGCGCGCGCGTGCGCAACGTCGAGGTGCCGATTCGCGGCCTGCCCGCCGCGCTCGACGGCTTCACGATCGTGCAACTGAGCGACATCCACGTCGGCCCGACGATCAAGCACGGCTACGTCGACGCCATCGTGCGCGCCGTGAACCAGCTCGACGCCGACGTGGTCGCTATCACGGGCGACGTGGTGGACGGCAGCGTGGCGCATCTCGCCGCGCACACCGCGCCGCTCGGCAAGCTCAACGCGCATCACGGCGTGTATCTCGTGACCGGCAACCACGAGTACTACTCGGGCGCGGACGCCTGGATTGCCGAGTTCCGCCGCATCGGCCTCACGGTGCTGATGAACCAGCATGTGGTGATCGAGCATGGCGGCGCGCGGCTCGTGCTGGCCGGCGTGACCGACTACACGGGCGGCCAGTTCGATCCCGCGCACCGCAGCGATCCGGCCGAAGCGCTGCGCGGCGCGCCCGCCGACGTCAACACGCGCGTGCTGCTCGCGCACCAGCCGCGCACGGCCCACGCCGCCGTCGACGCGGGCTTTACGCTGCAACTCTCCGGCCATACGCACGGCGGCCAGATTTTCCCGTGGAATTTTCTCGTGCGGCTGCAGCAGCCGTTCACTGCGGGCCTCGAAAAGCTCGGCAGCCTGTGGGTCTACACGAGCCGCGGCACGGGCTACTGGGGGCCACCGAAGCGCCTTGGCGCGCCTTCGGAAATCACGCGCGTGCGGCTCGTGGGCGCACAGTGAACCCCTGGGCGCGCTGCGCCCGACGGCCCGCGCGGCCTTGCCGGTATCATCGGACGATGCCGCCGTTCGTCCGCCTGCCGCTTTAACTGGAATCCATCGCACATGGAAGGCAACAAGCAGCTTCACCAGACATCGTTCTATTTGCTGTTGTTCACGGTGTCCATCGCGCTTTGCTTCATCCTCGCGCCGTTCTTCAGCACGGTGCTCTGGGGCGCCATACTTGCATTGATCTTCCAGCCAGTGCAGCGCCGGCTCGTTGCCCGGCTCGGGCGGCGGCGCAATATCGCCGCGCTCATTACGCTCACCATCTGCCTCGTCATCGTGATCTTTCCGCTCACGCTGGTGACGGCCACGCTGGTGCAGCAGGTCGCCTTGGCCTATCAGGGGGTGCGAAGCGGCAGCCTCGACTTCGGCGCCTACTTCACGCAGATCGTCCATGCCATGCCCGAGTCGATTCAGAACCTGCTAGCGCGCTACGACCTCATGGATCTGCCCGGGCTGCAGCAGCGCCTTTCGGCGGGCGCCGCAGAGATCAGCCAGTTCGTCGCCACGCGTGCTTTCTCCTTCGGGCAGAACACGCTGCAATTTCTGGTGAGTTTCGGCGTGATGCTCTATCTGTTCTTTTTCCTCGTGCGCGACGGCCGCGAAATTTCGCGGCTCGTACGCGACGCCATTCCGCTCGACGAGCAGCACAAGCTGCATCTCATGCGCAAGTTCACGACGGTGATCCGCGCAACGGTGAAGGGCAACGTGGCCGTGGCGGTCGTGCAGGGCGGCCTGGGCGGTATCGCGCTCTGGGTGCTCGGCATTCAGGGGGCGCTGCTGTGGGGCTTCGTGATGATGCTGCTCTCGCTGTTGCCCGCCGTGGGCGCGGCGCTCGTGTGGGGGCCCATTGCGATCTACTTCCTTTCCACGGGCGCGGTGGCGAAGGGCGTCGGGCTGATCGTCTTCGGCTCCGTCGTGATCGGCACCGTCGACAACGTGCTGCGCCCCGTGCTCGTGGGCAAGGACACGCGCCTGCCTGACTGGGTCGTGCTGATCTCGACGCTCGGCGGCATTTCGCTCATCGGCATCAACGGCTTCGTGATCGGGCCGCTCGTCGCCGCGCTTTTCATCAGCTGCTGGGACCTGCTGCGCAAGGACCAGCACAACATCGAAAACGAAAGCACGCCCGTGGAAGACGAGCCCGTCTAAGCGCGGCGCTATGGCGAAACGTGCAGCGGCACGCCGGCGCGGCCCTGGCGTGCAACACCGGCAACAGGCGCTTCGGGCGCTTCGGCGCCGTCCACGGCAACCGAAAAACCGAACGTGTTGATGCCGTCCGCGCTGCGCACGAACACCGTGCCGCCGTGCATTTCCGCCACGGCCTTGACGATCGACAGCCCGAGCCCGTGATTCTCGTGGCTGTTCGAGCGCGCCTCCTGAATGCGGTAGAAGCGGTCGAAAATATGCTCGCGCGTGACCGGATCGAGCGGCTCGCCGGGGTTCGACACGGCGATCTCGACGTGACCGTTCTGCGGCGCGACCGTCGCGCGCAACGTCGTACCGGGCTGCGAATGCTGGATCGCGTTGACGAACAGATTGCTCACGGCGCGGCCGATCAGCGATGTATTCACCCAAGCCCGCGCATCGCCCTGCACTTCCACGCGCAGCTGTGCCTCTTCCAGCGGCATCTCCAGAAAATCGAGCATGCGTTCGATCTCCGAGCGCAACGACACTTCCGTGAGGTCGGTCGCGCGTTCGCCGCGATCGCTGCGCGAGAGGAACAGCATGTCGTTCACGATCACGCGCAATCGTTCGAATTCCTCAAGATTCGATTGCAGCGTCTGTTGCAGCTGTTCGACCGAACGGTCGCGCGTGAGTGCCACCTGGGTCTGGCCAATCAGGATGCTCACCGGCGTGCGCAGCTCGTGCGCCACATCGGCGTTGAATGATTCGAGCCGCTCGTAGGCCTTGTCGAGACGCTCCAGCGCGCCATTGAACGATGTGGCGAGTTCGTGCAACTCCTCGGGCAGTTCGTCCGAGTGCAGACGCTGGCGCCGGTTCGACGGGCTCAACTGCGAGGCCTCGCGCGAGAGGCGCGTGAGCGGGGCGAGTCCGAAGCGCGTCACCGCGCGGCTCAGCAGCGCGACTGCAATGGTGGACAGCGCGATCAGCACGCCGAGCGCAATGCCGAAGCGCCGCAGCATGCCTTCGGTGCGCACGCAGTCGCTGCCGACCACGAGTTTCACCTGAGGCCGGTCGCCGCTCGCGGGTACGATAAAGGTCGTCGTGATGATGTCGTAGCTGCAGCCGGGTGGGCGCACGAGCAGATGATTCGGGCCGACGTCGCCGGTGACCTTGCCGACGATGGGCGTACCGAAACGAAAGCGCGGATCGGGGCCTTCGACGTAGTAATGCATGCGGCTATCAGCAGGCGAGAGGTCGCGCAGCTTTTCCTGCACGAAGGCCCACTTCTGCACGTCCGGTGCGTGCGAAACGATCAGGCTCGCAATGCGCGCACGCGTGTCGAGCGTTTCGCGCAATTCGTTGAAGAGTTGACGCTGCATCAGGAAGAAGAGGCCCGCGCCCGTGAGCGTGAACACGATGAGCGACACCGCTGCGAACATCGCCGAAAGCCGCAGCGAGATCGAGCGTTTCATGACGTCTGGCCTCCTTCCTCGCGCACTTCGAGCACGTAGCCCATGCCGCGTATGGTGTGCAGCAGCTTTGCCGCGTGCGGGCCGTCGAGCTTGGCACGCAGCCGCTTGATCGCCGTTTCCACCACGTTCGCATTGCTTTCGAAATTCACGTCCCAGACCAGCTCGGTGATGAGCGTCTTGGAGAGAATCTCGCCGCGCCGCCGCGCGAGCACCGAAAGCAACTGGAATTCCTTCGCCGTGAGATCGAGGCGCACACCGTCACGCGTCGCGCGGCGGCTGATGAGATCCACCTGGAGATCGCCCACCGAAATCAGCGTGGATTCCTGCGTGCGTGCGCGCCGCGTGAGCGCGCGCAGCCGCTCGACGAGCTCGAGGAAGGAGAACGGCTTGGTGAGATAGTCGTCGGCGCCGTCGCGCAGACCGTGCACACGGTCGTCCACGCGGTCGCGCGCCGTCAGCATGATGACCGGCGTGTCCTTCTTCGTGCGCACGGCGCGCAGTACGCCGAAGCCGTCGAGCTTCGGCAGCATGACGTCGAGCACGATCACGTCGAAGTCGTACTCCGTGGCCATCCACGCGCCTTCCTCGCCGTCCATGGCGACATCCACGACCCAGCCCTGCTCCGTGAGTCCGCTACGCAAGTAGTCGACGACCTTGCGCTCGTCTTCGATTACCAATACTTTCATGCCCGCCCTCCTCTTCGCGCGCTGCCCTGGCGGTGCCGGCCGACGCGGCCCGCGACCGCCGTTGCGCGCTTTTATATACCCTGGTGCCGGGCCCGCTCAAGCCCTCTTGTAGCTCTCGTATGCCCCGTTTTCAGCCCTTGCGTGCGACTCAGCTTCTGCCCTCGGCCTTCGGCACTTCGCGGCACGTGCCCGCGCTGCAGGCCAGCTCGCGGTCGTCGGCGCTCCAGCCACCGCCCAGCGCCTTCGCGAGAAAGACCACCGTGGCGACCTGCTGGCCGTGAATCTGCACTTCCTGGCGCTCGCTGGCAAGCAACTGCTGCTCCGCGTTGAGCACGTCGATGAACGCGACGAGGCCGCCCTGATAACGGTCGTTGGCAAGTTCGAACGACTTGCGTGCGTCGTCCACGGCCGACTGACCGTCGGTCGAGGCACGTTCCAGCACCGAAAGGCCCGTTACCGCATTTTGCACCTCCTGGAACGCGGTGAGCACGGTCTGACGATAAGACGCCTGCGCCGACTCGTAGCCCGCTTGGGCGAAATCCACGCCCGCCGCGCGCTTGCCGCCGTCGAACAGCACCTCGCTGGCCGTCGCGCCCACCGACCACATCAGGCTCGGCACGGAGAAAAGGCCGCCAAAACGCGTCGATTCCCAGCCGAAAGTGGGCGAAAGGGTGATGTCCGGAAAGTACGCGGAACGTGCCACGCCGATCTGCGCATTGGCCGCGGCCATCGCCCGCTCGGCCGAGGCCACGTCGGGCCGCCGCTGCAACAGCTCGCTCGGCAGCCCGGTGGGAAGCGCCGGCACCGGCAGCGGCGTCACCTTCTGCGCGATCGTGAATTCGGGCGCGGGCTTGCCGACCAGCACGGCAATGGCGTTCTGCTCCTGCTGTCGCTGGTTTTCGAGCAGATGCACCTGAGTTTGCGTCGCCGCAAGCTGGGCCTTTTGCTGCAGCAGTTCGAGACCCGAAACCGCGCCGAGATCGTGTTGCGCGGTCACGAAATCGAGCGCCTTTTGCTGCAGTTGCGCCGAGCGGTTCACCACGTCGATCTCGTTGTCGAGTTCGCGCATGGCGAAATAGTCGGTAGCGAGCTCGGCGGTGAGCACGAGACGCGCGTTGACGAGATCGTCGCCGGCCTGCTGCGTCGACGCCTGCGCCGACTCCACCATGCGCCGGATGCGTCCGAACAGATCCAGCTCGTAACTCACGGTCGCGCCGACGGTGACCTGGTTCTGCACGGTCGACGTGTTGGGCGTCGCGTAGTTCGTGAGCGGCCGGTTCGCGGAAATGCGCTCGCGCGCGAGGCCCGCGTCGAGCCCGACCTGCGGGCTTTGCTGCGAGGACACCGAAGCGAGCGTCGCGCGTGCCTGCGCGTAGTGCGCGGCGGCCACGCGCAGCGTCTGGTTCTCGGCGAGCGCCGCGGTTTCCAGAGTGTCGAGTTCGGCGTTGTCGAATGCCTTCCACCACTGCGGATCGAGCGGCGCATGCGAAGGCTGCGCCGCGTGCCAGTATGAATCGGCGGAATCGACGCGCCAGGCCGAGGGGCTTTGCGTTTGCGGCGCGTGATAGTCGGGGCCCACGGTGCAAGCCGCGAGACCGAGCGCGCCCAGCGCCGTGACGCAAGCGAGCGGCCGTTGCCGCGTGTTATTCCGCATCGTCACGTCGCGCTCCGCCTGGCGGCCTCGTGCGCCGCTTCGGTCTTGTTCGGCGCGACCACGACGACGCTGTCGCCATCCGCGATCGAGTCACTCGGGTTGAGCACGACGCGATCGGTCGGCGCGAGCCCGCGGCTGATTTCGAGCGTCTGCCCGAGGTCCTGCGCGATTTCCACCGGCTTGAGCTTGATCTTGCCATCCGCATCGACGACTGCAAGACGCGGACCTTCCGAGCGGAACAGCAGCGTGTTGCCCGGCACCGTGAGCAGGGCCTTCGCGTCGGTCTGCAAGGCGGCCTGCACGTACGCGCCGGGCAGCAGCTTGCCGTCATGGTTGGGCAGCGAGATTTCGGCCTGCAGCGTGCGCGTGGCCACGTTGATGGCCTGCGCCGTGCGCGTGACAGTGCCGGCGAACGTCAGGCCCGGCAGCTCCTGTTCGGTCACGCTCACGTGCTGGCCGACCGCCACCTGCTGCGCATAGGTCTGCGGCACGTCGAGGTAGAGGCGCAGCGGGTCGGACTGCGCAATCGAAAAGAGCGCATGACCCGCCCCGCCGTTGCCCGCGTTCACGAGGTCGCCGATATCGATGTTGCGCTGCGTGATGATGCCCGTGATCGGTGCGACGATGCGCTGGAACGACTTCATCTCCGTGAGGCGGCGCACGTTCGCATCGGCGGCGGCGAGATTCGCCTGGTCGGTGTTGAAGGCGCCCTGGCGGTCGTCGAGTTCCTGCTGCGAGACCGCATCGCGCTGGCGCAATTGCTGCGCCCGATCGAACGATGTCTTTGCGAGAGCGAGCGTCGAGGCGGCCTGATCGCGCTGCGCCTGCGCCTGCGCGAGTTCCTGATCGATCTCGGGCGTATCGATCTCCGCGAGCAACTGCCCTTGTTGCACGTGCGCGCCGATATCGGCGTACCAGCGCCGCACGTAGCCGTTCGCACGCGAGTAGATCGGCGCTTCGACAAAGCCGCGCAGCGTGCCCGGCAGCACGATGCGGCCGTCCGCGCCCGCCGCTACCGGTTGGACGACGCTCACGTACTGCTTCGCGTTCTGCTTCGTGACATCTGCGAGATGGTGGCCGTTCATGAGGTTCGACACGATCGTGCGCGTGGCGCCCGCGGCCAGCAGCAGCGCGACCACGATCAGCGCAAAGCGTGCGCGCTTGCCCGCCTGGCCGCGCGCCGGTAGGTCCATGCCCTGCTCGCTGCCCACGGTGATGTCGAGAGATGAATGGTGGTGAGGTTCGTTCATGTCTTCGGCCAATTTGACTTAACGGGTATCGCCTCGCGTAGCCCGGCGCTGCGCCTCGCGCTCGCGTTTCGCGGCGGCGCAGTGGGCGAGCCGGGTATGTACGGTCGCAAACATCAGGGGTACGAACAAAAGTGTGGAGACCGTAGCGAACAGCAGGCCGCCGATCACCGCGCGCCCGAGCGGCGCATTCTGCTCCGCGCCTTCGCCGAGGCCGAGCGCCATCGGGACCATGCCGATCATCATGGCGAACGCCGTCATCAGCACCGGGCGTATGCGGGTAGCGCCGGCTTCGAGCGCGGCGGCGAGCGGCGACGCGCCGGCGGCAAGACGCTGCCGCGCGAACGAGACCACGAGAATGCTGTTTGCGGTCGCGACGCCCACGGTCATGATCGCGCCGGTGAGCGCGGGCACGCTCAGGTGCGTGCCGGTGATGAACAGCATCCACGCAATGCCCGCGAGCGCGGCGGGCAGCGCGCTGATGATGATGAGCGGATCGGCCCACGACTGGAAGTTCACGACGATCAGCAGATACACGAGCACCACCGCCATCGCAATGCCGACGCCCAGACCCACGTACGACGAACGCATCGTGCCGATCTGCCCACGCATGGTGATGGTCGTGCCGCGCGGCGCGTGCGCCTGCACATGCCGGATGATGTCGTTGATGTTCACGCCCACGGAGCCCAGATCGCTGCCCTCCACGCTCACGAGCAGGTCGATCACAGGACGGATGTTGTAGTGCGTGACGATGGCCGGCCCGCTATGCGGATTGAGCTGCACGAGGTTGCTCACGAGCTGCAGCGGCGCATTGGGATTCGTCGCGCGCGCGGAAACGGGCGTGCCCATCACCTCGTTCATCGAGGTCTCGCGATACTGCGGCGTTTGCACCGTGAGCGGATATTCCACGCCGTTTTGCGGGCTCACCCAGAACGCAGGCGACGTCTGGGTGCTGCCCGATAGCGCGATCAGCACGTCCTGCGCAACGTTTTGCGGACTCAGGTTCAACTGCTGCATACGCGTGCGGTCCATGGCGAGCGTGAGCGCGGGCTCGTCGTTACGCTGCTCGATGTGCGCATCGACAGCGCCCGGCAGTTGCCGCACCTGCTTGAGCAGCGTGCTCGCAAGCGCCATGTCCTGATTCAGGTTCGCGCCCACGACCTGCACGTCGATCGCCGCGGGCTGACCGAAGTTCAGAATCTGCGTGATGATGTCGGCGGGCTGGAAGAAGAACTCGACGCCCGGGAAGCGTTGCGGCAGCAAGGTCCGCAGCTTGTCGATATAAATGCGCGAGGGATCGTGATCGGGCTTCAGCGCGATCTGGATTTCACCGTCGAGCGTGCCAATCGTCCCCGCATTGCTATACGAGAGGTTGATGCCGCTATAGGGCAGGCCCAGATTGTCGACGATCGTTTCGAGTTGATCGGCCGGCACGACTTCGCGAACCACCTGCTCCACCTGGTCGGCCAGGCGCGCGGTTTCCTCGATGCGAAAACCCGTTGGCGCGCGCATGTGCAAACGAATATTGCCCGCATCGACCGAAGGAAAGAAGTCGCGGCCAAGGAAAAACACGAGGACGAGCGAAAGCAGGCAAAACGCGAGGAAGGTGCCGCCAAAGAATTTGCGGCGCGCGAGCAGCAGGCTCAACAGCGCGATGTAATTGGCGCGCAAGCGCTCGAACGCATGATTGAAGCGCCAGTGTATGCGCGCGAAGAGCGAGCCTTGGGCGCGCTGTGCATGCGCGGTGGGATCGTGGCCCTCGAAGAGCAGCATGGCGAGCGTCGGCACCAGCGTGCGCGAGAGGATGTACGACGCGATCATCGCGAACACCACGGCTTGCGCGAGCGGCACGAACAGAAAGCGCGCTACACCGGTGAGGAAGAACATCGGCACGAACACGATACAGATGCACAGCGTCGAGACGAGTGCGGGCACCGCGATTTCGCCCGCGCCTTCGAGAATGCCGTCGTGCAGTTTCGCGCCCAGATGCAGGTGCCGCTCGATGTTTTCGATCGTAACCGTGGCGTCGTCCACCAATATGCCGACAGCGAGCGCAAGGCCGCCGAGCGTCATGATGTTGATGGTCTCGCCAAGCGCATAGAGGGCGATGATCGAAGAGAGAATCGACAACGGGATCGACACCGCGATGATGAGTGTGCTGCGCCAGTTGCCGAGAAAGAGCAGGATCATCGCCGCGGTGAGCGCGGCCGCGATGAGCGCTTCGCGCACCACGCCCTGCACGGCGGCGGAAACGAAGACGGACTGGTCGAAGAGCGGCTTGACGACGAGGTCGGCGGGCAGCGTGTCGCGTGCCTTCGGCAGCAGGTCCTTGAGGGCGCCCACCACCTGCAGCGTCGAGGCGTCGCCGCTCTTGAGGATCGACATCAGCACGCCGCGCTGGCCGTCCTGGCGCACGACATTGGTCTGCGGCGTGAAGCCGTCGCGCACATGCGCCACGTCGCCGAGATACGTGGTCGCGCCGTTTACCGTCTGCACGGGAATGCGGTTGAGTCCGGCAAGCGTATCGGGCGATGCATTGGTGTCCACACGATATTCGGTTTGCCCGAGCTTGGCCGTGCCCGTCGGCAAAATCAGGTTCTGCGCGTTGACGGCATTGACGATATCGGCGGGCGTGAGGCCCTTCGAAATGAGTGCGCGCGTATCGAGGTCCACGGAAATCACGCGCGTCTTGCCGCCATACGGGTAAGGCACCTGCGCGCCGGGAATCGTAATGAGCTGCGGGCGCAGGAAGTTCATCGCGACGTCGGCGAGCGCCTGCTCGCTCATCGACTTGCTGGACAGGCCGAGCTGGATCACCGGAATGCTCGAGGCCGAATAGCTGATGACGAGCGGGGGCGTCGCACCGGGCGGCATCTGCTTCACCTGCGCCTGTTCCGATGCAACGGCCTGCGCGATCGCGGTTTGCAGGCTCGCACCAGGCTGCAGGAACAGCTTGATGATCGCGATGCCGGGCAGCGACTGCGACTCGATGTGCTCGATATTGCTCACCGTGGTCGTCAAGCTGCGCTCGTTGACCGAGGTGATGCGATCGGCCATGTCTTTCGCGGAAAAGCCGTTGTACGACCAGATGATGCTGATGACCGGGATGTTGATGTTCGGCAGCACGTCGGTGGCCATCGACATGAGCACGAACGGCGTGGCCAGCACGATCAGGATGGCCATCACGATGAACGTGTACGGTCGCTTCAGCGCGAGATTGACAATCCACATGTCAGTGTTTCGGACAACTCAGGCGAGGGGTTGAGACGGCGACGCATTCATCCAGCGGGTGCCGCATCATAGGCAATGGCGGTGGCAGGTCGCTGTCGCCAATATGGCGAAATTGACAGGCAATGCGCGAGACGCGCGAAAGCGCACGGGAACGCAGATAGATCGGCGCTGTAGCGTCGCGAAGCGCCGGAAATCCGCAGCCGCGAAACGCGCCGTAACACACTCGCGCTTCGCGAAGACTTCTTTAACTGCTTCAGTTCACAAGACGCAGGCGCTCCAGGTCGTGCGTGTTGTGACCGCGGCCCCGACCGCTGCGCGCACGCGCGCCTCGCGGGCCCGCGTGTGCATCCATTTCGCGAAGCGGCTCGTCGCAGGTGGCGAGCGCAGCCTCCTGCTCGGCAAGGACGAGCGGCACCTTCTCGCGCAGAAACTCGACGAAGGTGCGGATCTTCGCATCCAGATAGCGACGCGAAGCGTACAGCGCGTAGATGTTGAGCTTTTGCAGGGTGTGCGTGGGCAGCACGCGCACCAGCGTGCCGTCGGCGAGACCGGGCAGCGCAACCGGCACCGGCAGCGGGCCGATGCCCATGCCTTCGCGTATGGCGAGCGCAAGCGCTTCGGGATTGTTCACCTGGAACGGCGTCACGCCCGTATGCCGGAAGGTCTCGCCAAGCGGTCCCTCGGAAACCCATTGGCCGGCGGGCAGGCTCGCATCGGTCAGGTGCAGACAGGTATGCGCTTCGAGGTCATCGAACGATTGCGGCTCGCCGCGCGTGCGCAAGTACGCAGGCGAAGCGCAGAGAATGGCAGCGGTGCTGCCCAGATGCTGGGAGATCAGCGCGGAGTCCTCGAGTTCGGCGGCCACCACGACCGCGACATCGAAGCCCTCCTCGATGATGTCCGGCATCTGCTGCGCGATGGTGAGATCGACCGAGACCTCCGGCAAATGCTGCTGATAGCGCGCGATGAGCGGCATCACATAGTGCTGCCCGAAACTCGTGCCGCCGTACACGCGCAGCTTGCCCGCGGGGTTCGCGTGCGCAGCGGCGGCTTCCGCTTCGGCCTGCTCGATGTCGGCAAGAATGCGCTTGCAGCTCTGGAAGTAACGCTCGCCCGCTTCGGTCAGCGACATGCGCCGCGTGGTCCGGTTGAGAAGCCGTGTGCGTAGCCGTGACTCCAGGTCGGTGACCGCGCGCGAGACCTGCGCCGTCGTCATCGTTTCGCTCGCCGCAGCGCGCGTGAAGCTGCCGGACTCCACCACTCGCACGAAGACCCGCATATTGCGCAGCGTATCCATCAGAAACTCCCGTTCATTCGACCTGCCTTCCCATCTCCATACGAATGAGGGTAGTTTCGCCGACGAGCCGTGGCCTGATCCTGACTCGAACATGACAGCGCGGACAGCTTGGCGCAAAGCCCCGTCGCGCGTATGATCCACGGGCCCCCGGGGCGTGCTGCGATGCATCCCGACGCCTCGCGCGAGAGCCGCCTGGCGTGCGGCCGCCCTGCGCTTTGATGACAAAACGATGACTCTCGAATTCGCCCTGCGCCTTCTCGCGGCGTTCGCCTGCGGCGTCGCCATCGGCCTCGAACGCCAGATTCGCCAACGCACGGCCGGTCTGCGCACGATCACGCTCGTCGCCAGCGGCGCATGTTTGTTCGTCACGCTCGGCGTGCTGACCGGCAATGGCTCGACCGGCGTGACGCAGATCGCGGCCTATGTCGTCTCCGGCGTGGGTTTTCTGGGCGGCGGCGTCATCATGCGCGAGAAGGGCTCGATTCAGGGCATCAATACCGCGGCGACGCTATGGTGCTCAGCGGCCGTGGGCGTGCTGTGCGGAGCGGGCCATTACGGCCCGGCGGTGGCCGGCACCGCTGTCGTGCTGCTCACGAATACCGTGCTGCGCGAGGTGAGCCGCATCATCAACGCGTCGCCTGTTTCGAATGCGGATCTCGTGCGCGCTTATGTGCTTACGGTGGTTTGCCGCGAAGAGGATGAAATCCATATCCGCACGTTGCTTTCGAACTCTCTGTACTCCACGCCGCTTTCGTTCCAGAGCCTCACGAGCGAGGACCTGGCCGGCGATCCGCCGCGCCTGCGCGTGACGGCGACGATGCGCCTGCACCCGAAGTACCAGTCGAAGCTGGAGCTCCTGGCGAACCGCCTGAGCATGGAGAAAGGCGTCTCGAGCATAAGCTGGACCGCCGCGGAACCCGAAATCGCGCCTGAATGAGCCTTGCGCATTGCATCGGCCGGCATTTCTTACGAATGCATTTCTAATTCGTTGCTTTTTTTGAAACTATCGGTGGCGGTTTTCAGGAACTGTCAATTCTGGCCGCGTTTCATGGACGCGTATTCGCCCTTGGACTAAGCTCCATTCACCGTGATTCGTTCACGCCAACAAGGGGAGTCTACTCATATGCAACACGGCATCATTGCCTGGCTCATCATCGGCGCAATCGCAGGCTGGCTCGCTGGCGTTCTCGTCAAAGGCGGCGGCTTCGGATTGTTCGTCGATATCATTGTCGGCATTGTCGGCGCGTTCATCGGCGGTTGGCTTGCCGGGGTGCTCGGCATTCATATCGGCGCCGGCATCATCAGTTCGATCATTACCGCCATTGTCGGCGCGGTCATTCTGCTCTTCATCATCCGCCTCGTGCGACGAGCGTAGCGAATTTGCGCTATCAATGAAAAGCGGGAGCACCGTTGCCGGTGCTCCCGCTTTGTCTTGTGTGCTTCTAAATAGCGAGCGCCGTGGACCTTAGGCGTTCGCGACGAGTCCGCCCGTCGCTTCGGGCAGCATCGACCCCGTTTGATTGAAGCGCAGATGCATTTCATACGCGCGCGCGAGATCGTGCGGCGTCTGGCCGCCGAACTTGAGTGCGTCGCGATAGTAGTCGCGCAGCAGGTCGCGATAAAGCGGATGCGCACAACGCTCGATCACGAGGTTCGCACGTTCGCGCGGCGCAAGTCCGCGCAGATCCGCCAGGCCTTGCTCGGTAACGATCACGTCCACGTCGTGCTCGTTGTGATCGACGTGCGGCACCATCGGCACGATACTGGAAATGCGGCCGTCCTTCGCAATCGCCTTGGTCGCGAAGATCGCGCACGACGCATTGCGCGCGAAGTCGCCTGAGCCGCCAATGCCGTTCATCATGTGCGTGCCGCCCACGTGCGTGGAATTCACGTTGCCGTAGATGTCGCATTCGAGCGCGGTGTTCAGCGCAATCAAGCCGAGGCGCCGAATCACTTCGGGATGGTTGCTCACTTCCTGCGGACGCAGCACGAGCTTGTCGCGATAGCGGTCGAGTTCGGCGAGCACCTGAGCCTGGCGTTGCGCGGAGAGCGTCATCGATGCGCCCGAGGCGAATACCATCTTGCCGGAATCGATCAGATCGAACGTCGAGTCCTGCAATACTTCGGAGTACATCGTAAGCGCTTCGAACGGCGAATCCACGAAGCCCGAAAGCACCGCGTTCGCAATCGTGCCGATGCCGGCCTGCAGCGGCGGCAGTTGCGCACTCATGCGGCCGTGCTTCACTTCGTGCTGCAGGAATTCGATGAGGTGGCCGGCAATACGCGCGGTCTCTTCGTCGGCGGGCAGCACGGTCGAGGGGCTGTCCGCTTCGTTCGTGATGACGATGGCGGCGATCTTCTCCGGCGGAATCTCGATGGCGGTCGTACCCACACGGTCCTGCGGACGCACGATCGGCAACGGATCGCGATGCGGGCGACGGCCAGGAATCCACACGTCGTGGAGGCCTTCGAGCGCGAGCGGCTGTGCGAGATTGATCTCGACGATCACCTTCTCCGCGAGAATCGCGAAGCTCGCCGAATTGCCGACCGACGTGGTCGGCACGATCGCGCCGGTTTCCGTGATCGCGGCGGCTTCGATGATCGCGAGATCGAGTTTCCCGAGCAGGTTCGCGCGCAGCATCTCCACGGTTTCCGAAAGATGCTGGTCGACGAACATCACTTCGCCGCGGTTGATCGCCTTGCGCAGCGTGGCGTCCACCTGGAACGGCAGACGGCGCTCGAGCACACCCGCTTCGGTCAGCATGCGATCGACGTCGTGGCCGAGCGAGGCGCCCGTCATCAGCGTAATGCGCAGCGGCTCTTTCTCTTCGCGCGCACGGCGCGCCAGTTCGAGCGGCACGGCCTTCGTGTCGCCCGCGCGCGTAAAGCCGCTTGCGCCAACGCGCATGCCGTTGCGCACGAGTTGGGCCGCCTCGGCGGCCGAAGTGATTTTCCCGCGCAAGGCGGCACAACGAATACGGTCTTCGTACATCAAAGTCTCCACAAACTCTCTGATCGCCTGGTGCCTATTTTCAGGTCTTGCATCGGCGGTCGTGCACTGTGAGTTTCACAAAACACTGTTGCAGTGTTTTGAGCAGCCACAATGCGCAAAGCCGCGGCGCCCTTTTGAAGGCGTCGCGGCACAAGATTTCAGCGTGCGCCTGCACATGGCTGGCGTGCTCTCGATTTCAGCTACCGAAATAAATATTGCAGAAGCTGACCGGGCCGACGCATTCATCCTTCTTTGCCGGCTTTACGATTTCGCGGTGGGCGGGCGCTTGCGCTACCTGCGGGGCAGCGGACTGCGCAACCTGCTGAGGGACGCTCGCTGCCGGTGCTTCGTTCTGTGCATAAGCAGCGGCGGCGGCAAACAGCGAACAGGCAACAACAGCGATCTTCAGGGACTTCATTTTACTCTCCAGTGCTAACGGTTACTGCGAAGCAGTGATGTGACTATATGACTCAGGGTCGAATAGATTAAGGAGTCGGGGTGGAAGGCATTTTTCCAGACTGCAGCAAGATCGCGCGGGGCCCGCATTTTCATTGTGTTTTCAACGATCTGCGCGGCGCAAGCGTACGGCGTGCACGGCGCGCCAGCGGCCCGAGCGGCGCGTCGCGGTCGAGCAGCGCGCTGCGGATGAAGTGCAGATGACTCAGCAGCCGTTGCGCCTCGTGCCGCCTTTCCCGCTCGTGATGCACGGTGGCGAGCGCCTCCTGGGCGATCCAGGTCGCCGCGCGCACGGCGCTGAGCGCGTGTTCGAGCGCAATCCCGTCCGGGCTCTCGAAAAGGTGCGCGATGTCCTCCTGAACGCGCGCGAGAGCCGCAGGCCAGCGCGCGTCATGACGGTCGAGCCAGGCTGCCGCGTGCGCCTCGTTGCGCAGATCGACCACGGCGTGCCCGACTTCGAGCGTGACGAGCATCCAGCGCAACGCGCGCCGGTGCGCCTGGCGGCGCCCGTTCAGCAAGAGCCTCAACTGGTGCATCAGATCGTGCGTACCGGACTGGAAGCGCTGGCCGAGGCCATCGAGTTCCCCATGGCTGGCCAGCACGACCTGGCCGCGCAACGACACGCACATGCGCTCGACGAGCCAGTTCATGTGCGGTGGAAACACCACCGCGAACGCGAGCGAGGCGACCAGCATCGCGGCGACGACGGCGATGCCGTTGTTGACCAGCAGATCCGGCGTGTAGACGATCACGTTGTCCGGACCAGCCAGCAGACAGAAGAACACCGAGAAGCCGACGCCATAGCCCGCTATGCGCGAGCGGGTGGCGAGAAAGGCGCCGATGGCTAGCACCGGAACGAGTGTCGCGCAGAGCAACGGAAAGCCGTCGACATTGGGATAGACATAGCAGGTGAAGAGATAGCCCGTCACGGCGGCAAAGGCCGCGCCAACCGCCATCTGCACGGCCATGCGCGACGCGTTCGGCGCCGACGACGTGAGCGCGCACGTGAGCGCGGCTGCGATCATCGCAAGGCCGCCGCTCGGCCAGTCGGTTTCGACCCAGAACCAGCCCAGCGACGCCACCACCACGGCGGTACGCACGAAGGTGAACGCCACCACGTACCAGCTCGTGCGAGGCACGTAGCGCGCGGCGCGCGGCGCCTGCGCAGGACTCGCTTCCATGAGCGCTGCCCAGGTGCGGCTGTAGCGCACGATCTCGGTCGTGAAGCGATAGATGAGTTCGGCCGAGGTGTCGAAGTCGGGCAGCGCTTCGGGCAGCGCATGTTCGAGCGGCCGCCGCGTCTCGCGCACATGACGCGGCAGCGTGCGCTGAAAGGCCTCGAGCCCATCGGCGACCCTCCGCGCATAGGCGCGATCGCTTTCGTCGCGGCCAGGCCGTTGTGCGAGCAGCGCCGCGAGTTCGTCAAAATACGGCGCGAGCGGTGCGATCGCCGCGTCGCGCCAGTGCAGTCTTTTGAGCAACTGGCGCAACGCATGCAGCCGCGCGCAGGCATCCATGAATTCGGAATTCAGACGCGAAAGCAGGCCGCTGCGCGAGCGCATCGTCGGATCTTCGAAAGACGAGAAAGCACGCGTGGCCTCGAAGCCGACGACATCGTCGACGAGACTCGCAAATCGCCCTTCGAATGCGCCCCTTTCGAGCCGCCCAGCCAACACCGCCGCAGCGAACGCAGTAAAATTGAGATAGCGTGAGCGCAGGGTTCGACCGAGCAACGAGCCCGACTGCCGGGGCACGATCACCGCGCTGACCATGCCCGAGCAGAGAATGCCAATGGCCACTTCGGCGCCTCGGCCGAGTGCGGCGAGAAAGAGACCGTTGGGCTGCATCACGAGCGGAATGCCGATCAACGCTGCCGTGTAGCCGGCAAGCACGAAACCGTACCAGCGAAAATGGCGATTCCTCATGGCGGCAGCCGTACATGCGGCCACCCACCCCGTCATCCCGAGGATGTAGAGTTCGGGCTGCTGGACGAACACGGCGCCCAGTACTACCGCCGCGACCATTCCCACCGCAGTGCCGACGATGCGATAAAAGCTCTTGGCGAACACCATGCCCGAGAGCGGCTGCATCAGGACGAACACCGTCGTCATCGCGATGCGCGGCTGCGGCAGGTCCAGCAGCATGGAGATGCCCATGGCAAGCAAGCAAGCCGCGACCGTTTTCAGCAGATGGAGCCAGATCGCGCCGTCGCTGCCCTGCCAGTCGCGCAACGCCCGTCTGACCGCGCGCCATATGATCTCCGCGCGCCGACGCGAGTCGAACGCTCGATGTATCGCAGGCTGGCGGCTCATGACAAACGCTCGGCTGTTTCAAAGACAGGGGCCGATTGTAGGAGCGTCATTGCGCCGCATTAATGGGACGCGCGGGGAACCTCCGTTCCAGATCACTCAACAATGGCGCGCCCATACAGGCGGACAATATCGTTTCTGTACCGAACAAGAAGGTCAAGAAGGTCTGATGGATACGTTACAAAACATGCGGGTGTTCGTGCGCGTCGTGGAAGCGGGCAGCTTCACGGCCGCGGCTCAGTCGCTGGATTCGACCACCGGCGCAATGTCGCGCGCGGTATCGGAACTCGAAGCGCATTTGCGCACCCGTCTGCTCAACCGCTCGACACGCCGGCTCGCGCTCACGCCCGCCGGCGAGCGGTATCTCAAGCGCTGCTCGCAGATTCTCGCGGACGTCGATAGCGCGGAAGAAGAAGCGAGCTGCGCGCACGAACGCCCGGTCGGGGCGCTGCGCATGCACAGCTTCGCGAGTATTGGTCAGCAGTACGTGCTGCCGGCGATCTCGCGCTATCGTGCGCTGCATCCCGAAGTCACCGTCGAACTGACGCTCTCGCAACGCATGCCGGATCTCTTCGAGGGCAGCAGCGACGTCTCGGTGGTCACGGCGTCATCGCTGCCGAATTCCGATCTCGTTTCGCATCAGCTGGGCTCGACGTACAGCATTCTGTGCGCCTCGCCGGGGTATGTGCATACGCACGGTGCGCCACGCACTCCCGCCGACCTCTCGCATCACGACTGTCTGATTCTCAAATCGCCAGCGTTCCCGGCGCATGAGTGGACGCTCGAGGGGCCTGAGGGCAGCGTCGAGATGCAAGTGGACGGGCCGGTGCAGGTGAACATTGCGGAATCGCTCGCCGTGGCGATACGCGAGGGGATGGGGATCGGGATGTTGCCGGTCTACGCCGCAATAGAAGGATTGCGTAACGGGACGCTCGTGCGTGTGCTGCCACAGCACAAGCTGCAAAAGACGAACGTGTATGCGCTCTATCCGTCGCGCAAGTTCGTCGATGCGAAGACGAAGACGTGGGTGGAATTCTTGCGCGCGCATCTCCCGCAAGTCATCGAGCGCGACCTGGTGCTGCTTGAAGAACTGACTCAAGAGCAGCTGACGGACGTCGCAGAAGAGGTGGCCTTGGCGAAGGACGCTGGGGTCGCAGCAGCTGTGCAGAAAGCGGCGCAGTAAGCCTGCGCTTGTGAAAGCGGGTTAACGCAAAAAGCCGTCCATTGGACGGCTTTTTTGTTTTCCTGCATCTGAAGAAGCCCAAACGCCAGAACCCCGGCTCTCTTTCGGAGACACCGGGGTTCTGGACGTTACAGCATAAGGAGCCTGACGATTACCTACTTTCACACGGGCAATCCGCACTATCATCGGCGTGGAGCTGTTTCACGGTCCTGTTCGGGATGGGAA
>NZ_JBFPKI010000024.1:0-62488 GCF_040948675.1 Paraburkholderia sp. BR14312
CTGCACGGCGACGAATGGCACCTCGAGGAGCACCTCGCCAGCTTTTTCGAGCAGGACTATCCTGGAGAAGTCCAGTATCTGTTCGGTGTTCACGACGCGCGTGACGAAGCGCTCAATGCGATCGAGCGGCTACGCACACGTTATCCCGATGCGCACATCACGGTCGTCGCCGATTCGCGCCTATACGGTCCCAACCGCAAAATCGCGAATCTCGTGAACATGCTCGAACAGGCGGAGCACGACGTGCTGTGCTTCGCCGATAGCGACGTGCTCGTCGACAAGAACTATCTGCGCCAGGTGGTCGGGGCGCTGCAGCAACCGGGCGTCGGCCTCGTGAGCGCGGTTTATCGGGGCCTGTGCGCGCCCGGATTCTGGCCGCGCGTCGCGTCGGCCTTGACCAACTATCATTTCTTGCCCGGCGTCGTCACGGGGCTCGCCATCGGGCGCGCGCGGCCGTGCTTTGGCCAGTCCATCGCCATGACGCGTGAAATGCTCGACCGCATTGGCGGTCTGGCGCAATTCGCGCATCACCTCGCCGAAGACCACGCGATCGGTGAAGCCGTGCGCCGCGCCGGTGCGGAAGTGTCCATCCCGCCCATTCTCGTGCGGCACGCGTGTGTGGAGAATACGTTCGCCAAGCTCTTTGCGCACGAATTGCGCTGGAGCCGCACTGTTCGCGCGGCGGACCGCTCGGGGCATCTGGGCGCCGTGCTGATGCATCCGTTCGCGCTCGCCATGCTTGCCGTGGCCTTGTCCGGCGGCGCGGCGCCCGCGTGGATATTGGCCGCCGTGGCGCTGTGCGCGCGCGCGTGGCTGATCTGGCGGACCGATCGCGCGACCGGCGACAAGTCCAGCGGACTGTTATGCTTACCCCTTTGGGAAATGGTCCAGTTCGCGATCTATGTCGCGAGCTTTTGTTCGTCTGGCGTCGTTTGGCGCGGCACGCGCTTTCGCGTCGACAGGAATGGCATGCTTTCGCCAGTCCACGAGACCTGAGCGTCACAGTAGATGGGGGGCACAATGAGACGGGAGCATCCACTAGAGAGCACCCGCAGATGAAGCACATGGGACGTATCGCCGCCCTGGTCGGTCTTGCGATCGCCGTGTGGCTCGTATGGCGCGAGCATCCCGCAGCGGTGCTGCAACTGTTGCGCGGGGCGGGCATGGGCCTCGTGCTGGCGGCGGCCGTGCATATCATGCCGATGTGCGCGAATGCATGGGACTGGCGCAGCCTGATTCGCGCGGCGCAGCGGCCGTCGTTCGCGACGATGCTCAAACTTGTGTGGATCCGCGAATCGATCAACGGCTTGCTGCCGGTGGCGCGCGTGGGCGGGGAACTCGTCTCGTTCCGGCTGCTTGGCCGTGCGGGCGTACGGCCGGCCACGGCGGTGGCGAGCCTCATCGCCGACATGCAACTCACGCTGATCAGCCAGGTGCTCTTTGCGTTGCTCGCGGCCGGCTACCTGCTCGAACATTCCTCTTCCGACACCGCGCGGATCGTGGGGCGGCTCGCATGGGGCCTCGCGGGCTTCATCCCGCTGCTCGTGCTGTTCGCACTCGTGCAGCACGCTCGGCCGTTCGAGCGCGCGGCACGCACGCTCAACCGCGTGACGAGCGGCAAGGTCGTCGATCTCGTGGGCAAGTCCGCGCGCGTCGATTTATCCCTCAAGCTGATCTGGCGGCAGACCGGCGTGATCGTGCGCTACGTGCTCGTCTGGCAGACGCTGCAATGCCTCGGTTACGCGCTCGAAATCTGGATCGCGTTGCGCGTGCTCGGCACGGACGCGACCTTCGTGCAGGCGTTCGTGATCGAGGCCCTGATCCAGATGCTGAGCAGCATCGCGTTTCTCGTGCCGGCCGGCCTTGGTGTGCAGGAGGGCGGCTTCGTCGTGATTGGCGGACTGCTGGGGTTCGATGCGCCGACATGCCTTGCGCTCGCGGGCGCAAGACGCGTGCGCGATCTGATGTTCTATTTGCCAGGCCTGCTTGCCTGGCAGGCGGCCGAGTATGGCTGGCCGTCACGACGCCGCACAGAAGGTACCGCCACGCGCGCCCGCACGGAATAATCCCGGAAGTGACCTGTTATTGAAGACAGGTCGCTTCACATTGCTCTATTGTCGGCAATCGCCCGAAAGGACTCGACATGGCAAGGGATTTCAGCGCGCTGAACAAGCACGCTCACCGCGAATACAAATTCGTTCAGGCCGATTCATATCGTCAGGTCAGGCAGACCTACGGGACAGATATGGATGGCGGGGCGTGCATGGGCGTCGTGTTGAATTGGGTCAAGGAGAAGTTGTCGACCTCGAACGGGCTGCTTCGTCCTGATGGTCCCCTGCGCAATTCGGCCGTCAAGCATTTTTCAAATCCACTCAATCCCCTTTCGCGCATTCGCAACGGCATCTCCCCGCCCACGGATTCCACGCTGGGGAAACTCATCGGCAAGGAACCCGGGCAACCACGCGGCAGAAAGAGCGCGGCGCGCAACGAAGCGACCATGCTGGAGGGCGCGAAGAATCAGGAAACTTACAACCGCTACAAGACCACTGACCGGTTGGTCGCTGAACTCGAGCTCGATCCGGGCGGATATACGCCAGAAGAAAAAACGCGCAAGGTAAAGCATGTCGCGCAGAATGTTGGCACAAGCCGCCCCCAGGAGAGTTTCGTAGCCGAGCGCTCGGACGACGCCACGATTGCCGGAGCCGGGGAGCAGTTGCCCAAGGGCAATGCAATCGTGCTCGATTTGAAGCAAGAGGCCGGTGGTCCCGGGCACGCCGTTGCGTTTTACAAGAGCCGGGGAGGCACGCTCTATTTTTTCGACCCGAACGCCGGCGTGTACGAGATATCTCGTCCGTACGAGAAACACCTTCTGGGATTCGTGCAGGCGTGGCTCGATGTCTACACGAAGGACAAAGACGATAACGGCGTGCCCACTCCGAAAAACTGGAAGACGAAAGATGAACACCGCTGGTATTCAGTTTTTACCCGCACCACCCCCAAGAAAGCCGGCACTGCTCCCACGGAAGACTAACGCCTGAAAGAACCCGGAGCCCTCGCGGGCATTAACCGTGAACCGTGCGCAACTGAAAGCGCCAACGCTCGAGATTCGAGAGTTCATCCACGGTCTTCTTCTCGATGTCGCCGCGAATCAGGTGATGAATCGTGAGCCGACCCTGCTTTGTCTCCAGGATCTGTACTAGCCGTGCGCGCTCCCGCTGCCCCTTGAAGCCCAGATCGAAATAGATGACGCGGCGACGCGTATCTCCGGTGACGAGGCTCAAGCCACCCCCGCCGCCCGACCCGCCAAGGACGCCCATTTGGGGAACATCCCGGATGTGGAGATTCCAGCTGAAGCCATTGCGCGCGATCCACTTCTTTGCATCCTCCTCGCGCTTCATGGCCATGAGCGCAGCGGGCGGATGATTGGTCACATCGGTCGCGATCGTATAGCGCGACTTGTGCCAATTCCTGAAGGTATTCGACTCCCGATTGTGCGCATACATGTTTCTCTCGACTTTGCCTTCGAACTCCCATTGCTGCGTCACGGTGTCGAACCTGAACCATTCGATGCACTCGTTCCACTCCAGTTGGGGGCATTCGATGTCATCGGCCATGAGCTTGCCGAGCATGGGCGCCTTGACCTCAGCGCGAAACGTCAGGTCGAATTGATGACCGGCGGTGGCAGTGGAAGAGCGTCCGCCAATGGGTTTGATCCGCTCGACGGGCACAGCAAGATTGGAAATCGTCATGCGGGCTTTCATGGCTCACCTTTGTGCAATTCGGGATGCAGCCATAACAGCTGAACGTTTCCAGATATTCCCTCCCATGCACGGCGACAGGCTGCAAAAAACAAATGGAATAGTTCTCCTCGCCGGGCTGTTGTGGAAGAGCGGATCGAACTGGATCGACCCGCTGGGCTAAAGGAGCTTCTCCATGAATCACCTCTCACGCGGGAAGCATATTGCGATTGGAGCTGGGCTGATTTCGATGATGAGTGGGGCTTCCGCGCAAGCCGAATCGATCGATGTGCCGAGCGTACAGCCGTTCCTGAAAACGACCGCAGCGGGGGTGCAGATCTACGCCTGCGAGTACGGTGCGGATCACACGCTCGACTGGGTCTTCCGGCAGCCGCGCGCCACGCTCTACGACGCACACGGCGCCGAGGTGATCGAGCATTCGGCCGGCCCGTCGTGGCAGGCGCACGATGGCAGCCGCATCGAGGGAACAGTCGTCGCGCAGGAACCCAGCGGGACGCCCGGCAGCGTGCCGCAACTGCTGCTCGAGGCGCACTCCGCCGGATCACCGGGCATGCTCGCAGCCGTGCGCTACGTGCAGCGGGTCAGGACGGTGGGCGGTGTGAAGCCCGCCGCGCCGTGCACAGTCGAGCACGAGACGGGTAGCTCGCCCTATATCGCGACTTACATCTTTTATAAGTAAAAAGACAGTGAACGGTCTCTCTGGAAAGAGACACTGCAATTAATTCGGAATGCGAATTTAAGACAGTCAAAGCGCCATGATCATCGAATTCATCACGCATCAGGACTGGACCGAGTGGCTCGAACCTCTCACGCAAGCGCAGCCGTGCGGCCCGGACCTCGAATATGACGCGCAATTTCGCGAACTCGAGGAAGCGGTCAGCGGACGTCCCGAAGCCGAGTACGGAGACACGCTCGTGGCCGCCGTTGCGCCCGACTGGGAAGCCGCCGATGCGCTTGGCACCGCATTGATGGCCCGCACGCGAGACCTTCGCGTGGTGATGCATCTAGCGCGAGCGCGCTGGGTTCGCGAGGGCATTACCGGTCTCGCGGACGGCCTCGTCTTGACCGCCGCGCTACTGGAGCGCCATTGGGAGCACGTGCATCCGCAACTCGACGCCAGCGACGGCGACGACGCGACGGCCCGCATCAACGCGCTTGCCGCGTGGACGGCGGCCGGCGGCGTGCTCGCCGGTCTCAGGGATAGCCCGCTGCTGCAAGGCCGTTCTCCGGTCACGCTGCGCGAGTGGTCGTATGCGAATGGCGAAGCCGTCGCGCCAGAAGGGCACACGATGATGAGCCTCACGGCAATCGAAGCGTCGATCGCCGTGTCGCCCGATGCCGCGCGCAGCGCGAAGAGGGCGTTCGATGCCGCGTACGCCAGCGTCCGCGCAATCGAAGCGACGCTTGCCGAACGCGTAGGCGCTACCCAATCGCTCGATTTTGCTTCGTTGAAGGCGTTGCTGGAGCGCGCATCGTCGCTGCTCGCGACGGGCGTGCACCCGGGCGAGGCGCAAATGCATCAAGCGGACGAGCCCGGTGTCGCGTCGCCAGCAGCCGCCATCGGCAACGCATCCTCCAGCACGATCGGCAGCCGCGCTGACGTGGCCGCCACGCTGCAGCGGATCTGCGCCTGGTACGCGCAACACGAACCTGCGAGCCCGGTGCCGTTGCTGCTCGAAAGGGCGCGCGGCCTCGTCGAGAAGTCCTTTGTCGATCTTTTGAAGGACCTCGCGCCGGAAGGACTCGCGCAACTTACCCAGGTGATCGGTACCGCTGCCGTCGAAATGCCGGCGGAATGATCTAAGCCGCACTGCAACGCAGTTCAACCAGGAGAACGGTCAAATGGCCAAGGAGAGCAGTCAGAAGTTCATTGCGCGCAATCGGGCGCCGCGCGTGCAGATCGAGTACGACGTGGAAGTGTACGGCTCGGAAAGGAAGGTCAACTTGCCTTTCGTGATGGGCGTGCTGTCCGATCTCTCGGGGCAGCCGCAGGAAGCGCTGCCGTCCGTTGCGGAACGCAAGTTTCTGGAGATCGACATCGACAACTTCGACGAACGGCTGCGCTCCATGAAGCCGCGTGTGGCGATGCAGGTCGACAACACGTTGACCGGCGAGGGCAAGATCGGCGTGGACATGACTTTCGCGAGCATGGACGACTTCGAGCCCGCCGCGATCGCGCGCAACGTCGAGCCGCTCGCGAGGCTGCTCGAAACGCGCAGTCAGTTGCAGAACCTGCTGACCTATATGGACGGCAAGACCGACGCGGAAAAGCTCGTCGCCCGCTTGCTCGAAGACCCTGCGCTGATGAATGCGCTTGCCGCCGCGCCGAACCCCCAGGGCGAGCCCGACTCCGAATAAAGGACCCAAGATGGCAGACACTCAACTCGATCCAACCGCGTTCGCGCAGCCGGAAAGGCAGGAAGCCGACGCGGCGAGCCCATCCGGCGAGTTTCAACAGCTCTTGCAGAAGGCGTTCCGCCCGCGCACGGAGAAAGCGCGCGAAGCGGTGGAAAGCGCCGTGCGCACGCTCGCGGAGCAGGCGCTGCTCGACACGCACCGCGTGTCCGACGATGCGCTCGCGACCATCGAAGCGCTGATCGCGCGCATCGACGAAAAGCTGAGCGCCCAGATCAACGTCATCCTGCATGCAGAGCCGTTGCAGCAGCTCGAAAGCGCGTGGCGCGGGCTCCACTATCTCGTCACCAACACCGAGAGCGACGAGAGCCTCAAACTGCGCGTGATGAACATTTCGAAGGCCGACCTGCACCGCTCGCTGCGCAAGTACAAGGGCGTGGCGTGGGACCAGAGCCCGCTCTTCAAGCGGCTTTACGAGGAAGAGTACGGCCAGTTCGGCGGTGAGCCTTACGGCGCATTGGTGGCCGATTACTACTTCGACAACAGCGGCCCCGACGTCGATTTCCTCACGCAGATGGGCAAGATTTCCGCTGCCGCGCACGCGCCGTTCATTGCGGGCGCGGACCCCGCCGTCATGCTGATGGACTCGTGGCAGGAGCTGGCGAATCCGCGCGATCTTACGAAGATCTTCCAGACGCCCGAGCACGCCGCATGGCGCTCGCTGCGCGATTCCGAAGACTCGCGCTATATCGGCCTCGCCATGCCGCGCTTTCTCGCGCGCACGCCCTATGGCGCGAAAACGAGCCCCGTGGACGAATTCGATTTCGAGGAAGACACCGCGGGCGCGGACGCGTCGAAATACGCGTGGGCCAATGCGGCCTACGCGATGGCCGTGAACATCAATCGCTCGTTCAAGACGTGGGGATGGTGCTCGCGTATTCGCGGCATCGAGTCGGGCGGGGTGGTGGAGGATCTGCCGGTCCACGCATTTCCTACCGACGACGGCGGCGTCGACATGAAGTGCCCGACGGAAATCGCCATCAGCGACCGCCGCGAAGCCGAACTGGCGAAGAACGGTTTCATGCCGCTCGTCCACAAGAAGAATTCGGATATTGCGGCATTCATCGGCGCGCAGTCGCTCAACAAGCCGATCGAATACGAAGACCCGGACGCCACGGCGAACGCCAACCTCGCCGCGCGCCTGCCTTATCTGTTCGCCTGCAGCCGTTTCGCGCACTACCTCAAGTGCATTGCGCGCGACAAGCTCGGCAGCTTCAAGGAGAAGGACGACATGCAGCGCTGGTTGCAGGACTGGATTCTTCAGTACGTAGACGGCGACCCGGCCAACTCGTCGGAAGAGACCAAGTCGCGCCGGCCGCTCGCGGCGGCGGAAGTCGTGGTCGAGGAAGTGGAGGGCAATCCGGGCTACTACACGTCGAAGTTCTACCTGCGTCCGCATTATCAGCTCGAAGGCCTGACCGTCTCGTTGCGGCTCGTTTCCCGGCTGCCGTCGACCAAAGCGGCCTGAGCCGCGGCGGTTTTTCAAACTTGTACGAACCTGATCAATAAGGAATCCAAATGGCAGTCGATATTTTTCTGAAACTTGGCACGGTCACGGGCGAGTCGCTGGATCAGACTCACAAGGACGAAATCGACGTGCTCTCGTGGAGCTGGAGCATGGACCAGTCCGGCACGATGCACCTCGGCACGGGCGGTGGCGGCGGCAAGGTCGACGTGCACGATCTTTCGATCACCAAGTACACGGATCACGCAACGCCGGCCATCATGACCGCGTGCGTAACGGGCAAGCACTTCCCCACCGGAAGACTCACCGTGCGCAAGGCGGGCGGCAACAAACCGTTGGAGTACTACACGATCGACCTCGACAAAGTGCTCGTCACGAACTACGCGACAGGCGGATCGGACGGCGAAGACCGCTTCACCGAAACGGTGACGCTCAACTTCGAGAAGTTCCACGTCACCTACCAGCAGCAGGATCCGACCACTGGCTCGGCGCTCGGCGGCGTGGTCGAGTGCAAGTGGAACATTCCGGCCAGCGCAACGGCGTAAGTGGATCATGCGCACGAGAAACGCGGAGCGCGTGCAGCCGTCGCTGCTGGAGCGGCTGACTGACCACGCGCCCGAAGCGACAAGCGAAGTCCGCGAGCATCGGGCCAGTTCGGCGCGCGCGCAGCGCTTGAGCGTCATGCGCGATATCGGCTGGCTCCTCAATGCGCGGGGCATCGCGTCGGCGCAGGAGATCGCGCGCTATCCGTGCGTGGCCGACTCGGTGCTCAACTTCGGGTTCGCGGAGCTGGCGGGCAAGAGCGCGTCGGACGTGGAACTGAGTCGGATCGAACGGCTGATTGCCGAGGCGATCGGCGCATTCGAGCCGCGCATCGTGCGCGGCACCCTGCGCGTGCGCGCCATTGAGTCCGGTGGGGTGGATATCGCACACAACGCGCTGGCGTTCATCGTCGAAGGCGATCTCCATGCGCACCCTGTACCCGAGCGGCTTTATTTGCGCACTGAACTCGATCTGGAAGCCGGCAAGGCAAACGTGTACGAAGAGGTGACCCCCAGATGAACCCCGACTTCCTCCAGTACTACAGCCGCGAATTGCAGCATGTTCGCGAGATGGGTGGCGAGTTCGCCAAGGCGTTTCCGAAGATCGCGGGGCGGCTGGGCCTCGAAGGTTTCGACTGCGCCGATCCCTATGTGGAGCGCTTGCTCGAAGGGTTCGGCTTTCTGGCCGCGCGCGTGCAGATGAAAATCGATGCAGAGTTTCCGCACTTCACGCAGCATCTCGCCGAACTGGTGTATCCGCACTATCTCGCGCCGACGCCCGCGATGACGGTCGTGCAACTGCAGCCCGACAAGACTCACCCCGCACTGGCGGACGGCGTTGCCGTGCCACGCGGTACGGCCCTGCAGGGCCGGTTCGATGGCGAACGTGCGACGCGCTGCGAGTTCCGCACGGCGCACGCGCTCACTTTGTCTCCGCTCGAACTGGTGGAGGCGCGGCTTTTCACTCACACCGGCGCGCTGCCCGGCGTCGCCGCCGTGCCGCGCGGCGTGAAGGCAGGCTTGCGCCTCAAGTTGCGCGCGCTCGGCGAGCGCACCATCGGCGATCTGACGATCGATCATCTGCCCATCTACCTGCGCGGCAGCGACGGCGCGGCGGCGAAACTTTATGAACTGCTGGTCGGCTCGACGCTTGGCATCGCGACATCCGGTGGCGTGCTGTCGCCTTCGTCGCTGCGCCCGCTCGGCTTCTCCGACGAAGAAGCCCTGCTGCCCCTGAGTGATCAATCGTTTCCCGGCTATCGGCTGCTGCAAGAGTATTTCGCATTTTCCCAGCGCTTCATGTTCATCGGCATCGATGGATTGCGCTCGCATTTCGCTCGTTGCGAAAGCGACGAAATCGAGCTTGTGGTACTGCTTTCGAAGGGCGATGCCACACTCGAACAACGGGTCGACCACGAAAACTTCGCGCTGCATTGCACGCCCGCCATCAATCTCTTTGCGCGCCGCGCCGATCGCATCGCGGTGACGGGTGAGCAGTTCGAACATCATGTGGTGGCGGACCGCACGCGTCCGCGCGACTTTGAGGTCTATCGCGTGCAAAGCGTGACGGGCCATCGCTCGGGCGGCGGTGCGCCGATCGAATTTCAGCCGTTCTACCGAATGCGCGATCTGGGCGCAGGCGAACCCGACACGGCGTTTTATCAGGTGCGGCGCGAGAAACGTCTGCCATCCGCCCGCGAGCAGGAGCGCGGCACGCGTTCGTCGTATTCGGGCAGCGAAACCTGGATCGCCCTGGTGGATACGCACGAAGCGCCGTATCCCGGCGATCTGCATCAACTCGGCGTGAGCGTGCTGTGCACCAACCGCGACCTCACGCTGACGATGCCGCTCGGGCGGGGCGAAACCGACTTCACTCTGGAGCTGGAAGCGCCGGTTTCCGCAGTGCGCTGTGTCGCCGGGCCGAGCCGACCGTTGCCATCCTATGCGCAAGGGGCAGTGGCGTGGCGTCTCTTGAGTCACCTGTCGCTCAACTATGCGTCGCTCGTGGACGACGCGGACGGGAGCGGCGCGCGCGCCATGCGTGACTTGCTCGCGCTCTACGCGCCCGAGGGCGACGGCGCGGCCGCTCGGCAGATCGAAGGTCTGCGCTCCATCGGCTCGCGCGCAGTCACGCGCCGCTTGCCGTCGCGCGGGCCGATCGTGTTCGGCCGCGGCCTCGCGCTCGATGTGCTGCTCGACGAGAGCGGTTTCGAAGGTGCGAGCGCGTTTCTGTTCGGTGCGGTGCTCGCGCGCTTTTTCGAGCAATACGTGTCGATGAATTCGTTTACCGAAACCTGCGTGTCCTCGACCACTCGCGGTGAAATCATGCGCTGGGCGCCGGGGAGCGGGCAATGCCGGACGCTGTGATGCTATTCGAGCGCTTCTCTGCCGATGCGAACCGCTTCGACTTCTTTCAGGCCGTGCGGCTCGTGGAATGTGCGCATAGCGGGTTGCCGCGCGTGGGCGCTTCGCTGCGCCCGCGTGACGACGCAGTGCGATTCGGTCAGGAACCCGAATTGATCTTCTTTCCGACTGCGTTACGCCATTTCGCCAGCAAGCAGGACGCCGCGCCGAAGCTCGCCGTGAACTTCTTCGGTCTGCTTGGCCCGAATGGCCCGATGCCCACGCATCTGACCGAATACGTGCGTCATCGCGCGCGTAACGCGGGCGATCCGACTTTCGCGCGCTTTCTCGACGTGTTTCATCACCGCATGGCCTCGCTGTTCTATCGCGCGTGGGCCATGGCGCAGCCGGTGGTCAGTCTCGATCGCGACGACAACGACCGATTCTCCGCTTACGTGGGCACCGTGTTCGGGCTCAACGAAGCGGCGCTGCACAACCGCGACAGCGTTCCCGATTTCGCCAAGCTGCATTTCGCGGGGCTGCTTGCGGCGCCCACGCGCCACGCAGCGGGTTTGCGGATCGTGCTGTCGCGCTTCTTTGGCTTGCCAGTGGAAGTCGTGCAGAACGTGGGGCACTGGATGAAGCTGCCAGACGCTGCGCTGACGCACCTCGGCGCACGCGATGAAAACGCTCGCATGGGTGTCGGCACGATGCTCGGAGGCCGCGTGTTCGATCGGCAGCACAAGTTTCGCGTCGTGCTCGGACCGCTTTCGCTGGGCGATTACGAGCGCTTCCTGCCGGGCGGTACGAGCCTCGCGCGGCTCGCCGACTGGGTGCGTCTGTACGTGCACGATCCGCTCGAATGGGACGTGAACCTGCAATTGCGGCGCGCAGAGGTGCCGCGTCTCGCATTGGGGCGCAAGCAGCGCCTCGGCTACACGACCTGGCTGCACGCGCGTGCCGCCACGGCCGACGCGACGCAACTCGAGCTTCGTCCGTTGATCCCATCTCATGCAAAGGACTAGTGCAATGGCAGACATCAGCCGCGCCGTCATGTTCGGCAAACTCGATACGCTCAGCTTCGGCGCGATGGAGAGTGCGACCACGTTCTGCCGATTGCGCGGCAATGCGTATGTCGAGCTTGCGCACTGGCTGCATCAGATGCTGCAGTTGCCCGATTCGGACCTGCACCGCGTGATCCGGCACGCCCATATCGAGCCCGCGGCGCTCGCGCGCGATCTGACCGAGGCGCTCGACCGGTTGCCGCGCGGGGCGGCCTCGGTCAGCGATATTTCATCGCAGCTGGAAGAGGCCGTGGAGCGCGGCTGGGTCTATGCCTCGCTGCTCTTCGACGCGCAGAAGGTGCGCAGCGCGCATGTGCTCGTCGGCGTGTTGCAGACGCCCGTGCTGCGCAACGCATTGCGCGGTATTTCGCGCGAGTTCGATCGCGTGAAGCTGGATGACCTCGTCGCCAACTTCGCCGATGTGCTCGACGGTTCGCCGGAAGCATCGACGCAGGCGCCTGTCGTGACGCAGGAGCCCGACACGCCGCATCGCACCGACGACGCGTTGCAGCGCTTCACCGTCGATCTCACGGCCCAGGCGCGTGAAGGCCGGCTCGATCCCGTGGTGGGCCGCGATGCGGAGATTCGCCAGGTCGTCGACATCCTCATGCGGCGCAGGCAGAACAATCCGATCCTCACCGGCGAGGCGGGGGTCGGCAAGACGGCCGTGGTCGAAGGCCTCGCACTGCGCATCGCGGCGGGCGACGTGCCGCCCGCGCTGCGCGACGTGAGCCTGCGGGCGCTCGACGTCGCACTGCTGCAGGCCGGAGCGGGCGTGAAAGGCGAATTCGAAGCGCGGTTGCGTCAGGTGCTGGAAGCCGTGCAGGCGGCGTTCCATCCCATCATCCTCTTCATCGACGAGGCGCACACGCTGATCGGCGCGGGCGGCGCGGCGGGCACCGGCGACGCGGCGAATCTGCTCAAGCCCGCGCTTGCACGCGGCAGCGTGCGCACCATCGCAGCAACGACGTGGTCGGAGTACCGCAGGCACATCGAGAAAGATCCGGCGCTCACGCGGCGCTTTCAGGTCGTGCAGGTCCACGAGCCCGAGGAGGCGCGTGCCGTGACGATGATGCGGGGACTCGCTGCCGCGCTGGAAACGCATCACGGCGTGCAGGTGCTCGACGAGGCGATCGAGGCGGCGGTGAAGCTCTCGCATCGCTATCTGCCCGCACGGCAGTTGCCGGACAAGTCGGTGAGCCTGCTCGATACCGCGTGCGCACGCGTTGCGGTGAGCCAGCACGCCACGCCGCCGGCCGTCGACGACGCGCAACGGCGCATCGATGCGCTCAACACGGAGCTGGAGGTGATCGGGCGCGAGGCGGCGATCGGCGTCGATACGGCGACGCGTCGCGAAGCCGCGGCGGCGGCATTGCAAACCGAGACCGCGCGCCTTGCCGATCTGCACGCGCGCTGGAAGGTGGAGCGCGAGATGGTCGAAGACATCCTCGCGCGCCGCCAGGCGCTGCGGGAAGGCGCCCCGGACGCCGATCTTGCCGCGTTGCGCGAACGCCAGGCGCAACTCGCCGAGCATCAGGGCGACGCGCCGCTCGTGCTGCCGGGCGTGGACCGTCATGCCGTGGCCGCGGTCGTGCAGGACTGGACCGGCGTGCCCGTGCTCAACATGCTGAAGAACGAGATCGGCAATGTATTGCGGCTGAACGAGGTGCTCGACCGCCGCATCATCGGCCAGCAGCATGCCACGCAAATGATCGCGCGGCGCGTGCAGACTTCGCGCGCAGGCCTCGACGATCCGAATAAGCCGGTTGGCGTGTTTCTGCTCGCGGGCACCTCGGGCGTGGGCAAGACCGAGACGGCGCTCGCGCTTGCCGAGGCACTCTATGGCGGCGAGCAAAACCTCATTGCCATCAACATGAGCGAGTATCAGGAAGCGCACACGGTGTCGCTGCTCAAGGGCGCGCCGCCGGGCTACGTGGGCTTCGGCGAAGGCGGCGTGCTGACCGAAGCGGTGCGCCGGCGGCCGCACAGCGTCGTGCTGCTCGACGAAGTGGAGAAGGCGCATCCCGACGTGCACGAGCTGTTTTTCCAGGTCTTCGACAAAGGCCGGATGGACGACAGCGAAGGCCGTTCCATCGATTTCCGCAATACGCTCATTCTGCTCACGACCAATGCGGGCACCGAGTGCATTGCGCAGTTGTGCCGCGATCCACGAACGAGCCCACCGATGGAGGTGATTGAACGCGAGCTCCACACGCAATTGCTGGAGACGTTCCCGGCCGCGTTGCTCGGACGCATGGTGACCATTCCGTATTACCCGCTCTCCAATGAGATGCTGAGCGCCATCATCCGGCTGCAACTCGGCCGCGTGGCCGAACGTGTGACGCTCACGCACGGCGTGCCGTTCACCTATGACGAGACCGTGGTGACGCAGATCGCACAGCGTTGCACGCGCATGGAAAGCGGCGGCCGCATGATCGACGCGATCCTCACCAACAGCGTGCTGCCGCGCATCAGCACGGCGTTCCTTTCGCGCGTGATGGACGGAAAGACGCTTGCGCGTGTGCATGTGAGCGTCGAGGACGAGGAGTTCAGCTATGCCTTCGACTAGTCGCCATGTGCGTATGACCTGTGCGGCGCTCGGCGACGACGTAGTGTTTCTGCGCATGTCGGCGAGCGAGGCGCTGGGACGCCTGAGCCGCTTCGAGATCGCATTCCTGAGCATGCACAACGATATCGACCCGGGCGCGGTGCTCGGGCAGAACCTTTCTGTGACGCTCGATTATCCAGCGGGCGGGTCGCGCGAGTTCAACGGCATTGTCACGACGCTGCGTCTGCTCGCACCCGGCGACACCACGAAAAATCGCATGGCGCGCTATGAGGCGGTCGTGCATCCGCGCCTGTGGTTGCTCACGCGCGCCTCGCACCGGCGCTTCTTTCATCAGCGCACGGCACCGCAAATCGTTGCGCAAGTGCTGGAGTCGTACGACATCGACTTTCGCAACGCATGTACGGCGAGCTATCCGGCGCTCGACCATTGCGTGCAGTACCGCGAGACGGATTTCGACTTCGTGAGCCGCCTCATGGAGCGCGAAGGCATGCATTACTTCTTCGAGCACGCAGGCGGCAAGCATACGCTCGTGCTGGCCGATTCCGGTGCGGAGCATCGGCCCATCGCGCACTATGAGTCGGTGCCGTTTCAGGGCTGGGACACGCCGGAACCCGATGAAGAATGCGTCTACCGCTGGCATGCGGGCGCGACGCTCGAAACGGGGCGCTACGAAGTCAACGAGTACGACTTCGAAAAGGCCTCGGTGAGCAACAGCGAAGGGCTCGTTTCGCGCGCGACACGCAGCGCACCCTACGATCCGCCGCGTTATTTGATGCAGGAACATCTGAGCGGGCATCTGAAAGCGGGCGACGGCGAGCGCCTCGCGCGCATCAACGTGGAGATCCATCAAACGCAGAACGACGCGATGGAAGGGCGCGCCACCTCACGCGGCATCGCAGCGGGCGGCTTGTTCCGGCTGCGCGATCATCCGGGTGGCGCGCAGAACCGTCAGTATCTCGTGATCGAGAATCAGGCCGAAATCGTATCGGATGCCTATGTATCCACGAGCGACCCCACACAGCCGATGTTCGATTGCCGTTTCACTGCGATTCGCAGCGACAACACGTTCCGTTCTGCGCGCATCACGCCCGTTCCTCACACTGCGGGCCCGCAGACGGCGGTCGTGATCGGCCCGCCGGGCGAAGAGATTCTCACAGACAAATACGGGCGCGTGAAAGTGCAGTTCCATTGGGAGCAGCTTTCGCAGGCAGGCGGCGCGGATCGGCTCGATCGCTGCTGGGTGCGCGTGGCGCAGGGCTGGGCGAACCGGCGCTGGGGGGCGATGTGCCTGCCGCGCATCGGCCAGGAGGTGCTGGTGGATTTCATCGAAGGCGATCCCGACCGGCCAGTGATCGTCGGCGCGGTCTACAACTCGACCAACATGCCGCCGTACGACCTGCCCGCGCAAAGCGCGGTGTCCACGCTCAAGAGTCAGTCGACGAAGGGCGGCAACGGCTACAACGAAGTCCGCCTCGACGACCGCAAGGGCGGCGAACAAATGTTCTTTCACGCCGAGCGCGATCACGAAACGTGGGTCAAGCACGACGCGCTGATGAACGTCACCGGCGAACGGCATCTGTGCATCGGCGGCGAGGAGTTTCGCGAGACGCGCGGCGCACGTAACGATTCGGTACTGGGCAGCAGCACGTCGCGCGTGGTTGGCCCCGTCTCGGCCGCCAGCATGACGACACACGAGCAGTTCGTGGGCGAGGCGTACTCGCTCGACGCGGGCGCAGCCGTGCACATCAAGGCGGGCGCGGCGGTGGAAATCGAGGCGAGCGCAACCATCGCGCTGCGTGCGGGAGCGTCGTACATCCTCATCGGTCCGGAAACGATCGAGATGTCGAGCTTCCCGATTCCGCTCGGCCCGGGCGTGCCGCCGGTGTCGCTTTCCGTGGCCCCCGCGCCGCCAACGCCGCCCCGCGACGCCGACGACGGCACGAGCAAGATTCGCAATCAGGAGGCTCCGTGAGATTGACGTTGACTGTTGAGGGCGGCGAAGCCGGTGAGCACGCCGCGCCACGCACGATGGAGATCGACGATCGCGCAACGATTGGCCGCGCGCCGGAGAGCACGCTGGTGCTGAGCGACGCGCAGCGCGGTATTTCGCGCATGCAGGCGAGCATCGAGCGCCGTGACGGCATCTATGTGCTAATCGATGCCGGAAGCAATCCGACACTGCTGAATGGCGAGGCGCTGAACGGCGCGCACGAGGCCGTGTTGTCCGATGGCGACCAGATCCGGATTGGCGCTTATACGCTTGCGGTTTCCATCGAAAAGGACGAGGAAAGCCGGGCGCCATTCGATCAAACACTGATGACGCAAGCCACGCCGCCTGCGCGGCTACCCGCAGCGAGCCTGCCGGGCACGCCGGAGTTCGAGGCGCCGCCGAGCGCGCCGCTCATCCCCGACGACTGGGACGCGCCCCGCGCTTGCGCTGCGCCGCAGCCTGTGCGCGACGAAACGCCGTTCACGCCCGACCCGCTCGCCGCGACGCCATTACTGCGCGAACCGGGCCATTTCGGCGGCGAAGCGAATCAGGCGCTAATGGACGTGCTGGGCTCCGCCGACCCGTTACGCGACGCCCCCGCGCCGGCGGAGCGCGAACCGGCCGCGCCGTCACGCAGTTTCGAGCACGTATCGCCAGAAAAAGCCGTGACTGCCATACCGGCGCACCGGTTGGACGCGGCGCGCGCGGCGGCGCCGGAGACCCGCCGCGCAGCCCCGCGTGCGGACGACTCGGCAGTGCTGGACGCATTGCTGGAAGGCCTCGGCATCGCGCCGGCCGATGTTGCCCACCTCAGCGCGCCGGAAGTCGCGCGCCTCGCCGGTGCGCTGTTGCGCGAAGCCACGCAGGGCACGATGAGCGTGCTGCGCTCGCGCGCGATGGCGCGGCGCGAGGCCCGCATGGCGATGACGATGATCGAGGCGCGCGACAACAACCCGCTCAAATTCTTTCCCGACGCAGACCGCGCCTTGACGCAAATGCTCGGCGCGCGCGGTCGCGGCTATCTCGCGCCGGACGAAGCCTTGCGCGCCGCGTACCGCGATATCCAGGCGCACGAACTCGCACTCGTCGCCGGCATGCGCGCCGCGTTCGACGACGCCATGGCGCGCCTCGACCCAGACGCGATCGAGGGCTCGCTCGACGCGCCCTCCGGCCTCGAGGCGCTCGTCGGCAATCGCCGGGCGCGCCTGTGGCTGCACTTCGTGAAGACGTGGGAGCACGTGTCGCGCGACGCGGGCGACGACTTCCAGCAACGCTTCGGCGAACCGTTCAATCGAGCCTATCAGGCGCAGCTCGACGCGCTGCACTTTCCCAAGGATTGAGTCACAGCATGTACTGGAACAACAAAGTCATCTGGTCGGAGGGCATGTTCCTTCAGCCGCAGCATCTCCAGCAGCACGACCGGCACGTCGAGGCGCTGCTCGCGGGCCGCGTGGACGGCCTGCGCGCCTATGGCTGGGGCTTTACGACGCTGGAGATCGACGAGGCGCTGCTCAAGCTCGGCAAACTGGCGTTGCGCGCGGCGGCAGGCGTGTTGCCCGACGGCACGCCGTTCAACCTGCCCGCAGACGACGATCTGCCCGAGCCGCTCGATATCCCCGAAAACGCCGCGAACGTGACCGTCATGCTCGCGCTGCCGGTTCGCCGCGCCGGCGCGCCCGAATCGGGCGGCGACGACCTTGCGCGTTACGGCGCGGGGGACTTCGAAGTGCACGACAGCAACGACGCCGACGCGCCCAGCACGTTGCTGCAGATCGGCAAGCTGCGCCTGCGCCTCGCGCTCGCGCCCGAGGTTGCCAACGCGCATGCATGCGCGGGCGTGGCGCACGTGATCGAGCGCCGCAGCGACGGCCGCGTCGTGCTCGACGACGACTATTGCGCGCCGTGCCTCGACTATCGCGTGGCGGGGCGCCTCGCGCGCTTCTCGACCGAGCTGGGCGGCCTGCTTCAGCAGCGCGGCGAAGCGCTCGCCGGACGTCTCGCCCAGCCCGACAGCGCGGGTATGGCCGAAATCGCCGATTTCCTGCTGCTGCAGATCGTCAATCGCGCGCAGCCGCTCGTCACTCACTTCAATGCCATGGATGGTTTGCATCCCGAAGCGTTCTATCAGTCGTGCATCGCACTGGCGGGCGAGCTTGCTACGTTCAGCCAGACTGGGCGGCGGCCACCGACGTTCGCAGCATACCGGCACGACCGGCTGAAGGAGACCTTCGAACCCGTGATCGATGCGCTGCGGCTGGCGCTGTCGCGCGTCGCCGATCCACAGGTCGTGGCGATTGCGCTCGAAGAACGCAAGTATGGATTGCGGGTGGCGCGCGTTGCGGACCGCACGCTCTTTGCCGGCGCGACCTTCGTGCTCGCGGTGCGGGCGCAGGTGCCGGCCGGCACGCTGATTTCCGCGTTCACAAGCCAGGTGAAGATCGGCAGCATGGAAAAGATCCGCGATCTCGTGAACCTGCAGCTGCCTGGCATCGCGTTGCGCGCGCTGGCGGTCGCGCCGCGCCAGTTGCCGTTCCACGCGGGCTACAGCTATTTCGAACTCGACGACCACGACGAAGCGTGGGCAACGCTTCCCGCTTCGGCGGGCATGGCGCTGCACGTGGCGGGCGAGTTTCCCGGGCTCACGATGGAACTTTGGGCCATCCGTCATTGAAGTCATGCGTGGAGGACCTCTTTCCATGACCGATAGCACAAACGCACCGCTCGACGACGCGGACTATCTCGACGCGGCGCGCACGATCCGCATGCCGATGCCGGGGCGCAAGCGCGAACGCACAGGCGGCGCCCAAGCGCAGGCCACGCCGCAGCCCAAGCCGCAAGCCGCCGAGCCGGCACTCACGCCGCTCGATGCCTCGGCCGCCGGGCGCAACCCGCTGCTGCGGGCGGCCAATGCGCTGCTGGAACTCGCGCTCCCGCTGCGCCGCCTGCCGAGCCATCCGGATCTCGACGCGCTGCGCGCGCAACTGATCCAGATGGTGCGCCGCTTCGAGGCCGACGGCCGAGCGTTCGGCGTGCCCGACACGCAGCTCGGCCCGGCGCGCTATTGCCTGTGCACCTTCATCGACGAGGCCATTGCGGCGACGCCGTGGGGTGCAGGGGTCTGGGGCCGCAGGAGCCTGCTCGTGACGTTTCACAACGAGGCCTCCGGCGGCGAGCGGCTTTTCGTCATGTTGCAGCGGCTCGCGCAAACCCCCGCTGCCGATATTGACCTGCTCGAACTGATCTATGTGATGCTCGCGCTTGGCTTCGACGGGCGCTACCGGCTCATGGAAGGCGGCAAGCGGCAGCTCGACGAGATTCGCGAACGCCTTGAACAGATGATCCGCGCGCAACGCGGCCCAGTCGAGCGCGCGCTGTCGCCGCACTGGCAACCCGCGGAGCACGCGCGCGAACGCACGCTGGGTTTCGTGCCGCTGTGGGTCGCGCTGGCGCTGGCGGCCCTCGTGTTGATGGCGACGAGCCTCGTGCTCGGGCTGCGCATCAACGCGTTCTCCGACCCGGTGTTCGAGGCGATGCGCGGCATTCGCGTGGCGCCTGCGCCCGTACTCGCGGCAAAGATGCAGGCCGCGCCGAAATTCGCGTCGGCGCTCGATGGCTTTCTCGCGCCGGAGATCGCGCAAGGGTTGGTCACGGTGGGCGAATCGGGGGACCGCACAACCGTGACCATCAACAACAGCGCCGAAGGCACGCAAATCTTCGCATCCGGGAGTGCCGAACTCGACCCGCATTTTGTGCCGCTCGTGCAGCGCATCGGCGAGGCGCTGGCGGACAAGCCGGGCAATGTCGTCGTGATCGGGCACACGGACGATCAGCGCATCGTGTCGGCGCGCTTTCCCTCCAACGTCGCACTCTCGCAGGCGCGCGCGGAGACGGTGCGCGCGATTCTCGCCGCGCATCTCGCGGACCCTGCGCGCGTGAGCGCCGAAGGCCGCGGCGATACCGAGCCGGTCGCATCGAACGATTCCGCGACGGGCCGCGCTCGCAACCGCCGCGTGACGATCGCCATTCTTGCCCCGGGAGCCGCGCCATGAAGTGGATCCAGGGGTTCAAAAGGCCCGCTGTCGTCACGTTTGCGGGCGTACTCGCGCTTTGTGCGCTGGTCTGGCTCGAAGGGCCGCTCGTGGCGTTCAACGGCACGGCGCCGTTCGAGAGCAGCGCCAGGCGCTGGAGCGTGATTGCGCTCATCCTCGCGTGCTGGGCGCTATATTGGGGCGTCCGGTTTGCAAAAACACGCATCGCCAGTTCGACGTTCGTGCAGCGCCTCGTTGCCGATGCGCTCGACCCCGCGAAACACGCACCGGACCCCGCGCGCAAGGCCGCCGACGCCGACGTCGCGGCGCTGCGCACGCGCTTCGAAGCGGCGCTGAAGACACTGCGCGAGTCGCGCGCACCAGCAGGCGGTGCGCGCGGCATACGGCGCATGTTCGCGTGGCTCGCTCCACGCCGCGAAACGCTCTACGACTTGCCGTGGTATCTCTTCGTCGGCGCGCCGGGCGCGGGCAAGACGACCGCACTCGCGCATTCGGGGCTGCGCTTCCCGCTCGCGGACCGGCTCGGCGCGCAGGCGGTGGGCGGCGTGGGCGGCACACGCAACTGCGACTGGTGGTTCACGGACCACGCCGTGCTGCTCGACACTGCCGGCCGCTTCACCACGCAGGACAGCCACGAGCAGGCCGATCGCGGCGCATGGCTCGGCTTTCTCGGGCTGCTGCGCAAGTACCGGCCGCGCCGTCCGCTCGACGGCGTGATGGCCGTGGTTTCGGCCGCCGATCTGCTGCAACAGTCCGACGCCGCGCGCGCCACCTATGCCGCCGCAATCCGCGAGCGCCTTTCCGAACTGAACCAGCAACTCGGTGTGCATCTGCCGGTGTATGTCGTCGTGACGAAAACCGACATGCTTGCAGGCTTCTCCGAGTATTTCGACGACTTCGGGCGCGACGAGCGCGAGCAGGTGTGGGGTATGACGTTTCCGCTCGCATCGGAGAACGAGGCGGGCGAAGGCAGTGCGCCGCTCGCGCGGTTCTCCGAAGAGTTCGGCTTGCTGCACGCGCAACTGCAAGGCCGCGTGCTGCAACGCATGCAGCAGGAAACCGACCCGCGGCGGCGCGCGCTGATCTATGCCTTCCCGCAGCAGTTCGCGGGCATCGAGCGCGCGTTGCGGCGGTTTCTCGAAGAGGCATTCGGCGAGTCTCGTTTCGCACGCGCGCCGTCGCTGCGCGGCGTGTACTTCACGAGCGGCACGCAGAGCGGACGTCCACTCGACCGCATGATGAGCGCGATGGCCGCATCGCTCGGCTTGAGCCGCGAGGTCGTGATGGCGGACGCCTCGAGCGGCCGCGCGTATTTCGTCAAGCGGCTGCTGCGCGACGTGATCTTCGCCGAACAGGGCATCGCGGGGAGCGACCCGCGCGCGGTGCGGCGGCGCACGCGCTTTCAGCAGGCCGCAATCGCAGGCATCGCCGTGTTGCTGGCGGCTGGACTGATCGTCCTGATCGCGAGCGATCGCGCAAATCGCCGCTTCGTCGATGAAAGCCGTCAGCAGATCGCGGCGCTCGCCGAGCTTGCGAAGAAAACCAGTGCGGGCGACAGTCCGCTTGCGGTCCTGCCGCTGCTCGACGCCGCGCGCGATTTGCCCGGCGGCGAAGCGGAGCGTGCTTCGCGTGACACGCCGTGGTGGGCGGGCCTGGGTCTCGATCAGCGCCGGAAGCTCGGCCTGGAAGCGCAGCGCCTGTATCAGCGCCTGCTGCGGCAGACCTTGCTGCCGATCGTCGTGCAACGCATGGAGGACGAGCTTCGCCGCGGCAACACGGAAGACCCGGCCACGCTCTATGAAGCCCTGCGCGCGTACCTGATGCTGGGCGACCCGACGCATTTCGACCCGGACGCGCTGCAGGTCTGGGCGCTGCGTACCTGGCGAACGGGTTCGATGAAAGATGCGAGCGACGCGCAGCGCGCGGACATCGAGCAGCATTTGCAGGCGCTGTTCCGGCGTGGCGAGTTCGATTCGAACTTGCCGCTCGATCAGAACCTCATCGCGCAGGCGCGCGCCGTGCTCAATCGCGTGCCGCTCGCGCAGCGCCTGAACGGCCGTATCGATCAGCAACTCGCGCAGCTGCGCCTGCCGGATTTCACCGTGGCGAAAGCGGCGGGGCCGAGCGGGCAGATCGTGTTCGTGAGACGGAGCGGCGCGCCGCTCACGCAAGGCATAGAGGGCGCCTATACGCGTGCGGGCTTCGACGCGTTCGTGCGCGTGCGCGAAGAGGCGCTCGCCAATCTGTCGAAGGACGACTGGGTGCTCGGCGCGGGCCAGACGCATACGGATGCGCAAAGCACGGAGGCATTGCGCGCGGCGCTCACGCGGCTCTACAGCGAGGAGGCGATCCGCCAGTGGGACGCGTTGCTCGCCGATATCGCCGTCGTGCCGTTCAGCGCGCCGGATCAGGGCGCGCGCGTCGCGAACCTGCTCGGCTCGGCGACTTCGCCGTTGCGCGCGCTGATTCAGGCCGTCGCGCGCGAAACGACCTTCACGCCGCCGGCTGCCGCGCCCGGCAAGCTCGACGCGCTCGAAAAGCGCATCGGCGCGGGAGCGGAGCAGCCTGCCGCGCCGACACCCGTCGATACGCATTTTCAGGCGCTGCACGATCTAGCCGGCGCGGCGCTGGACGAATACATCAACGCGCTCAAGGACGCCGCAGCGACCCTGCAGGCGGAAGACACGGCGCGCAGGCAGTCGCTGCCGCCGCCCGCCACGGGCCCGCTCGACCGCCTGAAGCTGCTCTCGCAGAACGCGCCCGCGCCGCTCGCGGCGGTGCTGCAAGGCGTAGCGGGCGACGCCGATACCGTGCAGATCCAGGGCCAGCGCGCGCAATTGCAAACGCTTTGGGCCACGACCGTCGCGCCCGCGTGCAAGCAGGCGCTCGACGGCCGTTACCCGCTCGTGAGGACTTCGACGCGCGACGCCGCGCCCGACGACTTCGCGCGCGTGCTGGCGCCCGGCGGCTTGATCGACACGTTCTTCCAGAAGAATCTGCAGAATCGGGTGGATACGTCCGGCGCGGTGTGGAAGTGGCGGCCCGAAGCGAAAGCCCTCGGCATGTCCGACGACGTGCCGGTGGCGTTCCAGCGTGCGGCGACGTTGCGGGATGCTTTGTTTCGCGACGGCGGCCACGACGTGTCCTTGCATTTCTCGGCGAAGGTGGTTTCGCTCGATCCTTCGCTGAAGCGCTTCGTGCTCGATGTCGACGGCACCCAACTGAGCGCGACGAGCGATGCGCCCAACGCCACCGCCGCCTTCCAGTGGCCGAGCGGGAAGGGCACGGGGCAGGCGCATGTCGAACTCGATCCCGCGACGACGACGCCGCCTCGCGCGGACGGACCCTGGGCGCTGTTCCATCTGCTCGACACCGCGCGTATCGAGCAGGCTGGACAGGCCGATCATTTCAATGCGACGTTCGACGACGGCAAGGTCAAGCTCGCGCTCGTTGCCGGCAGCGTGGAGAATCCGTTTCGCGCGGGCGTGCTCACTGGCTTTCGTTGCCCGGCCTCGCTATGAACGCAGCATCTCGAATCGACGCCGGTTTTTACGGCAAGGTCCGCACGCATGGCGATTTCGTCGGACGCGGCCTTTCCGCGGCTTTCGTCGGCCGTTGGGACGCGTGGTTGCAACGCGGTCTGCTGGCCGCGCGCGAACGCCATGCCGGAGGCTGGCTCGAGCGCTATCTGGAGATGCCCGTGTGGCGCTTTTCGGCTCCGCCCTCCGTGATCGACGACTGCGCGTGCACCGGCGTGCTCATGCCAGGCATCGACGCCGTGGGGCGCTATTTTCCATTCGTGATCGCGCGGCAAATCGAAGGCGCAGCGCGTGCCGTCGATTCGCGCTGGCACGTCGAGGCATGTGCGCTTGCCCTCTCGACGCTGGCGCCTTCGTTTTCGCTCACGGCGTTCGAGTCGAAACTTGCTACGCTGCACGAGCAGCCAGTCGCACTGGCATCGTGCGAGGGCGCCAGCCTGTGGTGGACTCAGGAAGACAGTGCGATGCATCGGCACGAGGGTGCGCTCGATCCGAGCTTGTTCCTGGACCTGCTCGAAGCGTACGACATCGCACGCTAGTCGCTGTCCACATCCCATTCGCGACGCAGCGTTTCGCGGTGCGGCTCCGGCACCGCGTCGAGCAGTTGCGTGTGGAAAGTGCGCAGATCGGTGGCGCGATCGGCGGCGCGGCGCGCCACGATACGGGCGATGGGGCCCAGCAGCGTCGAGAGGCGCGAGGCGGCTTCGTTCACACTTTCGGCGCTGACTGTCTGCGGGCCGATCGTGCGCGGTGCGCCCCCGCCTACCGGGATCAATAGCGAATCGAAGTCGCGTCGCGCATCGTCGTTGGGCAAGTGGGCGCTCAGGCGTTCGCGCAGCGTATCGATGTTCGTCGCCCCTACGCACGCTCGCCGTACCAGCAACGACGCCACGGGCCCGACATGGCTCGCCAGGCGCTTCTCCAGATGCGCGACGAGTTCGGGGTCGAGCTGGGTCTGCGTTGGCGGCGTGGGGAGTGGCGCGTCGATGGCCGCCTGCACAAGCACGGTTCGTTCGGCATCCTCATGGACATCGGCAGCGAGTGCCGCGAGCAGCGTATCGCGCCAATCGCGCGCGCTGGCGTGGCGCATCCGGGGGCGCTTTTCCATGCCCTTCATCACCAGGGCGTCTATATACGCAGGCAGGCCGGGCACGAGCGCCGAAGGGGGACGCGGCATCTCATCGAGAATCTTGTGCATCACGGCGCCCGCCGTTCCCGTGAACGGGCATATGCCGGTGAGCATTTCGTAGAGCACGACTGCCGCGCTAAAGAGATCGGAGCGTGCGTCGACAGCGTCGCCGGTGAACTGCTCCGGCGACATATAGCTCGGCGTGCCGAGCAGCGTGCCGGTTTGCGTGAGCTTGGACGTGTCGAGCTGCGCGATGCCGAAGTCCGCGACCTTGCATTCGCCGCGTGGCGAGATCAGCAGATTGGCGGGCTTGACGTCGCGGTGAACGATGCCTGCGCCGTGCGCGTAGTCGAGTGCGTCGAGCAACTGCGCGAACCAGCGCAGGGCGGCCAGCGGATTCATCTGCGTGCCCGCGCGCGCGTGCTGCGCGAGATGCGCAGCGAGGGTTTCGCCGCGCACATATTCCATCGTGATGAAGGCGGTGTCACCCGTTTCGCCATAGTCGTACACCGCAACGATGTGCGGATGGGCGAGACGTCCCGCGGCGCGCGCTTCGTTCAGAAAGCGCGCGGTGAGTTCGTGATCCGCTTCGCCGCCCGCAGGCCGCTGAATAGTCTTGAGCGCCACCTTGCGCTCGATGCGCGGGTCGAACGCCAGATACACCACGCCCATTGCGCCGCGCCCGAGTACGCGCTCGATCACGTAGCGGTCGAAGGTCGCGGGGATGTCGGCGGAGTGGGACATCGCTTACGTCTGCTCTTCGTCGAGAATGCGGAACGCTTCGATGAGGCTGGTCTGCATGCGTCCGAAGGACACCGCAAGCGAGGCGATTTCGTCCGATCCGCCCGTTGGCAGCGTGGTCGCGTCGAGCTTGCCGAGGCTCATTTCGTCGGCGGCGCGTGACAGCGCACGAATGGGACGCGTGATCAGCACGTGCATCATCACGTTCATGACGATCAGCACGACCGCAAACACGGCGGTGAGCGAAAGCATGAACGTGCGCCAGACGGCCCGCCCGCGCGCAATGGGCTGCGCCATCGGCACGGACACGAACTCCGCGCCGATCACCTCGTTCATGGTCCAGCCGAAGCCGTTCGAGGTGCCGTACTTCTCGATCATCGTCGCGGGCGCGGCGTTCGGCGTGCTATGGCACTGCATGCAGGCAGTGTCGGTAATGCTGCTGGGCCGCGCGAGGAAGAACGAACGGCCGCCTGGCGCGTCGCGCTGGCCGGTCAGTTCCTTGAGTTCCGGATGATCGTGCAGATGCCGGATGACGTCGGTCTCCCAGTCGGTCGGGCGGTCGCGCGGATTGGTCGGGTTGAGCATCGTGGCGTTGTACGAGAAGTTCGGGAAGTCCTTTCCCAGCAGCTTGAGCATCTCGATGGCCGAAAACGCGGGGATCGATTCGGGCACGAAGCTGTACTTGATTTGCGTGGCGAGCAACGGCGTGACGTGCGCCGCGGTGTAGCTCTGCATCGACGATGCGGCGCTCGCGAGGATGTTGGCGTCGTGCGCGGTTTCTTCGAGCGCCTGCCTTTGCAGCAGTCGGTCGGAGACCACGCCGATGACCACCAGCGCGATCGCGAAGATGATCAGGAATACCAGGTTGAATTTGACGCTGAGCGAGAGTCCGGGCTTCATGGCAGTGAAGGATCGAGCCTTAGGGATAGCGCACGTTGTGAACGCCCGGGCGCGCTGGCGGATAGAGCAAGGCGCGCCAGTCGGGCAGGGTATTCAGATGCGCTTGAACATCGTGGCGAAATGCACGATCGATCAGACGCGAGCGAAAGCGTGCGGGAAAGCCCTTGCGCGCGGGCAGCTTGCTGTCCAGCCACGGCGCGATGTCGTCGTAAGTGGCGGCGTGCGAGGGCGGCGCAAGGAGGTGTGCGGGCCTGGCGACGGCGAGCGGCTGCAAGGCGTCGCGAAACGCGACCGGCATGGTCGTGACGAAAGCGTCGGTGGGGCGCGCCGATATTTGCACATGGCCCGTGCTGTCGACGTTCGCGAAACGGCCGTTAGGTATCGACGTGGGCGGCTTTGCCGCGAACATCTGCGTGCCGGTTTCGCTGAATACGTTGACCGTTTGCGTGTTATCGGGCGCTGCGATGATCGCCGCTGCGCTCGCTCCAATATCGAGCGATCCGGGTTCCGTGTCCACGCGCACCTGGGCACAAGGCGCGCTTGCGCACGCGGCAGCCGCGATCTTCAGCCAGCCGCTGAGCAAGGCGACATGTCCGTCGGCCATGAGCATCGCGCGAGTACGTGGACCGAGCGCGACGAGCGTGCCGTGCTCTTCCTGCAGATGCGCAACGCCATCACGCGATTCGAGTAGATCGCCGTCGCGCAAGGTGTCGCCCGCCGCTGCCGAAGTCACGCTCGCGCCGCGCACGACGCCGATGGGTGCATCGCTGCTCGCGAGCCGCCAGGCGGCGTGCGCGGGCGATGCAAGCGCCGCCGCGATGACGATGCCCGCTGCCCAGAGGTGCAATCGATGAATCATGCCGAGCCATTGATCGAGGGTTCCTCAACACAACAGCCCGGCGTCGAAATTATTCCGCGCCGACCTTGGCGCTTATCCGTTATGCGGCGGTACGGCTTCCTGCGCCTCGCTGAATAGCGCGGCCGTATCGAGGTTGGAGATGCGCTTGCCGAGCGCGGCGAGATCGACGTCGCCCGCCTGCCCGATGAGCGCATAGGTCAGTTCGTTCTGCCGCCATGTGGTCACGCCCATCGAATCGACGGTGCGCGAGGCGACCGCTTCGTCCGGGCGCGCGTCCTTCATCACGCACAACGCGATGGGCGGCCCGCTGCGCGGCAGATAAACGATCTGCACGAGCGGCTTGTCGTGAAAGCGCAGGCGCTGCACCGACTTGAAGGTGAGCCCTGCGCTGCTCAGGTCGGGCACGCGCAGCGCGAGACGGTCGTCGCGGCGGATGTCGTCGACGACCCTGGCGGCGAGCGCCGGATCGTCCTGCCGGTAGGCGACGGTCTCCCGCGTATAGAGCTTCTGGTAGCCGACCGCCGCCTTCACCCACGGCGACAGGTCCGATGCGCTCGCGAGTTGCGAGGCGCCGGAGCCCTGGCCCGCAGGCCCGAACAGCGCATCGAAGCGCACGAACTGGCCGGCCAGGAACGCGCCCGCCACGCAGGCCGCCGCGAGCCAGACCGGCACGCGGCGCAGGCGCGATCTCACGGGCGCGGGGGGGTGTTGTTCCGCGGCTGGTATCGCCGCGTCGTTTGCGCTCGAAGACGGTTGCGCGGGTTGCCCGGTTTGTGCGGTTTGTGCGCGCACCCTATCCTCGATGGCAATGCGCAGCGATTCGGGCACGGGCGGCAGCGTTTGCTGAGCGAAGGCGCCGGCGAAATCGACCTGCGAGGTGCGCAGCAGCGTAACCTTCTTGCGCGCCTCGGCGGACTCGCGCAACTGCGCTTCGATCGCGGCGCGCTCGTCCGGCGACAGGCGGCCGTCCACATAGGCGAGTAACTGTGCGTCGTCGGCAATCATGCGAGTGAGTCCTTCTGCTGCGGGGCGGGCGGCGCCTTGGGCGCTGCACCGCTGAACATGGCGCCGACCGATTGCCGCGCTCGCGAGAGCCGGCTCATCACGGTGCCAATGGGTACCTTGAGCACGTCGGCGGCCTGCTGGTACGTCATGCCTTCGACCGCGACGAGTAGCATCACCACACGCTGGGCTTCGGGCAGGCGCTCGACTGCCTCGATGATCTGGCTGTGCATGAGTTGTGTTTCGGGGCCGTTATCGACGGGATCGGGGAGATTTTCGAGGAAATCGTCGTCCCATTCGAAGCTCGCGCGCTTGCGCACGCTGCGGGCTCGAAGTTCGTTGATCCATGTGGAATGCATGATGGAGTACATCCAGCTCAGGGGAGCCGTGTCGGGTCGAAGCTGATGAGCGCGTTCGAGCCCGCGCAGGCAGGCGCGTTGCACGAGGTCTTCGGCGTCGTGCTGGTCCCCGGACAGGCGCAGCGCAAACGCCCACAGCCGCGGAATCATGGCGGGTAGCATGCCCGGTAAGTCTGTACCGCTCATCGAAGGGTTTTCTCCACGATCCCCGTTCAATCCGGACTGGCGTGCGCTGCGGTCGTGTGCGACCGTCTGGTCAAGGGCGCGCGGCTCGGGCCATTTTGGTGAACTAGAAACGAAACACCTGGCCGTTGGACTTTATTCCATGCTTTCGTTTGGGTTGCGTTTGGGTTGCGTTTGCGCCGCCTTCAGCGGGCTTTCACGCGGGCGTGCGCTTCTTCGCTCGTACGGCGGTCGAACGACACCGCGTAAGCGGCCGCGCGCGCGGCGAGCAGCGGGTCGTCCGAGGGCGCAATGCCCACCGGCAGCACCGTTGGGTCGAAATTGATGTCGCGGCAGGGGCCGTCGATCTGCGACTGTGCATGCTCGATGACGATGGTACCCGCATCGACGCGGTGCTGCTCGCGTTCGGCGGGCCAGGTCCGGGTGGCATCGTCCACCGGGTCGCCCGCGCCCGCGGGCGTCAGCATGAGGTGCCAGCGCACGGGAGCCGACTTCAATTGCACTTTCAGGTCGTGCGCGAGAAAGTCGGGGTCTCTCGCATTCGAGTTCCGGGTGTCCAGCGCCGCGTAAGGCGTATCGGGCACGACACTCCAGCGCACGAATCGCATGTTGCCGCTTGCGTCAGTGAAGCGAAACGCATCGATGCTGTAATAGCTCGCGTTATAGAACGCGGAGGACGGCGCATGCGCGGCGAGCCAGTCGCGCAGTGCGTGAGTTTCGGGGTGGCTCGCAAAGAACGCGTCGAGTCTCGCGGGGTCGGGACGGCCTGTGAGCGTGTCGTGCTCCATTGCCTCTTGCAGTTCGTAAACCGCTTGCGGCGTGCGCACCGCGAATACGGGCGCGGAATTCATGCCGGTGCGCCATTGCTCGCCGTCGCGCATCGCGAAGCGCAGCGCAAAGCTGCGCACGGTCGTGTCCGCGTCGTCTTCAGCAGGATTGCCGCCGGGCGCGGAGAAGCGACCAATCAACGGCGTGCGTCCGCGCTCGAATACGCTCGCGCGAGAAAGCGCCGTGCCGTTGCCGTTGCTGTCGAAATAGCCGCTCACGCAGATGCCTTTCGCATGATTGCGGCGAAATCCGGGATGCTTGCCGGCTGTGCGTTCGAAGACGTCGATGAGCCGGTCAGGCGTGAGCGCGGCCTGAGCGCCGGGCCAGTGTATCCAGCCCGCGGTCCATGCGAACGCCGCGGCAAATGCCGCTAGCGTGAACGCAATGAATGCGTACCGGACAAGAAGTTGCGAAAGCGAAAGACGGGACATAAATCAGCGCAGGGGCCTCATACAGCCGCTGATGCATCGAAAGGCCCTCTATGAATCTCGTGCGTTGCCGTCGTGCGGCGAGGCCGTTATGGTAATCCGCTTGCGGCTATTCAGTGTGCACTGAACGACGAAGGTATTCCTATGTATCGGGTGCCGCGAAGGTCGCGCACCATCTGTTCGACTCGCTCGCGACTACCAAAGACGCGGGCATGGGGATGGGACTGTCGATCTGCAAGTCGATTGTCGAGGCGCACGGCGGGCAGATCGAAGCGACTTCGCTGGAGGGGAAAGGGGCGTGCTTCCGGTTTTCGCTGCCTCGAGGCAGGGGCACGCGCGCTTGGACGCGGTGCTGATCGCAGGCGGATGGCCTGACTGGATGCTGGAGCGGGAGACGAGTCTCGAACTCGCGACCTCAACCTTGGCAAGGTTGCGCTCTACCAACTGAGCTACTCCCGCATGTCTGGCTCCCCGACCTGGGCTCGAACCAGGGACCTACGGATTAACAGTCCGGCGCTCTACCGACTGAGCTATCGGGGAATCAAGGAGGCCGGATTGTACAGGAGATTTTTTGATCCTGCAGCTTTTTCCTGACAAATCTCGATGAGGTGTCTGGGGGAAGATTTGTGGCTCCACCGCACAAGGCGAGTCTGGATCTACCCATGGGGCCACGGCTTGTCTATCGTAGGCGGCATCTCCACCCGAACCATCGAGGAAGCCAAACGATGTCCCTTGCCGATGCCGTCAACGACCCTGCCGCCGACAGCGCAGCACCTTCGCAACGCACACGTGTGCGCCGGATCGCGCGGCGCGCGCACTATGATGCGGCGACGCTGCATGCGATTCTTGACGAAGCCTACGTCTGCCACGTCGCCTTCAGCGACGAGCACGGCGTGCATTGCATTCCCACCGCATGCTGGCGCGAAGGCGATCATCTCTATATTCACGGTTCGAACGGCAGCCGCATGCTGCGCCTCGCGGCCGAGGGCGCCGAGGTTTGCGTGACCGTCACGCATCTCGATGGACTCGTGCTCGCGCGCTCGGCGTTCAACCATTCGATGAACTATCGTTCCGCCGTGATTTACGGTGTGTTCGAGGTGGTGACGGAAGAGCACAAGGCTGCCGTGCTCGATGCCTTCATGGAGCACATCGCGCCGGGCCGCAGGCATGAAGTGCGAGCGGGCAATCGCAAGGAACTGGCAGCGACCACGGTCATGCGCATTGCGCTCGCGGAGTCCGTGACGAAGGTCCGCGCGGGCGGCCCGAAGGACGACGAGGATGACATGGATCGGCCTGTCTGGGCAGGCGTGCTGCCGTTGACGCTCGCACCGTTGCCGCCCGTAGCCGATACCGCAACGCCGGAGCGCGAGGCTCCGGCTTACGTCAAGGCCTGGTCGAACCGGCAGGACGGCTGACCACGGATTGCGGCGTTCAGCGCGCCGACGTGAGGGCGCGCAGCTTCGCGCGCAGCGGGTCGATGGCAAACTCGCGCGCTCTGCGCAATACGCGCCGAGCCTGCTCCGCGGCAAGAGGAAACTCAATGAGCCTGCCACGCCATGTGAGTACGACGAAATGCGATTCGTACCAGCTCTTATGGTTCGACCAACGCTCCTTGTAGCTCGAGAAGTATGGGCGGAAGTCGAAATCACGGCCGTTCGCGAGCGCCCATCGCGCCATGCTGTCGACCAGCAGGTTGCCGACGGAGCGGGCGGCATAGGCCTCGTCATAGGTCGTGATGAAATACTCCAGCCTGCGTGGCCCGGTCAGATTGACGGATGCCGCAATGGGAATGCCGTCCAGTTTGACGAACGAGACCAGTGGAGTCGTAGCGAGATCGGTCCGCCCGGCGAGTTCGATGAAGAAGTCGCGCACGTCGTCGTTCATCAGATAAGGCGCGTCGAGGCCGCGAGATAGCACCCAGTTGCGCTTCGTCGCAAAGAGCCATGTGAGGACCGTTCGGGCGTCTTCGACGTCCTTGCACCAGCCATATTCCACCGCGCCGTCCTCCGAAAGCCGCCTTGCGAGACGTCTCAATGGGCGACGCAGCGAGTCGGGCCTCGTCGCGATGAAGGCGTCGAAGGTGGGGAACCGGGACAGCTCCATGGAGTACCCGGACAGCAGGCGCCAGCGTTCCGGAAGCGCGCGTAAGACCCACGACAGAGGCGCACGCGAGAGCGCCTCGTGAAGGGGGCCGTTGCATTCGACGAAGCGTATCTCCAGCACGTCGGCGTCGACGCTGCGCAACGCATCGACGGCGGCGTCATAGAAGCGCCCGTCGCCTCGATCGGACACGAGCGGGCCGCCATATTCCTCGTTGCTTCCGCAGCCGAGTGCGCGCGCGATCCGGCATGCGCCTTCGCGCGCAATGCACAACGGCCAGAGCGCGACGAGCGCGGCGCCGTCGTAGACGAGCGCGACATTGACCGCCGCGCCGCGCGCAAACGCCTTGGCGGCTGCAAGTTCGCAATAGGCAAACTCGAGTGTCGCCGGACACGTCGTGCAGACGGCCTCCCAGGAAGAGCGCAGTTTCAGGAAGTCCGCGTGGGTGCTGCATACGCGGATCTCGTGGCGAAGACTACCCGTGTTCGCGCGGGCGGTGACGTCGGGAAGGAAAGCAGTCTCGGTCGGTGAGTTTCGCATCATGTTGTCCCGGTAGTCCGATTCAGTGGAGCGCCAATCTCACATTTTCCTTATCGCTATGGACTCCGAACGAGAGATACGTATGATCATCGGAGGCATATCCATATGATCCATCGAAATAACTCGCGCAGCGCGGGAAAGTATTCCGTTTGCTTGAAATTGGCGGCGGACGACTAATGCGTGGTGCAATCGCGGTAAGAGGAATGTGGAAGTGCGGTAAAACGCACCGCACCATCGCATGAATTCGCCTGGCCTTCGGCATGAGTTGCCGCTCGATTAGTCGGTTGAATGATCAACCAGGTGGAGATCCGACCGACGACGAACGCGGGCGACTACCGAGCCCGCAAGATTTGATTGTGGGTAGTCGCTCGGTCCCGGTCAGGCGATGGCGGACCAGAGCATGCTGGCGATTGCGACGAGGTAGAAGACAGCCGTGATGATTGCCGCCACGCGTAGCGGCCGGCCGACTGCCGAACTGCCGGTGATAATGACGAGGCTTATCCCGATGCCGATCAGGGCGAGCACGAAGAGTCGCGGCAGCAGGCTCCAGCCATCCAGCCCAACCTTGAAGATCGACCAGCCCAGGGCGGCGACGAACATGCCGAAATACCACCACAGTCCCGCCGAGCGGTTCCATAGCATGAGGATGCCAGCGCCGATCAGTGCAACGCCGGCGACGAAGTAATAAGGCGCGTGGCCCATCCAGGGTATCCACCCGCCCAGCACTGCGAAAGCCGCGCCGACGAGGATGATCCATTCTGCGGTCTCGGCAGGAGACGTCCAGCGGCGGTAAGACATAAAAGTCCCCCAAATCCAGACAAACCGGGCTTTGCAGCGAGCCTTGCTGAGGACCGAAACTGACTCATCGACCCGCTGATGAAAAAGCTCAATGCAAAGTCCCACGTTGATGCTAAGCAGCCGATGTACCCAGGTCAAGGGTGATAACCCCATTTAGTTGTAAGAACCTGGGAACCTATTCGCATTCAATTTTCGCGCGCGAAATAAATGCATGTCGGCGGCATTGGCGATAGTCGACATTACCGCATCGAATGGATTTTCCCGGCAAGAGTTGCAGTGCGAGGCCGCATGCAAGGAAGCATGCGTCAACATTACTTGCGGCACGTGGTGCGGGTGTGGGGCACCGATCGGATCGCTGTATCTCGGCGCTTATAGCGAGGCATAAGCGACAGTTGCAGCGTGCCGTTGGCCATATCGCCGGCAGCGCTTTCGATCTGAAAAAAACTTGGTTCGTTCGCACCCGTCATGCGGATAGGCTGCGTACCTCAACGAGAAAAGAAGGAAAACCGATAATGAAAAGCAGCATCTGGGGCGCAGTGCCAGGCGCACTGTTGACGGCACTTCTGGTCGCGGCATCGACGTCCGCGCATGCGGATCGTCTGGACGACATCAAGCGGGCGGGCGTGTTGCGCGTCGCTGCATTCGACAGCAATCCGCCGTTCGGTTTCGTCGATCCGAAAGACAATCAGATCGTTGGGCTCGACGTGGACTATGCGCGCGCCGTCGCCAAAAACCTGGGTGTGAAGCTCGAAGTTCAGCCCACCAATCCCGCCAATCGCATTGCGTTTCTGAAGTCGGGAAAGGTCGATCTGGTATTCGCCAACTTTACGATTACCGACGATCGCAGGAAGGAAGTCGATTTCAGCACGCCATACTTCGCTTCGGGCACCCAGTTCATTGCGAAGAAGGGCGTGCTGAAGTCTTCGGAACAGCTCAACAGTCTGCGTATCGGCGCGGATAAAGGCACGACCAACGAACAGCAGGTGCGGGCGAAATTCCCGGGTGCAACCATCGTCGCGTACGATGACACACCTTTCGCTTTTGCCGCACTGCGTACGGGCAACGTGCAAGCCATCACGCAGGACGGCCCGAAGCTCGTCGCGCTGCTGGCACGCGCGCCGGACAAGGCGGGCTATGAGATTTCCCCGTTCACGATCTCGAACGACTACGAAGGCGTTGGCGTACCCAAAGGCGAGACGCGTCTGCTCGATGCGGTGAACAACACGCTGACTCACCTGGAGAGCGACGGCGAGGCCGCGCAGATTTACGACAAGTGGTTCGGCCCGAAGAGTGCGGCGCCGCTGCCCCGTCTCTTCAAGATCGGCGACCCGCAAAAGAACAGCTGAGCGCGGCGCCTGATTCATGCATAACTGGCTTGACCCGAAGTATCTCGCGTGGCTCGAACAAGGTTTCTTCGTCACGCTGATGCTCTCTGCCTGCACGGCGTCGTGCGCGACGCCGCTGGGCTTTCTGCTCGCGGTTGCGCGCACGGCCCGCACTCGCGCGATTGCGCGCGCGGCGGCGCTCTACGTGTTCGTCTTCCGCAATTCTCCTCTGCTCGTTCAATTGCTGTTCTGGTACTTCGGTGTCGCGGCCGTGCTGCCGTCCGGCTGGATGAGCTGGCTTAACACGCCGCACCTGGCGACGTTTGGGCCGCTTACGCTGCGCTGGCCGAGTTTCGAACTGTTCGCCGGCTGGGTCGGATTGACCTGCTACACCACGGCGTTCATCGGCGAAGAGTTTCTGGCCGGCATGCGCGGCGTGAACCGCGCACAGTGGCAGGCGGCTGCGGCGCTTGGCATGCGCCGCTACGCGATCCTGCGCTACGTGATCCTGCCACAGGCGTTGCGCATTGCCACGCCGCCGCTCGCTGGCCAATACATGAACGTGATCAAAAATTCGTCGCTGACGATGGCGATAGGTGTGGGCGAGCTGTCGTACATGTCGCGGCAGGTCGATACCGAAAGCTTCAGGACCTTTCAGGCATTCGGCACAGCGACCGTATTCTATGTGCTCGCCATCGCAGTTATCGAAGTCGCGCTGGTGCTCTGGCAGCGTGCCGGCCTGCACGGTTTGCAGCGAGGCCGTGCGTGAACGAGTTCGCGTGGTTACCGGCTTTGCGCTATTTGATGATCGGCGCGTTTCCGGCGGGACCGCTGGGAGGCGTTGCGCTGACGATCGCGCTCTCGGTGGTGTCGGCTCTGCTCGCAGCGCTGACCGGATTCGCGCTCGGCGTTGCGCTCGCCATGACGCGCGGCGTCGTCCGTCTCGTGCTGACCGCCGTGGTCGCATTCTTTCGCGCGATACCCGTGTTGATGCTGATCTTCTGGACCTTCTTCCTGATGCCGATCCTGCTGCACGTCGACGTTCCTGGTCTTGCGACGGTCGTGTGCGCGCTCGCGCTGATCGGCGGCGCGTATCTGTCGCATTCGGTTTATGCGGGCATCACGTCGATCGGCGCGGGGCAGCGGCAGGCAGCGCTTTCGCTTGGCTTGACGCGCTGGCAGGCATTGCGCGAAGTCATCCTGCCGCAAGCCGTGCGGGTGATGATGCCGTCGTTCGTCAATCAGTGGGTGTCGTTGATCAAGGATACGTCGCTCGCCTATATCGTCGGCGTGCCCGAATTCACCTTCCTCGCCAATCAGCTCAATAACCGTCTGCTGGTGTACCCGGCGCAAATCTTCCTGTTCGTCGGGTTCGTGTATCTGCTGCTGTGCGGTGCGTTGCAATGGGGCGCCAATGCGTTCCTCGCGCGCCGTGAGCCGGGCTTTTAACGATGGGCATAAATGTTGACCTCGGGTAAGCCGGTTGGGGGGAGCGTCGCCACCGGGAATGCGCCGATTTGCGTGCGTGAATTTGTCGTGTTAGTTTTTCATGAAATTTAACATGAAAAATTTCACGGACGTGCCATGTTCGCCGAATCGACCCGTCATATTGAAAGCTATTACGCACGTCGCTTCGCCCAGAGCGGCGCGCTGCCCGAGCGCCCCGCGCTGGCGGGCGATTACCACGCCGACGTGCTGGTCGTAGGGGCAGGCTTCAGCGGCTTGCACACGGCGTTGCGGCTTGCGCTGGCCGGGCGCCGCGTCGCGGTCGTCGAGGCGAGCCGCGTGGCTTGGGCCGCCTCTGGCCGCAATGGCGGGCAAGCGCTGCTCGGCTGGTCGTGCGATATGCCGCCGTTCGTGCAGGCGCTGGGTCTGGCGGGGGCGCGGGAGCTGTGGGACAGCATGCGCTGGGCCGCCGCCGAAGTGCGCGAATTGCCCGGGCGGCACGGCTTCGACATCGACTACCGGCCAGGCAGCCTGTGGGCGGCGGTGCGGCGCTCGCGTGTCGCCATGCTCGAAGCCGCGCGCGACGAGGCCGCGCACAAGTGGGGCTACGAACGCCTGCGACTCATTGGCGAGCCGGAGATGCCGGAGTGGATCGGCAGTCGCCGTTATCGCGCGGCGCTCTACGATCCCGAGGCGGGGCATCTCGATCCGCTCAAGCTGGCGCTCGGCCTCGCCGACGCCATTGAGCGCGCGGGCGGCGTCATCTTCGAGCAAAGCCGGGTGCTCGCGTATCGCGAAACGCCGAGCGGCTACGTGGCGAGCACGCGGGAAGGCACGGTGCGCGCCGGCACGCTGGTGCTCGCCTGCAACGCCTACATCGACCGGCTCGATAGCGATCTGGCAAGCCGCGTGCTGCCTGTGGGCACCTGGCAGATCGCCACGCGCAGGCTCGACCCTGCGCTTGCCCGCTCGCTTTTGCCGCGCAACAGTTGCGTGATCGACAATCAGTTCGTGCCTGACTACTTTCGCCTGAGCCCGGACGATCGCCTGCTCTTTGGCGGCGCATGCACGTATCTTGGCGGCATCCCGAAGGACATCGGCACCGCGATCCGCCCGAGTCTCGAGCGCGCGTTTCCGCAGCTGCGCGGCATCGAATTCGAGTACGCGTGGGGCGGCCATATCGACATCAGCATCCGCCGCACGCCCGACGTCGGTCGCGAACGCGATCGCTACTGGCTGCAGGGCTTTTCCGGGCACGGCATTCTGCCTACGCTCGCGGCGGCGCGCGCCGTTGCCGACGCCATCCTCGGCGAACCGCACTTGCTCTCGCTCTATGAGCGCATTCATAATCCGCGCTTTCCGGGCGGCGAGCGCTTCGCCGCGCCGCTCGAGGCGCTCGGCAAGCTGTGGTATCGCCTGCGCGACGTCGTGTGACAGAGAGAACCGCATGGACCAGCAGGACGAAATCGAAGGCCTCGCGATCCTCATTCGCGATCTGCGCAAGCACAAGAAGGTGACGCTCGCCGAACTCGCACAAAAGATCGGCCGCTCGGTGGGCTTTCTTTCGCAGGTCGAGCGGGGGCTTTCGCGGCCCACGGTGGCGGATCTCACGTCGATCGGCGAGGCGCTGCAGACGCCCACCACGTACTTCTATAGCGTGAGCATGCCGCGCGAACTGCCGTGGGTCACGCGGCCAGGCGAGCGGCGCACGCTCTACTATGGCGGCGGCATCACGGACGTGCTCGTTTCGCCCAGCATGTCGTCGGGTTTTTCGATGCTGGAGAGCCGGCTCGATCCCGGCGCGACGAGTGGCGAGCGCCCCGTGGACGACAGCGACGAGCAGGGCGGCTTCGTGCTCGAAGGCGAGCTGACGATCTGGCTGGAGGATAGCGAAGAACCCGTGACGCTGCGGGCCAACGACAGCTTCCAGTTGCCGGCGCGTTGCCGCTTTCGCTACGCCAATCTCGCCGATGTGCCCGCGCGCGTACTTTGGGTTTTCACCTGAGCCCGGCTGTCGCGATCGAAGGCGGCGAGTCTACAGGTAATCAGCATCACTGATCAATACAGCCATGGATAGCGAGATTTCCTTTGGTGCAGACGCCACCAAAGTCGAAAGGCGTTCACGCTGCCTTACGTTGCGCAACTGAAAGACAGGATGCGATTCGGGCCGCCGCGATCCGCATTCTGGAGGACGGCTGATGCATTCGCCCCGGTCGACCCAGTCCGCCTGGCTCGCCAGACGCCGCCCGAGTGATGCTTCCGGAGGGTGACAGCAGGCTGGCGGCGCCTTTTTTTCTGGCTCGGTCATAACCGGAAATATTCCCGGTTTTCGCTATGCGTCAGCGGCCATCTGCACGAACCATTCCTGTATAAACCCGTTTTAAACCGCCGCAATGTCGTTTTTGCGCATTTTTGCCAATTTTTAACGTGTTTTTGTCTACACACTGACGCCGTGTTGTGCTATTGATTCGGCTTTCGCCGTCATGCGCGTGGGAGGCAAAACACGTGCCGGGCGGGCGATCGGCGCGTTTCCATATGCAACGCGATTTGCCTGTTTTGCCCGCGTGAGGTAGGGTATGCAGGTTTTCTCAACTCAACACAGGTAGCAGATGAACAAACAGGAACTCATTGACGCAGTCGCCGCTAGCACGGGCGAGACCAAGGCAGCGACGGGTGCAGCCATCGACGCGATCCTCGACGTCGTCACGCGTGCGGTCACCTCGGGTGACTCCGTGCAACTCGTCGGCTTCGGCTCGTTCTCGACTGGCCAGCGTGCCGCCCGCGTGGGCCGCAACCCTGCCACGGGCGCGGAGATCCAGATTGCCGCGGCCAAGACGGTGAAGTTCACCGCTGGCAAGGCATTCAAGGACGCCGTCAACGCGTCGTGATGCCAGGTCGCCGTCATGGCGGACGCGCGTGGCTGGCTCGCTTGCTGGCGCGCGGCGCAGCATCACGCCAGCACGGTAGCCCGCACTCAGGCCGGTGGCGTCGCGCCGCTAGCCTGAGTGTGTGAAACGAGGGCGCAAGGCCTTCGGCAAGCCGGCATGCTCACATGCCGGCCGCTTTTTCTTCCCCGCTTTTCTTACGGTATCCGAAGCTTTTCGCGCGCCTCGGGCTTCAGGCATCACGCGCCGCGTCGGTTTCCAGCGACGTGCGGCTCGTTTCGTTGCGGCGGCGCTTGGCCTCGTACATCGCCGCGTCTGCTTCACGCAGCATCGCTTCCACGCTTTCGCCTTCCTCGCAGCCGGCAAAGCCCATTGAAAAGCTCAGCTTCGGTCCGCCGTAGAACTGGTTGTTCAACTCCACCAGTTTGTTGATGCTGTCCACCACGGTTTCCGCATCGCGCAGATCGGCGCCAGGCATCAGTACGGCGAATTCGTCGCCGCCAATGCGCGCAGCTTGCCAGGGCTTCTGGATCGCTTTCGCGAGCACTTCACCAGCGCGGCGCAGCAACGCGTCGCCGGCGGCGTGGCCGAGCTGGTCGTTCACCGTCTTCAGATTGTCCATATCGACGACGATCGCGCTCACCGGGAACGGCCCCTTGCGATGCAGTCGGTTGAGTTCGTCCACATAGAACGAGCGGTTCTTGAGCTTCGTGAGCACGTCGTGCTTGCCGAGGAATTCTAGGTAGGCCTCGGCTTTCTTGCGCGCCGTGATGTCGGTGAGCGCGAGCAGCACGAGGTCCCACTGCGCTTCGTGGCCTGGGAACACGGAAAACTGCAGGTGTACGTTGACCTCGCTGCCGTCGAGCGCGTAGTTCACCACCTCTCGCTGCTGAAAGAGGCGGCCTTCCCAGAGATCGAGCAACTGCTCGCGAAAGTGCGGGCGCATTTCGTCGCGGAACACCTCGGGCAGGCGCGCGAGCAGCGTGGCTTTGTCCGGTGCGCGAAACATGCCCAGCGTGTAGTGATTCACGTCGAGCACCTGGATTTCGCTCATGCAGCGCTCGACAAATTCGGGGTGCACGTCGGTAAAGGTACGAAAGTCGACGATGCCCTGCTCACGGACCTCGTTGAGCAGCTCGCGAATGGCAGAGAAGTTTTCGACCCACAGCGATACCGGCGAGTGTTCGAAAACGCCGAGCGCGTATTGCTCGCTCACCGTCGCCCGATGGCGCGCTTCTTCGAGCGCCGAGACATCTTCGATCGCCACGAGCACGCGGCTCCAGTCGGCTTCGTGGCCCGGCAGAATCACGCCACGCAACAGGATGTCCATGCGCCGGCCGCGCAGCGTGTAGTTCACGCTCTTGCTCTCGAACGTGCTGTGCCCGTCCCACATCTGCTCGAGCTCGCCGACGTGCGCCTGGAACATGTCGTCGCGCAGCACCTGCGGAAGATGCGCGGCAAGTTCTTCATAGTCGCGCGCACCGTAAAGATCGAGCGTATGGCGGTTGACCTTGAGCACGCGAATGCAGGCCGAGCATTCGGCCACGCGGCGCGGATCGTCTTCGAGGAACTGGCGCAGGCTGGTCACGCCTTGTGCGCGCCAGCTGTCGAACAGCGCTCGCAGCTGGCTATAGTCTTCGAGCCACAGCGAAGTGGGCGTTACGTCGAAGAAGTCGAGCAGATCGACGCCCATGTTGGCAAAACTGGCCGCGGTGGCCGGGGTGCCTTGTTGCATGTCGGTTGGATGTAAGGGAACGGGGTGCGGCGGGCTGCGCCGCACGAATTACCGAATCCTGGCACACCTTGGGGCCCGAGTGGGCATCGACGATGCAGATGTCGCGTCGCATGGCGATACGTTACGCATCGAAAGGCGGCGCAGGGCGCTCAGTCGGACGTCTCGATCGAATCGACACGATCCGGGTAGAACGCAAGATGGTCCTTGATTGCCGACACCGCTTCATGCGGCGTTTCATAAGTCCATATTGCGTTTATGGCTCGCTCGCCGCCTGGCGTGATCGAATAGTACGAAGCCTCGCCCTTGTACGGGCACCAGGTCTTGTGTTCCGTGCGTGAGAGCAGCGACATGTCGGCGTCCTCGCGCGGTATGTAGAACACGGCCGGATAGCTCGCCTCGCGCAGCGTGAGCGCGCGGCGCGTGTCGGCGATCACGCGGCCGCCTGCTGTCACCACCACGTGTGTGCGCGCCGGTTCGACCGTGATCGGATGATCGGGGCCGGGAATTTTGGCGGTCCGTGTGTCCATGGCTGGGTTCCTCGCGAAAGGGGTTGGAAATGCGGACGTTTAGCCGAATACATCATATGCAATTGCAGATTAACTGGTAGGGGAAAACGCTGCAGGCTGTTTCAATGAGGGCGCGACAGAGTTCGACGCACGGGCGGCGATAGTCACGCGATTGCGCCGCGCGCCATCGTGCTTCCAGTCTTCACCCGCGCCTTCATTTACCCGCAGCAGGATCACTGATGAGCCTCGATATCTTCTGGTTCTTGCCGACTTCCGGCGACACCCGCTACCTCGGCAAATCCGATTTCGGCCGCGCGCCGACCAACGCCTATATGCGCCAGATCGCCGTGACCGCCGAAGAGCTCGGCTACGACGGTCTCCTCATTCCCACCGGGAGCAGCTGCCTCGACCCGTGGGTGACGGCGGCGAGCCTCGCGCCCGTCACGCAGCGCATCAAGCTGCTCGTCGCGCTGCGCACGTCGCTCGGCGGTCCCACCGCTTCGGCGCGCCAGGCGGCCACGCTCGACCAGGCGTTGAACGGCCGTTTGCTGCTCAACGTCGTGCCGGGCGGCGACGCCACCGAACTCGCGGCCGACGGCGTGTTCCTCGCGCACGACGAGCGCTATGAAGCCGCCGACGAATTCCTGACGATCTGGCGCGACCTGCTGCGCGGCGAGACGGTGAACTTCGAGGGCAAGCATTTGCGCGTGCAGGGCGCGCAGAACTTTCACGCGCCGGTCCAGACGCCGCATCCGCCGCTGTATTTCGGCGGCTCCTCGCCGGCGGCGCACGAACTGGCGGCAAAGCACGTGGACGCCTATCTCACGTGGGGCGAGCCGCCCGAGGCCGTTGCGCAGAAGTTCGCCGATATCCGTGCCCGGGCGGCACGCCATGGACGCACGCTCAAGCTCGGCGTGCGCCTGCATGTGATCGTGCGCGAGACCAACGACGAAGCGTGGGCCGCTGCTGAGCGCCTCATCAGCAAGCTCGACGACGACGATATCCGCCGCGCCCAGGAAAACTACGCGAGCATGGATTCGGTGGGCCAGCGCCGCATGGCCGAGTTGCACGGCGGCAGCCGGGACAAGCTCGAGATCAGCCCGAACCTGTGGGCCGGCGTGGGCCTCGTGCGCGGCGGCGCGGGCACGGCGCTCGTGGGCGATCCGCAAACCGTGGCGGCGCGCCTCAAGGAATACGTGGATGCCGGCGCGGACAGTTTCGTGCTCTCCGGCTATCCTCACCTCGAAGAGGCGATTCGCTTCGCCGAACTGGTGTTCCCGCTGCTACCGGGCAAGAAACCGGTGACGCTGCGCGACCAGGCTCTGACGGGCGGCGCGTTCGACGTGCGTGCGCATGAGCGGGCGCAGCAGGCCGCTCGCGCGTGAGCATCGCCGTGCGCGGCAACCGGGGCCGGTTCCTGGAGCCTTGCCGGACGATTATTCGTGGGAGCGATATGTCCGTTTTATTCGTGTGAATGATATTGGCGAAATATTCCCCACAGGCATATAATCGGTTTATGCCTCACAGGAATATGCCATGAAGATCATCGTCCAGACGCCAGGCGGGCTTGGCGAGATTCTGCAATCGGCCCGCAAGGCGCGCGGCATGACCCAGGCGCAGGCCGCGGCGCATCTCGGCATCGGCCAGCCGCGTCTTTCCGCGCTCGAAACCACGGGTGCCGCCAGCCTCTCGCTCGAGCAGATGCTCGCGCTTTTCGCGCTCTACGGGCTGGAATTCTGCGTGCAATCGCGCGAGGCGGCGGCCGGCGCGCCGGAGTGGTGAGCATGGGCCGCAAATCGCATTCGCGCGCGCTATCGATCTGGGCCAACGGCGAGCGTGTGGGCACGTGGGTCATGACGTCCGCCGGCGACACCGAGCTGCGTTATGACGACGCCTGGAAGCGCTCGGCCGTGGGCCGGCCGCTTTCGCTCTCGCTGCCGTTCGGCATCGGCGACGTGCCGTTGCGCGGTGAGCGCGTGCAGCACTATTTCGACAATCTCCTGCCCGACAGCGAGCCCATCCGCCGCCGCATCGCCACGCGCTTTCGCACCGATACGCTCGAGGCCTTCGACCTGCTCAAGGCCATCGGGCGCGATTGCGTGGGCGCGGTGCAACTGCTGGGCGAGGACGAAACGCCGGGGCGCGTCGACCGCATCGAAGGCACCGCGCTGAGCGATGCCGTCATCGAGCGCCTGCTGCTCGAAACGGCCGGCGCGCTGCCCGGTGGCGCGCACGAGACTGACGATCTGCGCATTTCGCTAGCGGGCGCGCAGGAGAAGACCGCGCTCCTGCGCCACCGCGGCAAATGGCTGCTGCCGCGCGGCGCCACGCCCACCACGCATATTCTCAAGCTGCCACTCGGGCTGATCGGCCATCGCAAGGTGGACTTCAATACCTCGGTCGAAAACGAATGGCTTTGCCTGGCATTGCTGAGGGCCTATGGGTTGCCTGCTTCGCAGGCGCAGATACTCCACTTTGGCGCGCAGAAGGTGCTCAGCGTGGAGCGCTTCGATCGTACGCGCTCGCGCGCCGGTGGCTTGCTGCGCCTGCCGCAGGAGGACTTCTGCCAGGCGCTCGGCGTGCCGCCGCATCGCAAGTACGAAGCGCATGGCGGCCCCGGCGTGCGTGAAATTGCGGGTCTCCTGCGCCAGTCGCTGCAGGCACGGGAAGACCTCGAAACGTTTCTCACTGCGCAAATCGTCTTCTGGATGCTCGCAGCGCCGGATGGCCACGCGAAGAATTTCAGCATCCGCCTGCTGCCGGCAGGGCGCTTTCAGCTCGCGCCGCTCTATGACGTCATGTCGATCTGGCCCGTCGAGGGCGACGGCGGCAATCAATGGTCGTGGCACAAGGCGTCGCTCGCCATGGCGGTGTGGGGCAAGGCGCGCCACTATCGCATGCGCGACGTGAAGCGCACGCATTTCGACGCCACCGCGCGGCTGTGCCACTACGGGCCGGATGCGGGCCCGCTGGTCGAGCGCGTGCTGGCGCGTACGCCCGCTGCGATAGAGGAAGTCGCGGCGGCGCTACCGGAAGGCTTTCCCGAGCGGGTAGCCGAGCGACTCTTCGACGGCTTGCGTTTTTCGGCGGAGCGACTGGCTGCGCAGTGACGGTGTGCGCCGCCGTACCCGAATTCCTGAACGAACAGGCTTAGACGGCACATCGCTTCACGACTTTTGCTTCTTCGAAGGCAGCCACGTTTGAGGCTCGGCGTACATTTCCTTGACCAGTTGCTTCACGAGATCGACGTAGACTGAATTGTCGTTGACGCGGTGATTCAGGATGATTGGCGAGGTCGCGTGGTCACTGTCTATCAGCCGGTAGTGCACGTCCTGCCGCAACTGCCGCGCTGATGCGGGGATCACGCATACGCCGAACTCGGCCGCGACGAGCCCCAGCGCCGTCTGGATTTCCCGCACTTCCAGCACTTCACCCGGTTGCACGCCGTCGCCGTGCAACACGTTCAATACCTGATCGGCAAAGCTGGGGCGCGGCTCCTTGGGATAAACAATCAGTTTCTGCCCGGCCAGTTGCTCGATGGGGATGGGTGTGGATTCCTGCGCCATCTCGCTGCCGATCGGCACCACCACCGCCAGCGGCTCTTCGCGCAGGACGATGCCGGCCACGTTGGGGTCGCTGTGGCGCACGCGTCCGAAGCCGATGTCGATACGGCCTTCCTTCAACGCCTCGATCTGTTGCACCGACATCAGTTCGACCATCTGGATGTCGAGTTCCGGCGCATTCTGGCGCAGCTTGCGCATCAACGGCGGCAGTCCCGAATACAGAACGGAGGCGACGAAGCCGATCGACAGCACGGTGCGGTGATGCAGTCCCACGTGTTTGGCGGTCGCCTGCAGTTGTTCGACGCGCCCAAGAATCTGCATGGCCTGCTCGTAGACGAGCCGCCCCGCATCGGTCGTGCGCACCGGTCTCGTATTGCGAATCAGAAGGGGCACGCCGATCTCTTGTTCGAGCAACTGAATTTGCCGGCTCAGTGGCGGTTGAGCGATGCAAAGCTGTTCCGCGGCGCGCGTGAAATTGCGCTCGCGCACGACGGCAACGAAGTAACGAAGCTGGCGGAGATCCATGGTTCCTTCCCAAATGAAGCCATCAAATTGTCAATACCCTGAAAATATGATGCGCCGCAATATTGGCCTGCTTATGGGCGATTGCGGGGTTTCCATATTACAAAGGTATGGAATTGGACGCAAATAGTATTGGATCAGGCTCAGGCGCGGCGTGTATAAATCCACCATACCTTCTTCACTTACGCAGCCTTCGAGATGACTTCCGCCACGATCGAACGTATCGAAACCCGCCTCGTCGATCTGCCGACGATTCGCCCTCACAAGCTGTCCGTCGCCACGATGTACGGGCAAACCCTGATGCTGGTGAAGGTGTATTGCAGCGATGGCGTAACCGGCATCGGTGAAGGTACGACGATTGCCGGCATGGCCTACGGTCCGGAAAGCCCGGAAGCGATGAAGCTGGCGATCGACGCCTACTTCGCCCCGGCGATGATCGGCCAGGACGCCACGCGAATCCAGGCGCTCATGGCGCATCTGGGCAAGCTCGTGAAGGTCAATCACTTCGCCAAGTGCGCGCTGGAAACGGCGCTGCTCGACGCGCAGGGCAAGCGTCTCTCCGTGCCGGTGAGCGAACTGCTGGGCGGCCGCCGCCGCGAACGCCTGCCGGTGGCATGGACGCTCGCTTCGGGCGATACCGCCAAGGACATCGCCGAAGCCGAGACCATGCTCGAAGTGCGCCGCCACAAGATCTTCAAGCTGAAGATCGGCGCGAAAGACCTCAAGACCGACATCAAGCACGTGGCCGACATCAAGAAGGCGGTGGGCGATCGTGCCGTCGTGCGCGTGGACGTCAACATGGCCTGGAGCGAGACGCAGGCGGCCTGGGCGATTCCCGCATTGGCCAACGCGGGCTGTGAACTGGTCGAGCAGCCGGTCGCTTCGCCCGCGGCGCTTGCGCGCCTCATGCGCCGGTTCCCGATAGCGTTGATGGCCGACGAAATCCTGCAGGGACCGGAAAGCGCGTTCGAGATCGCGAAGAACGAGGGCGCCGATGTGTTCGCGATCAAGATCGAACAAAGCGGCGGACTGTTCGCGGCGCAGCGCGTGGCCACGATTGCGGACGCCGCGGGTATCGAACTGTACGGCGGCACGATGCTCGAAGGCGCATTCAGCACGGTGGCGTCGGCGCATCTGTTCGCGAGCTTCGCCAACCTGCAGTGGGGCACCGAACTGTTTGGCCCCTTGCTGATCACCGAAGAAATTCTGACGACCCCGCTGGACTACAGCAACTTCGAGCTGACCGTGCCGAACGGTCCGGGCCTGGGCATCGAACTGGACGAAGCGAAGGTCAAGCGCTTCACCCGCGACGGCCTCATGAAAGCCACGAAGTAATCCGGACACCTGATAAACGGACAAGACGATGCTATTCCACGTACGCATGGATGTGAACATCCCGGCCGACATGCCGGCCAATGTCGCCAACGAAATCAAGGCGCGCGAAAAAGAGTACTCGCAGGAACTGCAGCGCAGCGGCAAGTGGCGCCATATCTGGCGACTGGTGGGCGAGTACGCGAACTACAGCATCTTCGACGTAGAGAGTAATGCAGAGCTGCACGACATTCTCACCGCCTTGCCGCTTTTCCCGTACATGAAGATAACGGTCACGCCGTTGTGTCGCCACCCGTCCTCCGTCAGGGCCAACGACGCTTGAGCTGATTCCCCCTCAATACCAGCAAGCACCAGGAGACAAACACCATGAGCGCAAAAGTATTCGACACGAAGGAAGTGCAGGACCTGCTGAAGGCCGCTGCGAATCTCAACGGCAGCAGCGGCAACGCGCGTTTCCAGCAGGTCGTTTATCGGCTGCTGGGCGACCTGTTCAAGGCCATCGACGATCTCGACATCACGCCCGATGAGGTCTGGGCCGGTGTGAACTATCTGAACAAGCTCGGCCAGGACGGCGAAGCGGCGCTGCTCGCCGCCGGCCTCGGCCTCGAGAAGTACCTCGACATCCGCATGGACGCCGCAGACAAGGCGGTGGGTCTCGAAGGCGGCACGCCGCGCACGATCGAAGGGCCGCTGTATGTGGCAGGCGCGCCGGTGCGCGAGAGCGTTTCGCGCATCGACCTGAACGCCGACGCCGATGCGGGTCCGCTCGTCATTCACGGCACGGTCACCGGCCTCGACGGCAAGCCGCTCGCCGGCGCCCTGGTCGAATGCTGGCACGCCAATTCGAAGGGCTTCTACTCGCACTTCGACCCGACCGGCGCACAGGACGACTTCAACCTGCGCGGCGCGGTGAAGACCGGCGCGGACGGCAAGTACGAATTCCGCACGCTGATGCCGGTGGGTTACGGTTGCCCGCCGCAGGGTTCGACCCAGCGTCTGCTGGACGGCCTCGGCCGCCACGGCAACCGCCCGGCGCACGTTCACTTCTTCGTGACGGCGGATAACAGCCGCAAGCTCACCACGCAATTCAATATCGAAGGCGACCCGCTCATTTGGGACGACTTCGCCTACGCGACGCGTGAAGAGCTGATTCCGCATGTGGCCGAAAAGACCGGTGGCACCGCGCTCGGCCTGAAAGCCGACACGTACAAGGACATCGAGTTCAACTTCACGCTCACGCCGCTGGTCCAGGGCAAGGACAACCAGCTCGTCCATCGCCTGCGCGCCGCAGCGACGGCGTAATCGCCCCAGCATGGCGGCGGCACGTTGCCGCCGCCACTCCTTTCTTCGCGATCATCATTCGACACCGATGCAGGAACTCCGTACTGCGTGTGGAGTATGCATAGGAGAGCTAATATGTCAGCCATCATCGACAAAGCCAGTGACCTGGATCATCTGCTGTCCACCGCCGTGCAGGACGACAAGCAAAACGGTGTGTTCCGTTGCCGCCGCGACATCTTCACCAATGCCGACCTGTTTGAACTGGAGATGAAATACATCTTCGAGAAGAACTGGGTGTACCTCGCGCACGAAAGCCAGATTCCCGAAAACAACGACTACTACACCACGTGGCTCGGTCGTCAACCGGTCGTCATCACGCGCGACAAGACCGGCACGCTCAACGCCGTGATCAACGCCTGCGCGCACAAGGGTGCCATGCTGTGCCGGCGCAAGCACGGCAACAAGGGCAGCTTCACCTGTCCGTTCCACGGCTGGACGTTCTCCAACACCGGCAAGCTGCTCAAGGTGAAGGATGAAAAGACCACGGAATACCCCGTGCAATTCAACAAGCAGGGCTCGCATGACCTGAAGAAGGTCGCGCGCTTCGAGAACTACCGGGGCTTTCTGTTCGGCAGCCTCAACGCCGACGTGCAGCCGCTGGAAGACTACCTCGGCGAAGCGAAGATCATCATCGACCAGATCGTCGACCAGTCGCCGAGCGGCCTCGAAGTGCTGCGCGGCAACTCCTCGTATGTCTACGACGGCAACTGGAAGATGCAGATGGAGAACGGCTGCGACGGCTACCACGTCAGCACCGTGCACTGGAATTACGCCGCGACCATGGGCCGCCGCAAGGAAGACGGCACCCAGGCGGTGGACGCCAATAGCTGGAGCAAGTCGGTGGCGGGTGTTTACGGCTTCGACCACGGCCACATCCTCTTGTGGACGAACACGATGAACCCCGAAGTGCGGCCGGTCTACAAGCATCGCGACGAAATCAGGGCGCGCGTGGGGGAAGTGCAGGCCGATTTCATCGTCAACCAGACGCGAAACCTGTGCCTCTACCCGAACGTGTTCCTGATGGACCAGTTCAGCACGCAGATTCGCGTGGTGCGCCCGATCAGCGTGGACAAGACCGAAGTGAACATTTTCTGCTTCGGGCCGAAGGGCGAGAACGCGGAAGATCGTGCGACGCGCATTCGCCAGTACGAGGACTTCTTCAACGTCACGGGCATGGGCACCGCCGACGACCTCGAAGAGTTCCGCGCCTGCCAGGCGGGTTACGCCGGCACGACGGCGATGTGGAACGATCTCTCGCGCGGCGCGCCGCTGTGGGTCGAAGGCGCGGACGACAACGCGAAGAAGATGGGCCTCAAGCCGGTCATTTCCGGCGAACGCAGCGAAGACGAAGGGTTGTTCGTGGTTCAGCACGAGTACTGGGTGCACGCCATGCGCGACGCCCTTGAGCAGGAACTGAACCACGCACAAGCGGGAGCGCAGGCATGAGCAACGATTACCAGACAATCTGCGCCGCGCTGTACCGCGAAGCGCGCCTGCTCGACGATCGCCAGTGGGAAGAATGGCTCGCCTGCTACGCAGAAGACGTCACTTACTGGATGCCCGCGTGGGACGACGATGACCAGCTCACCGACGACCACGAATCGCAGATCTCGCTGATGTACTACCCGGATCGCGGGGGGCTCGAAGACCGTGTATTCCGCATCAAGACCGAACGCAGCGGCGCCTCGATGCCGGAGCCGCGCACGAGCCACAACGTCACGAACGTGGAAGTGCTGGCGGACCGCGGCGAGGAAGTGGAAGTGCGCTACAACTTCCACACGCTCAATCATCGCTACCGGGCCACGGACCATTTTTTCGGCACGATGTTCGTCACGTTGCGTAGGGCCGGCGACGGCTTCCTGATCGCCTACAAAAAGATCGTGCTGAAGAACGACTACATCCGGCAGGTGCTCGACGTCTATCACGTGTGAAGTCACGTTCGACATCGAGCCTCAGTTTCAACATGGGATAGAAGGAGACACCATGTCCAGCTACAAGATTGCACTCAATTTCGAAGACGGCGTCACGCGTTTCATCGACTGCAAGGCGGGCGAAAAAGTGCTCGATGCGGCCTTTCGCGCGCGCATCAACCTGCCGATGGATTGCTCGGACGGCGTGTGCGGCACCTGCAAGTGCCGCGCGGAAAGCGGCAGCTACGACCTGGGCGAAGACTTTATCGAGGACGCGCTGACCGAAGACGAAAAGGACAGCGGTCTCGTGCTCACCTGCCAGATGGTGCCGGAAAGCGATTGTGTGATCGCGATTCCCGCATCGTCCACGGTCTGCAAGACAGGGCAGAGCAAGTTCGCGGCGACGGTCGCGAAGGTCGAACAGCACAACGACGCCGCGGTCGTGCTCGAACTGGATGTCGACGCAGCGGGGCCCGTGTTCCTGCCGGGCCAGTACGTCAACATCGACGTGCCGGGCAGCGGCCAGCATCGTTCGTATTCCTTCTCTTCCGCACCGGGCGAATCGAAAATCAGCTTCCTGATCAAGAAGATTCCGGGCGGCGTGATGAGCACGTGGCTCGAAGCCGCACAAGCGGGCACGAAGCTCGAATTGACGGGGCCGCTCGGCAGCTTCTATCTGCGCGACGTGCAGCGGCCGCTGCTGTTCCTCGCGGGCGGCACGGGTCTCGCGCCGTTCCTCTCGATGCTGGAGGTGCTCGCGCGCACCAACGCGCAGCAGAAGGTGCACCTGATTTACGGCGTCACGCGCGACCTCGACCTGGTGCTCGTTGAAGCCATCGAAGCCTACGCGGCGAAGCTGCCGAACTTCAGCTTCGCTACCGTGATTGCCGATGTGGAATCGAATCACCCGCGCAAGGGCTGGGTCACGCAGCATATTCCCGCGGACGCCCTGAACGACGGCGACGTCGACGTGTATCTGTGCGGGCCGCCGCCGATGGTGGACGCCGTGCGCAAGTATTTCGACGACGAAGGCGTGAAGCCCAACAGCTTCCACTACGAGAAGTTCACTCCCAACGTAGTCCCGACGGCGGCATGATCATGCAACGATTCGCAGGCAAGGTCGTCGTCGTCACCGGGGCGGCGCAGGGAATTGGCCGCGGCGTGGCGCTGCGTGCGGCGGCCGAAGGCGGCCAGGTGGTGTTCGTCGATCGGGCGGATTTCGTGGCCGAAGTCGCGGCCGAGGCGCAGGGCGCGCAAACGGCGGGCTTCGTCGCCGACCTCGAAACGTATGAAGGCGCGAAAGCGGCGATGGATTTCGCCGCGCAGAAGTTTGGCGGCATCGACATTCTCATCAACGGCGTGGGCGGCGCCATCCGCATGCGTCCGTTCGCGGAATTCGAGCCGGCGCAGATCGATGCGGAAATCCGCCGCTCGCTCATGCCCACGCTTTACGCATGCCATGCCGTGCTGCCGCATTTGCTCGAACGCGGGCGCGGAACCATCGTCAACGTGTCGTCGAACGCCACGCGCGGTATTCGCCGCGTGCCGTATTCGGCCGCGAAGGGCGGCGTGAATGCGATGACGCAGTCGCTGGCGATGGAATACGCGGAGCACAATATCCGCGTGGTCGCCACGGCGCCGGGCGGCACCGAAGCGCCGCCGCGCCGCATTCCGCGCAATGCCGCGGGCGACAGCAAGCAGGAAAAGGCCTGGATGGGCGAGGCGGTGCGCCAGGTCACCGATTCGACCTTCTTCAAGCGCTATGGCAGTCTCGACGAACAGGTCGCGCCGATCCTCTTTCTCGCTTCGGACGAGGCGAGCTATATCACCGGTTCGATCTTGCCGGTCGCCGGTGGGGACACGGGCTGAGCGATGAACGCGTGGTGATGGTGGGCGCGCACAGGCGGGCGGGGTGATATGCTCGAAAGACCCCGATTTCGCCCCGCGTTCCCCATGTCCATCGATCCCGCTGTCGTCAAAGCCTTCGCGCCCACGGGCACGTTGCGCGCCTCCATCAATCTCGGCAATCCGATACTCGCGAATCGCGATGCGGCGTCGGGCGAACCGTTCGGCGTTTCCGTCGATCTCGCGCGCGCTTTCGCGCAGCATTTGGGTGTGCCGCTCGAACTTGTCGTATTCGACGCAGCGGGCAAGTCCGTCGAAGCCGTGAGCGACGAACGCGCGGACTTTGGCTTCTTTGCCGTCGATCCCAAGCGAGGCGAAACGATCGCGTTCACCGCGCCTTATGTATTGATCGAAGGCTTCTATCTGGTTCGCAACGATTCGCCGGTGCGTACCAATGCCGAGGTCGATCAACCGCATAACCGCGTGGCCGTGGGCAAGGGCAGTGCCTACGATCTTTTTCTCACGCGTGAACTGAAGCAGGCGCAAATCGTGCGCGCACCGACTTCGCCCACCGTCGTGCAGACCTTCCTCGAACAAGGGCTCGAAGTGGCCGCAGGGGTGAAGCAGCAACTCGAAGCCGATGCCGCGAAAGCCGGCGGCTTGCGTCTGCTCGACGAACGCTTCATGGTGATTCGCCAGGCCATGGGCGTCGCAAAGCGCCGCGGTCCGCAGGCCGCCGAAGCGCTTGGTGCGTTTGTCGAAACGATGAAGGCATCGGGATTCGTCGCGCAGGCATTGGAGCGTCACGCCATAGCGGGCGCCTCGATTGCGCCGGCTGCTTGAACGAATCAGCCAAAAGAGAGTGCGCATTAAAAGAATAATCAACGCGCTCCACAGGGCCGATTAGCTCAGGGATTCTCGATGAAGATAATCGGCCTTTCTCGCCTGGCTTAATGCATCGCTTCGAAAGCATTATGTAATTGTCTCGACGATATTCACGCCCCGCACATTCCTCGACGTGCGTCGAGCCTTGCCGAGCGTGGTTGTGCCATCGACGCCACGTCACTCGAATTTCGACACCATTTTTATTTTCGGCACCCTATCATGCGGGTGTTCGATTCGCCCGCACTCACCGCACGATTTCCATTTTTGCCATTGCTCTATCAACACTGGTCAATTGCGTAACTCGCAATAATCATCGGTGGATTGCTTTTCGATTTTGAATCCGCACCGAAATGGAATGCACGCATATGAGATTGCACGTCGATGGTGCCGGCCGCCTGAATTCGATGCATTGACCCACCGCCCAATCCGGAGCTTAAAAACATGAAAAAATCGCTACTCGCCGCGGCACTTCTGAGCGCCTTTGCTATTTCGGCGCACGCGCAAAGCAGCGTGACCCTCTACGGCCTGATCGACACCGGTCTCGTCTACACGAACAACCAGTTCGGCCATAGCAACTGGCAGCTCAACAGCAGCTCCACGCAGAATACGGTATTCGGCCTCAAGGGTTCGGAAGATCTGGGCGGCGGTCTGCACGCAATCTTCAAGCTCGAACAAGGCTTCCTGCTCAACAACGGTGCGCAGGCGTTCTCGGGCCTCGGCTTCGGCTCGCAAGCGTGGGTGGGCCTGCAAAGCGATCCGTACGGCACGCTGACGTTCGGCCGCCAGTTCGACGTGATGAACGACCTCGTCGGCCCGCTCACGGCAGAATTCAACACGTGGGGCGGCAGCCTCGCGGCTCACCCGTTCGAGAACGACAACCTCGCTGCGAACTCGGTGGTCATCAACAACTCCGTCAAGTACGCGAGCCCGACCTGGTACGGCGTGACGTTCGAGACGATGTACTCGTTCAGCAACAAGGCCGGCGACTTCGCGAACAACCGCTCGTACGGTTTCGCCGTTTCGTATAGCCAGGGCCCGCTGAACCTCGCAGCCGGCTACCTGCAGTTCAACAATGCGGGCAACAGCAGCGGCGCGGTCACCTCCAGCGACACGAGCGCAAACTTCCTGGCGGAACGTCAACGCGTCTGGTCGCTCGGCGGCAACTACACGTACGGCCCCGCGACGGTGGGTCTGGTCTGGAGCCATTCGCAGATCGACAACGCCTCAGGCGTCTACTCGTTCGGCACGGGCACCTATCTTGGCTCGAACGACGACTCGGCCGGCTCGCTCGCCGGTTCGCTGCGCCTTGACAACTTCGAAGCGAACGTGAAATACGCGCTCACGCCGGCATGGAGCGTTTCGGGTGCGTACACGTACACGCACGGCGCCTACAACGGCACGAACCCGGGCTGGAACACGGCGATGCTGCAAACGGACTACGCCGTCAGCAAGCGCACCGACTTCTACCTCGAAGGCGTATACCAGAACGTGCACGGCGCACCGCAAGGCTCGGTGCTTTCGCACGCCATGATCAACACGCTTTCGCCTTCGTCGACCGATACGCAGGTTGCCGTGACGGTGGGCATGCGTCACGCGTTCTAAGTCGATTCGGCGATGACGTCCGCGGGGCATCTGTCCCCGCCGGACGTTTCCCCCTGCGCGACGGGCTTCCTCTCGAACGAGGGCCCGCCGCGTTGTCACATCCGCATCCCCGCATCCGCTCGATCGTGTTTCCCCGATCCAGATAGTTGAAGTTTTCAACTATTTGACTATACTGGCGTCCAGCTAGCGTACGGATGGGAGCAGGCATTTGTATTCCGATTTCCTCACCTTCAGGCTCGATCAAACGAGCGCGCTGCTGATGGATCGCGCCAACGCGGTCTACCGCGAGCGCTGGGATCTCGACGTGCGTGCCATGCGCGTGCTGCGCATCATCCGCGCCGAGCCGGGCATCACGCCCAAGGCCGTTTCGCAGCGAGCGCTCATCGAAAAAACGCTGCTTTCCAAAACGCTCGGCGAACTCGAATCGCGTGGTCTGATTGGCCGCGGCACGCATGCGCTAGACCGGCGCAGCGTCGTGCTGCGCGTCACGCCCGAGGGCGCGAAAGTGGCGAATGCCTCGGAAAAGGCCGGCTCGAAGCTCGAAGCCGAACTCGCGGCCGTCCTCACCGAACACGAGCGCAAGACGCTCGACCAGTTGCTCGCCAAGCTTGCGCAGAGCCTGATCGACGGTGTTTGAGATCGCGGCGCGCACGCCGCACATTGCACAATGAAATACGCATGAAGGAGTCGTCCATGCCGCATCTGGTCGAAACCGTGGCGCCCGCCATTGGCGCGCTGCTCGACCCCACCTTACGCACCGGCCTCGAAGCGATGCTGTGCGCGGCCGCCGCCTGGCTCGGCCGCGAAAGCGAGGCGGCGTGAGCGTGGCACTCGGGGCGCACGTGGGCGCGCATATCAACGCTCACACGGCCTATACGGTACTCGACCTGATCGGCACATTCGCCTTCGCGATCTCTGGCGCCGTTGCCGCGCGGCAGCGGCGGCTGGATCTGTTCGGCATCGTCGTCGTGAGCTTCATGGTGGCGTGCGGCGGCGGCATCATCCGCGATCTGTGCATCGGCGCGGTGCCGCCAGCGGGGCTCGCGAACTGGGCCTACCTCGCCGTCACGCTGCTGGCTACGGGGCTGACCATTGCCGCGTATCCGCAGGTGCGGCGGCTACGTCATCCCGTGCTGTTGTTCGATGCGATCGGTCTTGGACTCTTTGCGGTGGCAGGCGCGCAGAAGGCGCTTGCGTACAGCCAGAGCGCGGAGCCGGCCATCCTCCTCGGCATCGTGAGCGCGGTGGGCGGCGGCGTGATGCGCGACGTGCTGCTCTCGCGCGTGCCTGCCATTCTCGAGCGCGAGATCTATGCGTCGGCGGCGCTGCTAGGGGCCGCCGTGCAGGTGGGGCTCACGTATGCGGGCTGGTCGACGTTCTGGACGCCCTGGGTGTCCGTGATTTCGTGCGTGGCGCTGCGACTGGCGGCGCTCTACTTCGGCTGGCGTTTGCCGGTTTTTCACGCTGCGCGCTCGGCTCAGCCGCAACCTGCCCAGCGTGGCGACGCCGCGAAGGCCGATTCGCGGCACGACGCGCGCTAGCGCCAATCACCTTACGCCACGGGTTCGAACGCGATTTCGTCCCGTTCGCACCGCGCTGATCTTCGGGCCGAAGCTGCGGATGTTCGAGAGCGTCGCGTTGTGGTGCGCATGGTGCGGCGCGGCACGCGAAATGCTCTGCGCCACCACCGCCGTCGCGCGCATGCAACTGTGCGTCATTCGCCGTCCAGCCAGAATGCGGCTTTCTTCACCACGCGCTATGCTTTTTGGTGCGCGATGTGGCCGGCATGAGCCCGGCCACGCCGGCTTGTCTGCACGTTCAACCATGTTATCCGCCCCGGCATGGACCGGATCAAGCAAGAAGACTCCACGAGGGAGCCAACGTGAAAGCGACTCTGGGCGTAGTCGTGCTGCTCGCCGCCAGTTCGGCCGCGAGCGCACAATCGAGCGTCACGATGTATGGCCGCGTGGATGGCGGCATCGAATACCTCAATCACATCGCGAACGGCAACGGCGGCAGTTCGAGCCGCTGGAGCGCCGAAGGCGGCGACTGGGGCACCAGCATGTTCGGCCTCAAGGGCACTGAGGACCTGGGCGGCGGCAGCGCCGCGATCTTCAACCTCGAAACCGCCGTGCAGATCATGAACGGCACCACGGGCGGCGGCCGGCTCTGGTCGCGCCGTGCCTATGTGGGTTTGAAGAACGACACATGGGGGCAACTGCAAGCCGGCCGTAATCTCTTCATCGACAGCGACGGCGTGTGGGCATTCGATCCGTTCGTGCAGCAGGCAGTGTCGTCGGCCTCGCTCGTGCGCGGGCGCAACTGGCAGCAAACGAGCAACAACGTCGAGTATCACAGCCCGGTATGGAACGGCCTCGACGTGCAGGGCCAGTATTCGTTCGGCAACCAGCCAGGCAACTTCAACGCCGGCGCCGAAGGCGAGTTCGGCCGCTCGGACGGCATCATGCTCTCGTATCACTCGCCGCTCTTCGACCTGCGCGGCATCTACGACGAACTACGCGATTCGAGCGGGCGCTTTTCCAACATCTTCACGGCCTCGCGCGAATACTTCGTGGGCGGCAACCTGCGCGTGCAGAAGTTCAAGATCCAGGCGGCGTACACGCATTACTCCGCACCCGATTCGCCGCCCGGCATTTCCGATACGGCCGACCACTACTGGCTGGGCGCGACCTGGCAGGCCACCCCGAAGTGGGCGGTGACCGCCGCGGGTTTCTATATTCATGTAGGCGAGGGCGGCGGCGACGCCTCGCACGACCCCGCGAGCCACGCCATGCTCTACGCGCTGGGCGCGACGTACAACCTCAGTGCGCGCACGTTCCTGTATGGCACGGTCGCGTATGTGGACAACAGCAAGAACGGCACGTTCTCGGTGTTCGCGACGCCGCGCGACTCGAGCACGCCGACCAGCCCCATGGCTGGCCAATCGCAGACGGGCGCCTACGTGGGGATGATGCACGTGTTCTGACGCCACGCTTTTTCCGCCATCGCAGACGACATTCTTCGAGGAAGGGTTGAGATCATGGCCAGACTATCGAAACCGCTGGGCTTCATCGGCGTCATCTCCGTGCTGTTCACCTTGCTCACGGCGGTGTATCTGCTGGCTGGCGGCGTGTGGCTCATGTCGCTCGGCGGCTCGCCTTACTACGTCGTGACGGGCGTGCTGCTGCTCGTCTTCGCGTGGCTGCTGTGGCGCGCGAGCCCCTCGGCGTTCGTGCTCTATGCGATCGTGCTGATCGGGACGGCGATCTGGGGCCTCTGGGAGTCGGGGCCGGACTTCTGGGCGCTCGTGCCGCGCTCGGGCGTGCTGGTGGTGTTCGGCATCTGGCTGCTCGTGCTCATGAGCTGGCATCTGGAGCGCCCGCGCCAGTTCGGCGTGCTTGCGCTCGTGGTCGGGCTGCTCGTATGGGGCGGCGTGCTCGTGTATGCGCATTTCAACGACCCGCAGCAGATCAACGGCTCGCTCGCGGCGGTGAGGGCCACGCCGGCGCCGAGCGTCGACGGCATCGAGCCGTCCGAATGGCCCGCTTATGGACGCGACCAGCAAGGCACGCGCTATTCCCCGCTGCAGCAGATCACGCCCGAGAACGTGCATAACCTCCAGGTGGCCTGGACCTTCCGCACCGGCGACATGAAAGGCCCCAACGATCCGGTCGAGATCACCAACGAAGTCACGCCGATCAAGATCGGCGATCTGCTTTACCTGTGCTCGCCGCACCAGATCCTGTTCGCGCTCGACGCCCAAACCGGCGAGCTCAAATGGAAGTTCGATCCGAAGCTTCAGGCCGATCCTTCGTTCCAGCACGTGACCTGCCGGGGCGTGTCGTTCGTGGACCTTTCGGCGGCGTCCGTGAACGCCGCGGCGGCGGACCTGGGAGCGACGGCGACAACGCCCGCGGCCGCATCGGACGCCGCGGCGGCTTCCGGAACCGAAGCGGGTGGGCCAGCCAGTGATCCCGCGTCGGCAACGCAAGCCGCCGCGCCCGCGAGCGCACCCGCGGCCGCAGCAACGTCTGCCGCCGCGAACGGCACCTGCATGCGACGCATCCTGCTGCCCGTGAACGACGGCCACCTGTATGCACTCGATGCGCTGACGGGCGAGCGCTGCGCGGGCTTCGGCAACAACGGCGACCTCGACCTGCAGCACGCCATGCCGGTCACGACGCCGGGCATGTACGAGCCCACCTCGCCGCCGATCGTCACGAACAAGGTGATCGTCGTGGCAGGCGCCGTGGAAGACAATTTCTCGACGCGCGAGCCCTCCGGCGTGATCCGCGGCTTCGACGTGCGCACGGGCGAATTGCTGTGGGCGTTCGATCCGGGCGCGGCGGACCCGAACAAGATTCCGGGCCCCGGCGAGCACTACGTGTGGAATTCGCCGAACTCGTGGGCGCCGGCCGCCTACGATGCCAAGCTCGACATCGTTTATCTGCCGATGGGCGTGAAGACGCCGGACATCTGGGGCGGCGACCGCACGCCCGACCTCGAGCGCTACGCAACGGGCCTGCTCGCGCTGCACGCGTCGACCGGCAAGCTCGCCTGGTTCTACCAGACGGTGCACCACGACCTGTGGGACATGGATCAGCCCTCGCAGCCCACGCTCGCCGACATCACCGACAAGGACGGCAAGACCGTGCCGGTGGTGTACGCGCCTGCGAAGACGGGCAACCTGTTCGTACTCGACCGCCGCACGGGGGCACTCGTGGTGCCCGCGCCCGAAATGCCGGTGCCGCAGGGCGCGGCGCCCGGCGACCACGTCTCGGCCACGCAGCCGTTCTCGGCGCTCACGTTCCGGCCGTCGAAGAATCTTACCGACGCCGACATGTGGGGCGCCACGATGTACGACCAGCTCATCTGCCGCGTGATGTTCCACCAGCTGCGCTATGAAGGCACGTTCACGCCGCCTTCGCTGCAAGGCTCGCTGATCTTCCCGGGCAACCTCGGCATGTTCGAATGGGGCGGCCTCGCCATCGACACCGACCGGCAGATCGCCGTGGCGAACCCCATCGCGCTGCCGTTCGTCTCGCGGCTCATCCCACGCGGGCCGGGCAATCCGCTCGAGCCGCAGCCGGGCGCGAAGGGCAGCGGCACGGAGGCGGGCATCCAGCCGCAATACGGCGTGCCTTACGGCGTGACGCTCAATCCGTTCATGTCGCCGATCGGTTTGCCTTGCAAGCAGCCGGCGTGGGGTTATATCTCCGTCGTCGACCTGAAGACCAACCAGATCGTCTGGAAAAAGCGCATCGGCACGACGCGTGACAGTTCGCCGATTCCCGTGGCCTTCCGCACGGGCATGCCGATGCTGGGCGGTCCGATGGTGACGGCGGGCGGCGTGATCTTCATCGGCGCGACGGCGGACAACTACCTGCGCGCCTTCGACGTGAACAACGGCAACCGGCTCTGGCAAGCGCGGCTGCCGGCGGGCGGCCAGGCCACGCCGATGACGTACGCGGTGAACGGCCGCCAGTTCGTCGTGATCGCGGCAGGCGGGCACGGCTCGTTCGGCACGAAGCTCGGCGACTACGTGATTGCCTACGCGCTGCCGAAGCAATAAGCAACGCGCGGCCGCCCGGCTGCACCGGGTGGCCGCGGCTTGCGGTTTTTCCACGCGGCGGCAGGTCACAAGCACGACGCCTGCCGCCCCTCATGCAGCATGCGACGCACCGCTCGTGCGCTTCACCCGCTTTTCCCACATGAGTCGAACATTGCGCGCAGCGCGCGCCTGGGCGGTGTTGTCTGCGGCAACCTTCGCCACGTTGCACACGATAAGCGCACACGCGCAAAGCTCGGTCACGCTGTACGGGGCGCTCGACACGAGCATCGAAGTGACGAATCCGGGCGCGGGCTGGGTCGCGCGCATGGACTCGGGCGCGTATCGCGGCTCGCGCTTCGGGCTGCGGGGCGTGGAGGATATCGGCGGCGGCATGAAGATATTGTTCGAGCTGGAAAACGGCTTCGGCTCCAACGACGGCACCTTTGCCGTAGCGAACACGATCTTCAACCGCCAGGCGTGGATAGGAGTCGGCACGCAGTGGGGCACGGTGCGCGTGGGGCGGCAATACTCGCCGATCTATATCCCGTTCAAGGGACAGCTCGACGCGTTCGGCGCGGGCACCATCGCTTCGGGCCTCAACAATCTGTCGAAGATCACGCCTTATGAAAGCAACGCGATCACGTATCTGTCTCCCGACATCTACGGTTTCTCGACCACGCTGATGGCCTCGCTGCGCGATCCGTCCACGGGCAGCAACGGGCTGGCCGGCAACATCGAAACCGTCGAGTGGCGGCACGGACCGTTTCGCATCTCCTGGGCGCATCAACAGCAAAACGGCGATGGCGCGCTGCGAGCCAATCTGGGCGGCGTGTCGTATGTGCTCGGGCCGGTGACCGGGTTTCTCGCGTACTTCAACGGCGATGGCGGCACGCCGCGCAACCACAACAACGGCGTTTCGGTCTCGGCGCGCTATGCGGTGACCTCGCGGTTTCGCGCTTCACTGGGTTACGCGTGGGTGCACGACCTCTCGGGCGCCGACAACGACGCCGACCAGTTCAGCGCCGCGTGCGAGTACGACCTCTCGAAGCGCGTGCTGCTCTACGCGAGCGCAGGGTGGCTGCGCAATCGCAATCAGGCGACCTTCACGCTGCGCGGTGTGAACGTCACCGGCCTTCCGCCGTCCTGGCCGGGTGCGCCTGTGCGCGGCGTGCAGTTCGGCATGATCGACCGCTTTTAAAGCGTACGGCTTGCGCCGGGCATTGCACGATAAAGTGGCGCTAGCGGACTTCCCAGGCGCGCTGATCGTGGCCTCGCACGACGCCGATTTCATCGCCGCGCTCGCGCCGACGCATACGATGCAATGGAGCCGCGAGGGATGGCGTTACGATCCCGTCATCTGATCCATCCATCGGATAACGAATCGTGCGACCTGATACATAGTCTTACTTAACGATTTCACTGCCGATCTCCCTGGAATCGGCAGGCGGTTTCACATGCGTCCATGCCTACGGATGTGACTGTACGTCGGAAGCACTCCATTCAATTGGGCGAAATGCGGGGACTTGCCCGGCCAAATTGCTCCGTTGCCTTTGCCGATTCGCCCCTGTCGTGATGGCCGCGAAAATACGGTAAAACTTGCTTTTCTGACGTTTCCTCAGACTACGCTGCGAGCGCAACGGTCGCGGCAATAACGCCGGGAATTTCGTGGATCTCGCGCTTCGGCGAGTGCGTTGGTCCGAGGCGATCATCTGCAATCCAAAGAAAAGGCCTCGCTCGCTAACGCTGGCGCATTCGGGCTGTCTGGCGGTGTTTGCAACGCGGAGATCGCGACGCCTAGTCGAAGGCCGTGCAGAGGCGCTCGATCGGTACCGCGATCAGTATGCAGATCGAAAAAGCGAGACCAAAAGTGAAGGCCACGGAAGCCGTCGCTCCGCACTAGGCGACGAAGCGGTTGGCGTCGCGTTTTTCGTGCGCGACGTAGGCAATCTTGCGCCAGGCGCGGCCGGCGGCGTAGGTAATGGCGAGTGCAAGCACGAGCGCACAAACCGAGGCGATGCCGAGGATCCACTGCGTGCCGTGCCAGCCTGGCATCGGATCCTGCGTGACGACGTCGGCGCAGGCCGTGGAAACGAGCGTGACGCCGAGCGCCAGATGCAGCAGCCAGATGAGCGGCACCGCGCACAGACCGAGCCAGGCGGCGACGCGCTGTGCGCGCGTTGGCTCTGGGTGGGAACCGGCGCCGGGTGGTTGCCCGGATGTGGGGGCGGGCGTCATGGGTTCCTCCAGTGAGGCGGCATGGGTTCGCGGCGCAGGAGATGTGCCCGGTGGACGTTATTCGATTTTACATAACACAAATTATCGAACTTTTTGATGTGAGGGCTACGTCCTAATGTCGTGTTCTGGCTATTTACAGATGTCGTGTTTTTGAGCGCTGGCAAGCTGGCAGACTGCTGCAACCGCTGCGGGGCCTGCCATGAA